>CAIYJU010000046.1 GCA_903926565.1 uncultured Bacteroidales bacterium
ACAGGGCTCGTTCCGTTTGAAGGAGCGATCCCGTTTAACTGTGCCGGTATGATGCCCGAACAGATTGTCTGGTCGGCGCTGATGGAGCCTGGAAGGAGATTGTCAAAAACTGCCATGGTCACCGTATTCGACATGACCGGATTCCCCAGTGTACATGTTTCACTCGACGTCAGCTGACAGGTAACAACGTCATTGTTTGCCGGAGTATAAGCATAGGTCGCGCTGTTGGTTCCTGATGCGATACCGTTCACAAACCACTGGTAAAGAGGAGTTGTGCCACCATTGATCGGTGATGCTGTGAAAGTAACTGAAAGTCCGTTGCAAACCGGGTTGGCCGAAGGAGTAACAGCAACAGCTACCGGCAGATTCGGGTTGACTGTAACAGTAACCGTGTTGGTCGGCAGTGGTCCGCCACAGGTACCGGCAGCGTCCTGCATCTGTTTGTAATAAGTAGTCGTTGTCAGGGCACCCGGCTGATAATTAAGCAGGGTTGCTCCGTTGATATTGTTAAACGTATTGTTATCAAGTGAACTCTGCCATTGATAGGTCGGTGATGTTCCGTTTGAAGGCGCGATCCCGTCTAATTGTGCGGGAGCAATTCCCGAACAAATCGTCTGGTCTGCACTGATCGAACCTACCTGAAGAACTGGAGTATGAGTTGCTGTGATGGTGTTCGAAGTAGCAGGATTTCCAGTAGTGCATCCTTCACTGGATGTCACTTCACAGGTAACCAGGTCATTGTTGGCCGGAGCATAAGAATATGTTGAACTGTTTGTTCCTGCATTTGAACCGTTAACTTTCCACTGGTACGAAGGAGTAGTTCCACCATTTATGGCAGTTGCAGTAAAGAGGACAGTAGTTCCGGCGCAAACAGGGTTGGCGGATGCAATAATTGAAAGGCTTACCGGAAGCAGTGGATTAACAGTCATGGTAACCGGGGCTGATACTGCCGGGCTTCCCGAAACACATATTTCACTTGATGTTAAAACACAGGTAATTACATCATTGTTGGCAGGGGTATATGAAAAAACAGCGCTATTGGTTCCGACAGGTATTCCATTACGCATCCAAAGGTAAGATGGTGTAGATCCCCCATTTACCGGGGTCGCTGTAAAGGTAACTGAAACACCATTGCATACCGGATTGGCACTGGCCGAAACAGAAACACCAACGGGCAGGATCGGGTTCACGGTCATTGTCACACTGTTGGAAATGGCAGGGTTGCCGCTCACACAGATTTCGTTGGAAGTTAACTCGCAGGTAACAACATCACCGTTAACGGGACTAAAAGAATACGTTGAATTGGTTTCACCGTTTGCATTAATTCCATTTACTTTCCATTGATAAGCAGGAGCCACACCACCATTCACAATAGCCGAAGTAAAGGTGACCGGTGAGCCTGCGCAAATACCGTTTGCTGACGGAGTAATGGTGAGGCTGACAGGTAACATTGGATTCACGGTCATTGACACCGGATTCGATGTTGCCGGGTTGCCGCTGATACAGGTTTCGTTCGAAGTCAGTTCACAACTAACGATGTCGCCATTGACCGGAACAAAAGAATAGGTTGGATTGTTTGTTCCAACACCAGTTCCGTTGACTTTCCACTGGTATGACGGCGTGGTTCCTCCGTTGACCGGGGTCGCGTTAAAGGCAACCGAAGTCCCGGCACATACCGTATTCGCTGAGCCGGAAATCGATACACTTACAGGCAGTAGCGGAGTAACTGTCATTGTCACGTTATTTGATGTGGCCGGATTGCCGCTTGTACAAGCTTCGTTGGATGTCAGAACGCAGGTGACCACATCTCCGTTGGCCGGAGCATAAGAATAAGAAGGATTGTTGGGGCCGACAGCCGTTCCATTTACCTGCCACTGATAGGCAGGAGCCAATCCGCCGTTGACCGGCGTTGCCGTGAAAGTTACAGAAGTTCCGGCACAGACTGGATTTGCTGAACCAGCAATCGTGACACTGACAGGAACGAGCGGATTAACAATCATGGTAACATTGTTCGATACGGCAGGCTTGTTTGTTACGCAAGTCAGATCCGACGTAATCTCACACCGGACAATATCTCCATTATTGGGGTTATAGGTGAACGTTGAATTGGTTGCACCGGGTGCACCAATGCCATTTATCTTCCAAAGATATGCAGGAGTAACCCCGCCATTTACCGATACCGATGTGAATGTGACCGGGGCTCCGGCACATACGCCATTTGCTGATGGTGTAATCGTGATGCTTGCTGTAAGGGATGGACTCACAGTCATTGTCAGTGTGTTGGAGGTTGCCGGATTTCCGGTGCCGCATGTTTCACTGGACGCCATCAGGCAGGTAACAAAATCGCCATCTGCCGGAGTATAAGTAAATACAGGGCTGTTGGTGCCGGAAATTGTGCCATTCACCCGCCATTGAAAAGCAGGTGTTGTGCCTCCGTTTACCGGCGTGGCAGTAAAAGTGACCGGGGTGCCGGCACAAACTAAGGTTGCCGGAGTTGAGATTGTCAAACTGACAGGAAGGAGCGGATTGACAATCATGGTAACGGTATTCGATGTGGCAGGACTTCCGGTTTTACACATTTCGCTGGATGTCAAAACACACGTAATCGCATTGTTGTTAACCGGGACGTATGAATATGTTGCATTGGTCGCTCCGGCCACATCTACACCATCAACTTTCCACTGATAGGCAGGAGTAAGCCCTCCGTTGGTGGGAGTAGCAGCAAATGTAACACTGGTGCCTGAACAAACCGGATTCCCTGAAGGCGCGATAGAAATGCTGACCGGCAAGTATGGATTTACCGTGATCACGACTGGCAGCGTTGGCAGCGGACCGGCACAGGTATTTGTGGAGTTTTGTAATTGCCTGAAATAGGTAGTTGTTGCAAGAGCCAGGGGCTGATAGGTACTTAAAGTTGCTCCGGGGATTATGTTATAGGTGATATTATCCGTTGAACTCTGCCACTGATATTGCGGAGCCGTTCCGTTTGGAACTGTTGATGTTAAAAGTGCAGGAACAGATCCCGTGCAAATTGTCTGATTTGAACTGAGGGTCCCAACAACCAGATTTGGATAACCGGTAACCACATTATCGAAATAACTAACCGGGGTAATTTGGAAGCCAAAGTCGTTCCACAATTTGCATATCGGAGGAGGCGTGGGATCAGGAGTTTTTCTGAGGTGGATTGAGGTAGTTCCTCCCTGGTAAATAAATGCAAGGTCGATAATTTTGTCTCCACTGAAATTCGTACCCGTAAAACTGCTCTTTTCAAGTACCAGATACGATGTATTGGTAAAGGTGAGGTAGGAATAATTATACGTAGGAATAAAACCCGGGTAAACATTTGCATACCCGGGGCCGGGAGCCGGGGTAAGTACGCTGTGATTGAATTCCAATATTAATTCTATGCTCAGAACATTGTCTCCTGAAACATGAATCGGAACCAAAACGGTTTGCCCGATACATAATTCCGAAATGTTCGGGAGCAAAGATACTTCAGCATCGACAGTTGGCGATTTTGATCCTGGCAGTTGTGCACTTGAAGGGGAACTGAGAAATGTTAACATCATCATCATCAAAAAGATCATCGCAGATGGTAAGTAGTTTTTTTTCATACTGAGTTTTTTTTAATGCGGGTATTATTAAGATTGTTGAAATAGTTGCTTAGTTGAATTCTTTTGAACTGATACCAATAACAAAATGTTGCAACGTTTTGTTATTCATAACGATATGTTATTTCACACAAAACCTTTGCGAACAATAAGTGCAAAAATACAAAATATAATTATGAACAGGTAAAATCGGGACATTTTCTTTTGTTATCTGTACTGAATAATAAACGGATACCAAAAGTCTGATTTGGAAAAAAGGCTGGAAAAATAATTAAAATTTCATTTGGGGTGATTCGTTAAAACCACTCATCATCAGTCACAACATTTTGATTACATAGAAATCACATAAAACCTTTCGAGGATGACAAACAAAGAAGTCGTCAGTGAGATACCTGCAATCAGCATCGCAATCCAGGGCATTGATTTTGGCAGAAGTATCTCTTCACAGGAGGCTGTAACGGAGGATGGATAAGGCAGTTTTTTTCCTCCCTGCCTTTTGGATGAGGAGAGGACCCTTTTTTTCCAGGATCCATAATATATCTGATTCAAAAAAAGCAGGAAGAACAATGGTCCGATGGCAATGAAATATCGTCCCTGGACTGCTGTAATGGCATCGCATCCGACAGGGTTGCAATAGACATAGAGAGCAGTCTCTATCAGTACAAAACCTGTCAGGAAAACGGAGGCCAGTATTCCTTTCTGAATCAGGCCCAACCCGCTCGCTTTAAATGTTCCGAAAAGGGAAAATATGATCAGAAAAAAAAGATAGGCATAAGTTATGGACGCCGGCAATGGTGCATCAATCCAACCAAAAAGTCCGACAAAACTGGTGAGGTAGAGGTTTAACGATTTTCCAAGGGTATTGTAAAGTATCCCTATAAATCTGACAGGGTCCTGAAGGATATATTTTTTTTGTGCCGGAGGGTCGATGGGATCCACAGGTACCTGTGGGTTCACCCGGGTGGCATCATCCGGCTGTGGCTGGTTAACAGGTTTTACCCCGGCAGATGGTGGTTCAGATTGTTCCTCCGCAGCATTCAGGTTTTCAGGAGAATGCGGGAGCATTGGAAGCATTGCGGTATGGAGTTTCAGGTTTTGTTCCTCTTCAGCCAAATCCGGTCCCGGATTTGCCGCCAGGGTAATTTTTGCAGGAGCGCTGTAAATACTGCCGGATTTCCCAAGGACGGCCTTGCCCACAGTCCCGATTTGGGTCATAAGAACAACGGACAACGCCAGTCCGGCAAAACACGCCAGGTAATTCCTGAGGGAACCAAACTTTTTTACCGGTATAATAAAAAATGTAAATGCAATAACCACGTAAGGCTGTTTGGCCGCTGCAAGCAATGCTGTGATGATAAACAGCATGATGATCTCTCTGCCACTGATTTTCGTTTCATGGTTCAGCGCATGGTTCAGGATGGTTGCCAGCAGCAGGAAACAGAGTCCGATGGTAACAGCATCATACGACAGGGAGGCCAGCTGGTATAAGGTCATGGGCATGATGGCAAGAAGGAAAAAAACCCATTTGAACACCGGTGTGATCCTGATTGCAAAAAACAAAAGCGCAATCGAGGCAAGCAGATTTAAAAGTCTTCCAAAATAAAACAACCATAACGGGGCCAGTCCCATCAGCCTGCCTGCGGCAATCCCGATGGCCTGCGGGAGATATGGCAGGATGTAGTCGGGGGTTGTTTTTGTCGTTCTTACGGTTGGATTTGTCCTGATATTACCCAACGAAAGAATCTCCTTCCGTGTGGTCTTCTCATGGGTACTGAACTGCATCCGGTCACAAATAGAGCCCAGGTCGGTAAGCGATTTTGGAAAATCATCAGTTGTTTTGAACAGGTTGAATTCGGAAACCTGGTAAGATCTGTAAAAATGTGCCGGTTCATCCGGCACCATGAAAGGGGGTGTGATGACAAGCATCACAAGGCCATAAACCAGGGAAAATCCCAGGAAAGCGTATTCCGGCAAAATCCGGCTCCGGCGGATAAATGAAGCAATTGATGCGGCGAAGTAAAGTAACAGGGCCACACAAAATGCCAGTACATAAAAAACGATCTGCAGCATTGAAAAGAACAACGTATCAGATTCGTAGGTGCGTGCCCCGATGCTGCCTTTAAAATTAACAAGGCCCTGTTGTTTCTCAAACGACTGAACGATGTCGTTGTTCATGATCGAAACAACGTATAATTTCCCGAGGCTGCTGTTTTCTTTTTTTGCAAGGCCGATGTAACTCCTTTGATCACCGTCGGTGGAATAAACACAGGCATAGACCTTTTTGTGTTTTCCGATGTCGAAGCTCTTTTTAAAATCAAAGGAAAAATAGAGCGCTTCCCCAAAATCATCGGACGAAAACTTTTTAGTAAAAAGGATCCTGTGCTGTTCATCGAGCAGGAGGAATACGTTTTCGTTTGAATACTGACTTGGCAGCTTTGCCATGTACAAATCAACCCTGCTGATGTACCGCTTCTGTGTTGTGATCTCCTGAACGAAAAGAAAATCCTTTATCACAGCCCCATATTCAACGCCATGGCTTAATTCAACCTGCTGTGCAGGCAGGAAATGTTGCAGTGGCTTATATGTGGCAACAAAAATGGATAAAACGATAAAAACGACGATGGCAGCAATGTGAAATTTGTGTTTTTTCATGTAAGGGCCTCAGGAGGAGATATTGATCTGCTAAATTCCGATCTTTTTTATGATAAACTTGTCTATTCTGTTGCCGTCGAGGTCAACAATTTCAAATTCAAAATCTTTCCAGAGGAACTTCTCCCCGGGTTTCGGAACGTGCTTCAAAATACTCATCGCAAGGCCTGCCAGCGTATCAAATTTGACCTTGTTTTTATCAAATCCCTGGATATTGAATTCATAGGCAAACTCATAGAAGGACATCTGCCCGTCGGCAAGCCAGGTTCCATCATCCCGCTGGTTGATCTGGGGTTCATCGGGGTCAATTTCATTGAAGTCGCCCACAAGCGCTTCAAGAATGTCGTTCAGCGTGATCATCCCTGCCGTGGATCCGTACTCATCGATCACCAGGCCATAATGGATCTTATTCTGTTTGAAAATTTCGAGGGTTTCGTACGCTGTTAAGGTTTCAAGGACAAATTGCGCAGGTTTCAGATGCTTGTTCAGATCAAATGCGGCATCGGAAATATTCTCCAGTACAAGGTCTTTGACAAAGATTACTCCCAACACCTTATCCAGATCATCCTCACAGAGCGGGTAAACCGAGTGAAGGTCTTCGCGGATTTTATTCCGGATATCCTCCCGGCTTTCATGGATGTCAAACCATACCATGTCGGAGTGATGCGTCATCAGTGAAGAAACCTTGCGGTCGCCAAGATGAAAAACACGCTCAACGATATCCTGTTCGATCTCCTGTACTTCTCCGCCTTCAGCGCCTTCCTGCACCATGGCCTTGATCTCTTCTTCGGTCACCTTCGAATCTGCAGAAGGCTTTATGCGTAATATAAACAGGATTCCATCCCCTGACCGGGACAAAATATAGGTGAACGGGTAAACGATCTTTGTAATAAATAAAAGTTGCCGGATTGTCGCCTTTGCTATTCCTTCGGGGTTGATGAGTCCGATCCGCTTGGGAACCAGTTCACCAAAGAGAATGGAAATAAACGTCAATATGACGACCACAAAAGGCAAAGCAAGAGAGTGACTTAAAGTTTGGCTTATCCCCAGCCCAAACAGCAGGGTTTCCATGCCGAGGGCAATTTCATCGCTGGAATACACACCGTACAAGATGCCTATCAGGGTGATTACGATCTGCATGGTGGATAATATCCGGGAAGGAGCACTGGCATTTTCAAGCGCCATTTGTGCGAGTTTGTCGCCCCGGCGGGCATCAAGCTCCAGCTTTGATTTACGGGCCGACACAAGCGCAATCTCAGCCATCACAAAGGCTCCATTGATCAAAATAAGAACCAATAATATGATTATTGCTGAGGTCATGCGGTTATATTATTTAACATTTCGGGCAAATATACGAAAAAAGGAACCATCCGATTTTTCGTAACTTTGTAATTGATTAAAAATAACCGTATTCGGAAAAATGTCAGCCGGTTTTAAGTCAATCAGTTTAAAAATATAGTACCTTTATCCACTGTTTTCAATTCAAAAGGGTAATTAAAATTCAACATTTTTAAAATATGCCGACTGTCTTGCGGATTGAAGCATATCGTTTTCACTTTTATTCTGATGAAAATAAGGAACCACCACACATTCATGTTGCCCATTCAGATGGAGAATGCAAATTCTGGTTAGAACCAGTAATGCTTGCATCAAACATTAATTTGCACCCTCACACTGTACGAATAATTGAACGGTTGGTTTTTGAAAACAAAGATTTACTCATCAAAAAATACCGGGAATATCATGTATACTGAAAATATTATAATTGCTGAACCCATTGCTGTAAAAGCTTATGCTATAAAGCGGGCAATATATATTGAACTGGTCGATGGAAGAGTTATCAGTTTTCCTGCCGACAGGTTTAACATTCTCAGCCAGGCAACTGACGAACAATTACAGGAGGTTTCGTTACGCATGAATGGATATGCTTTACGGTGGGAAAATCTGGACGAAGACATCACCGTAAAAGGAATCATTGCAGGCAATTTCCAACTGCCATATAACGGGTTGTCAGGATCATGAAAAAATCGGTTCTCTCCATCTCAATCATAATCCTCCTTTATTCGATCCCTCTTTTTTCCCAGCCTGCCCGAATGCTGCCGGAAGTGACACCCTCCGGCAAAGGGAAAGTGAACACCATGGTTGACAACATTGGCTACTGGACGCGCATGGTACAGCTGGGATATGTCAAAGCCAGTCCCAAAGCGGAAGTCCCTGAAGCACGATTTACAGGAACCACGATCCGCCAATATAATCCCTCAATCGTCGATCATCAATCGTCAATCCTCCAGAACTCCCCTGACGTTCCGGTTACCGGCGAAACCGATGTTACCCAGAGTGAAAATTCGATCTTCATCGATCCGGAAGATGAAAATGTGGTTCTCAACTCCAACAATTCGAGCAACTGGGTTTCAGGTTATGCCGACACACCTTACGGCGCTGATGCCCTATATTCGTTCGACAACGGCCAGGTTTGGGCAGGTTCAACCAGGGGGGTCAACGGAAACAATGCCGGCGACCCTTCCACCGCCATCGGATTGAACGGATGGTGGTACGTCGGGAGGATTACCGGCGATTATGGTCAGGCGGTTTCCTACAGCAAGGACCAGGGCAAGACCTGGAAGCGGGTTAAAGTAGGCCAGGGTCCGACAGCCGGAATCGGGATCCTTGACAAAAACCATTTGTGGATTGACAATTCCGTGACCAGTCCTTATAAAGGATACTTATACGATGCATGGACAAACTTTATTCCCGGGCACCCCGATACCAACCAGGTGGAAATCATCAGGTCAACCGACCAGGGTCTCACCTGGTCATCCCCGGTGAACATCAGCTCTGCTGCGATGGCACTGAAACTGAACCATGGGGTGAACCTGCAGACAGGCCCTGACGGAGAGATTTACGCTGCCTGGAGCATTTATGACTCCTGGCCTTCCGATGAAACTGCCATTGGCTTTGCCCGATCCCTCAATGGTGGCGGTGTTTTCATGCCTGCAACCAGGATCCTGGGCAACATCAAAGGAATCCGGGCAAGCATGACCGGGAAGAACATGCGTGTGAGTTCTTTTCCGACGATGGCAGTTGACAACAGCAACGGACCTCACCGTGGAACAATTTACGTGGTTTGGGCGAATGTGGGGACCCCCGGAATAAATTCCGGGGTGGATATCGACCTTTACATAATCAAATCAACCGACCAGGGTTCTTCGTGGTCCACCCCGGTCAGGGTAAACCAGGACCCTCCCGGCCTGGGGAAACAGCACTACCTGCCCTGGATAACCTGCGACAAGGTAACCGGTGGCTTATGCGTGGTCTATTACGACGACCGGAACGCTGATTCAACCAGTGCCGCTGTATTCGTATCTTCTTCTTATGACGGCGGAAATTCCTGGACCGACATGCAGGTAAGCGATTACATCTTTACGCCGGAGCCTATTCCCGGACTGGCTTTCAGCTATTTCGGCGATTATATCGCCATTCAGTCCAGCAACATGAAAGTTTACCCGGTATGGACCGACAACCACGACGGCCGGGCAATGGCCTGGTGTTCCCCTTTTGACCTGGGTCCAAATCCCGGTCAGCCATGGATCACCTATTATTCCGACTCCCTGGCAACCGTTTCGGGAACAGGAAATGCAGCATTGAATTTTGGTGACTCGCTCTATCTATCCCTGGGATTAAAGAACATCGGAGACCAGCAGGCTACCGGCGTTGATGCCGTCCTCTCCACAGATTCACCCTACATTCTGACAACCGACAGCCTGGCGAATTATGGCACCCTCGATCCCGGTCAGCTAAAAATCGTTCCAAACGGCTATACAATCAAGGTTTCCGATACCATCCCCGACAATCTCATGGTCCGGTTTAATGTTCGGGTTACCAGCCCGGATTCGACCTGGTTCAGCCATTTTTCAGTTGAATCACACGCCCCTGCCCTGAAAATCAACGGCCTTACCATCGTCGATACCCTCAACGGAAATCATAACGGACGCATCGATCCTGGGGAGACGGTTCAGGTGATCATTCCGACAGCCAACAGCGGCGATTTTGACTGCGCTTCGGTTTATGGATTATTAACCACCACCTCACCCTACCTCACGCTGGTTTCTGACAGTGTTTTCCTTGGCAACATCCCAACCCGCCAGTCGAAAAATGCCGTTTTTACCGTCATCGCAAGCCCCGAAACCCCGACTGGCAGCGGGGCCGACCTGGCATACATCGTACACTCAGGGTTATACCATGCCCGCCACACATTCAGGGTGATGATCGGCATGGTGGTGGAGGACTGGGAGACGGCATCCTTTACAAAATTTCCATGGCAATCGGCCGGACATAAACCATGGGATATTTCGAGCCTTATCCGCTGGGAAGGAGATTATGGTTCCGGATCCGGACCTATCAGCGATTACCAGAACAGCCAGATGTTCCTCTCATATCCCTCGGCAACGGATGACAGCATTTCATTTTATCTCCGCACTTCCAGCGAACAGGATTATGATTTCCTGCTGTTCTACATTGACGGCGTGCTAAAGGACCAATGGTCGGGGGAGACTCCATGGACCAGGGCTGCGTATATAGTTCCGCATGGAACGCACATTTTCCGGTGGATCTATCAGAAGGACCTTGCCTATGTAACGGGCCTTGATCGTGTTTGGGTGGACTTCATTGCGCTTCCGCCGCCCGTTCTGCCAACTGTTGAGCCAGGGCCGGACGACACCATCTGTGCCGGCATGAATGTGGCACTTCACGGAACTGCCCAGCAATATGACACGATCAGATGGACCACAACAGGTGATGGAGTCTTCGCCAATGACACTTTACTGAACACGCTTTACACTCCGGGTACCAACGACCTCATTTCAGGGAATGTCACCTTGCGGCTGACAGGATTTTGTCCTTACGGAAGTTTTGGCAGGAACAAACAAGTTCATTTCAACCCAAGGCCGGTTGCTGCAATATCTGTATTGCATAACGACACTGTTTGTGCCGGACAATCCATTATTTTATCTTCCGAAACGAATGGAGTCACTTCCTGGAATTGGATACCCGGAGATTTCGTAACGCCCGAAGCCACATTCGACACCTCGAATGCCGGAGGCACCGGAACACATCTGATCAGACTGTTAGTGGCAAATCAATATCAATGTCAAAACCGCGATTCTGTTTACCTTACATTTAAGAATTGCACCGGGATGGAAGAAAACATCTCGGGATCCGTTAAAATATATCCAAACCCGGGCAGCGGGCTTTTTTTAACAGAGATTGAAACTTTGATACCGGGTCCGATGCAGCTGACTGTTACAAATGCAACCAGTGAAGTAGTTTACCGTGAAGATGACCCTTCATCCGTGAAAAAGCGCAGCAGGAACATTGATTTGACTTTTCTCCCTGATGGTGTTTATCTTTTGTCGGTCACAACAAACGGGGGAACCTCTGTGCACAAACTTATCATCAGGAAGTAAATAATCAGGTACCCGCTCCCTCTTCGAATTTGGCCTTAGCCTTATAGATAAACAGCGCCCGCAATTTATCCCAGAAATCTCCTCCAAGCACAAAAAGGCTGGTGAGAAACACCAGGTCCGATGCGATGATAATAAAGTAGCGGATATGCAGGGAAATGGGAATAAGGTGCGGCATAAACGAGATGAGGTAATTGGGAAGGAACGGCAGAACAAACATAACCAGGCCGATATTATAACGCAATGGCGTGATCTGGTGTGGCTTGGTAACTTTATGATAAAAGTAATGTATCTGGTAGTTGATCCAGGCATAGGAGGATTTTCCAAGGATGGCCACGCTCCCTATTTTCATCAGCGGGGCGCTGATCCAGAAAACCCCCAGTACAAAACCTCTCAGGAAAGAATCGGCAATAAATTCCCGTAGTACCAGTCCGGCCGGAAGCATGAAGAAAGAGGTAATGAAGACAACCAGGCCAATATAAAAGCGGGGACCCGGATTTTCGGGTGCCTTCATTTCGGTTGGACGATGGATAAACATAACCTGTCTGTTTTTAAATGGGCTTGCTTATTGTGAGGTGCATGATGTGAGATGCCCGGCTACAGAAAGAACATTGCCACACCCGACACGGCTAAAAATGCACCCGCCACCTCTTTCAACGTAACTTTTTCCTTGTATAGTATCATGGAAGGCGGAATAATGAGCACGGGAACAATGGACATCAGAGTTGAGGCAATTCCCGTATCGGCATATTTAATTGAAATCAGTGAAAAGGAGACCCCGAGGAATGGGCCGAAAAAAGCCCCGAGCGAAAGCTGAAGCATGGGTTTGGTTTTACTCAGCGCCCGGAATGCGTGTTTCCAGAACCCCATGATGCTGAATAACACAGCAAACCCGGCAATTCCGGCAATGACACGAATCTGGGTGGCTGCAAAAGTATCATACTCCTGCATCCCGACTTTGCTGAGCACCAGTCCGATTGCCTGGCCCGCTGCTCCGCCGAGTCCAAGAAAAATACCCCAGAGCGGATAATTGAATTTTACTTTTCGGAAACCGCCGCTGCTCTCTTCCGCAGTATGTCTTTTTAAGACCACCAGGGCTATGCCTGAAATCGTCAGGGCCATGCCAATCCAGCTTTTCCATGAAAGGGTCTCCCCAAGTACGATCCATCCGATCAGCGCTGTCATGGGCGGGGCAAGTGCCATCAGCAGCATCGAAATACGCGCCCCCACAACCACAAAAGCCTGGAAAAGACATAAATCGCCGATCACAAAACCAACCAACCCCGACAGGGCCAGGTAAAACCATGCATGCGGTGATGCGTCCAATGGCAAAAGCGAGCCACGGTAAAAAAAGACAAAAACAGTCAGAAAACAAAAACCGGCAATTAACCTCAGCAGGTTGACCACCATGGAACCGATTTTTCGGCTGGCAGCTTCAAACGCAAGGGCCGTGATCGTCCAGAAAACTGCAGTCAGCAGTGCGGCCAGTTCGCCGGGATGATTCATCAATTTTCGCTCCTTCTCATTATTTACCGGTTAGCCACTCCTCGGGATTCTGTATAACCTTGCCACGCCAAAGTTCAAAATGCAACTCTGATTTCTGCTCTCCTGAATTGGCATGAACTTTTCCGATGACCTGTCTGACAGAAACCTCCTGCCCGTCACGAACACTGACCTCATCAAGATTGGAATAGACCGTCAGATATTCGCCATGACGGATGATGACAACATTATTCAGGCTTGACAGGGACATCACCCGGCTTACCTTTCCACCAAAAACCGACTTTACCGCGGAGCCCTGGTCGGTCAGGATATCGATGCCATTATTTTTAACTTTGACATGTTCCAGCACCGGGTGGGCGTGTTCGCCAAAACTGCCTGAGACAAATCCGCGGTCGCATGGCCAGGGTAAACGGCCCCTGTTGGCCGAAAAGGTGGATGAAAGCTCCTTCTCCTTTGCCGAAAAATCAATCGAAGGACGGGCAACTGCCTTTTTCGATGTAGTCGCCACTTTGTCCTTTACCTCCTTCTTCCGGGTCCGCTCTTCAGAAGCCCTGATTTCGTCTGCGATCAGCTTTTCTATCGCGTTTTCAAGCTTTTGGGCCTCCTGCTGCTTTGTTTTTATGGTCGCAAGCAATTTCTTCTCTTTGGTTGAAAGCTCCTTAACGGCATTTGCTTTTTCCGTTTTCTCACGGTCAAGTTTCTGCTTTTCAAGTTGTTTAGATTGGACAAGGCTCAGTTTTTCAGTCTTGACCCCTTCAAGATTCTTACGATGCTCATTAATTGCTTTTTGAGTCGATTCAATCTTCTCAAGCTGATGGCGCCGGTAAGAGGCATACTGCTGGTAGTATTTCAGCCGCTGGTAGGCCTGGTTAAAATCACGGGCGGAAAAGATAAACATCAGTTTGTTATGCCCGTTCATGGTCCGCCAGGCGTTGCTTACCATGCGCGCATATTCCAGTTTCAGCACTGAAACCTGCTTTGACATCCTGTTTATCTGGATGCTGTCAACAGCCATGGTGATCGCTACATCATTCAGCTCACGGTTAATAGCATTGATCAATGCCTCACGGCTTTTAATCTGTTTTGAAAGAATTTGCAACTTGTTTAAGGATGTTTCCTTGTTTTTCTTGGTTTTTTCCAACAGGTCGTTGGTGTAACGAATCTCCTCTTCAAGCTTCTGCTTTGTTCGCTGCAATTTGTCTTTGTCCTTTGCCGATTGTGAAAAGGCATGATTAACCGGGGATATAAACAGTATCATCAGCAACCATGCGACACCCGTTATTTTGCTGAAGGAGTTTACCCGTTTGATCATCAGAAGTTAAGTTATTTGACAAGCTTATAACTGGCCGGGATCTTAAATGGAAATTGCAGCGGGACGTTCAATTGAAGCTTTGAAAAATCAGCTTTGACCCTGATGGTGTTATCAGCCCAGATTGTATAAGTCATTTTCCTCGGAAAAAGCTGGTCATCCACCGGTTCAAAATCAGTATAAAAAGATTCAAGTTTAATATTGTCCCGCCGGATCTCTTTGACATCCGCGTGGGTAATTTTGAAGCTGCCGGCATCGAGCCAGATATTCTGAATAAAAATCTTCAGGTTTTCCTGGCTGTTACGCACAAACTTTTTTAATTTTCCCCGTTCCCCCGTTGACAGTTTATATTCTCCATGATCGACCGATGCCCGGAATTTCCCGTTTTCGTAAAACTGAAGGTCATTCCCAAGCAGGAATGCCTGCAGGAGATCAAAGTCAATATTTGTGTTCAGAAACCGGTTTACATATTCATAATCACCCGTGAAATAGGTGTCATTCAGCCTGTTGATCATCTTCACCGAATCCTGGGAGATCATCAGCCTCACCGCTTCAATGCCAAGCATGGGCGTCAGTGAAATCCATATCAGGCTATCTTTGCGGATACGGATTTGTCCGTTAAAGGAATTTTCCTTCCCCTTGTTTGAATATTCGGCAGAAAATTTTGCAGAAAACCAATCGAATTTCAACTCCTTCTCCTTCAGCCTGGCAAATAAAAAGTCGGCTCCCTCTTCTTTGATCGGAGCCTTCATGACTTTACGCGCCGGGCTGCACGATTCAAAAATAACGAGTGGTGCCATCAGCAGGAGTATCAGCCTGCAAAACTTTCGGAAGTAAACCATCATGAATTATTGGTAATATTTTTTTTCGTTGATCTTTTTCTCAAGCAGGTCTGAGCCCTTACCTTTTTGCTTTGCTTTTTGCCAATATTCGAGGGCGCCTGCTGTGTCATCCAGTTTGTAGAGCACATCACCATAATGCTCCAAAACTTCGGCGCTGGGCTCTTCCTTACCTTGAACTGCTTTTAAAATCCATTCAGCTGCCTCCTTGTATTTTCGTTGCTTGAAAAGCACCCATCCATAAGTGTCCTGAAAAGATGCATTCTCCGGATCTATGGTGACCGCCTTTTTCGACATCTTCTCCGCTTTATCCAGTTCACTGCCGTCGAGAGAAAGATAGTAGGCATAATTGTTCAATACATAGCCATTGTCATCTTTCAGTTTGAGCGACCGCTCATACGCGGAGTAAGCTTCAGGATCCCTTTTCATGGCATGAAGTACATCACCCTGGTACATGTAGAACTGGGCAAGCAACTCATTGTTGTCAACCACGAGATTTGCACCGGCGGCAAGGGCCTTCAGCGCGGGTTCATTTTTTTTCAGTTGCAAATTTGCCAATCCTGAAAAGAGGTAAGGCAGGGGCTGCTCGGGAAAAAGTTCAGAAGCCTTGGCGCTGTAGGTAAGCAGATGTTCGTGTTCACTCAGCTGAAGATCAAGCTGAAGAACCTGTTCCCAGACTACGTAACGGCTGCTGTCGAGTGACAGGACTTTAAGGAAAGTCTCCCTGGCTTCAGGGAATTTTTTATCCTGCAACAGCAGGTCGCCATAAATTGAAAAAACCTTTGGGTCCCTGGGGTGGGTCTCGATCAGGATTTTTGACAACGTGAACGCCTGGTCTTTGAGGTCGTTGTAAATCTGGTTGACTGTGTAAAATGACAGGAGGATATTTACTTTGGTATCAACATCCAGGTTGGGATTTGCAAAACCCAGTTTGAGCTCTTCGAACGCCTGTTCCTTTTTTCCGGTCTTACGGTAATAATCTGCCATCGACATGTGGATATAGGCGTTTTCGGGATCCATCACCGCAATCTTGCGGTAGGTTTCCAGGGCCTTGTCCTGCATGTTGTTTGCCATATAAAACTCCGCGAGGATGGAATAATACCGCGACTCCTCGGGAAAAGCAGCGATCAGCTTCTTTATCTCGCGTTCTGCCCCTTTCAGGTCGTTCAGATGCAGGTATATTTTCTGTTTCTGCATGGTGACCTCTTCAGATACACCGGCTTTTTCATCGATAAGATTATAGGTTTTGATGGCATCCTGGTACTTCTCAACCTGCAGGTAAAGGGCTGCCAGCTGATACAGATAATCGAGGTTTCCCGGGTTTTTTGCCACGATCTTTTCATAAATGTCAATAGCCTCATCAAACTGGGAAGTGATCAGGCAAAGTTCACCCAGAAAAAGTGAATACCAGATGTTCTCCGCATCAAGTTTGACTGCCATCCGGCACATTTTTACAGCTTCGTCGAAGTTTTTTTGTTCTGCTTCCAGTTTAGCAAGTTCAAAATAACCAACCGGATCCCCGGCAAACCTGTTTATATATTGACGGAACAAATCACGGGCTCCCTTAACATTGCCGATGATTGCCTCTTTCTTGGCATCAATCAGCAACCCGGGATTCCCGACAATGGCCGGGGCTGCTTCCGGCTGACCCTTCTTCGATTTTTTCTTTTCCTGCTTTTGTAATTCAGGCGGGTTAAATCCGGAAACTCTTTTCAAATCAGATTTCACCCCGGGATAACCAAAAAAACCAAAGGAAAAAATGAAACATACTACTATCGTGAATCTTCTCATTCGAAATTTGTAATTTGTACTTCGTACTTTGTACTTTGTACTTCGTAACTTACTTTGTTCCCGTATGCCCGAATCCTCCGGCACCTCTCGATGTATTCTCAAGCTCTTCAACCTCGACCCATTCAGCCTTATTATGCGCTGCAATGATCATTTGAGCAATACGTTCGCCATTACAGACAACAAATGGCTCTGACGACAGGTTAACCAGGATGACCTTTATTTCCCCCCGGTAATCGGCATCTATTGTTCCCGGGGAATTGAGCAGGGTAATTCCCTTTTTGATGGCCAGGCCGCTTCGGGGCCTGATCTGTGCTTCGTACCCATCCGGGATCTCAACAAATAAACCCGTTGGCACAAGAATCCTTTCCAACGAATTAAGCACGATATCTGCGTCGAGGTTAGCACGCAGGTCCATTCCTGCCGAAGCAGCGGTTTCATAGGTTGGCAACGGGTGGCTGGAGTGGTTGACTATCCTGATCTTCATGATGGTAAGTGAGGGTGCAAAGTTAATAAAAA
This sequence comes from uncultured Bacteroidales bacterium, assembly GCA_903926565.1. Classification (GTDB taxonomy): domain Bacteria; phylum Bacteroidota; class Bacteroidia; order Bacteroidales; family FEN-979; genus CAIVAT01. The sequence continues at coordinate 17,678 of CAIYJU010000046.1, forward strand.
ACTTGATTTACCGGGATATTACTCGTTTCGGCTTTTCAAAAAGGTATGCGGTACCTGCAAAAATCACCAGTAGCAGCGTGTGGAAAAAAACCCGGCTAAACAAACCTTCCGGGACGATATAAATGCTGGCCATGTATAGTATGATCGCCAGACCAAGATAACCGAAAAACCTGCCAAGGTTATATTTCACAGGGAAGTAGCGTTGTCCGATCAGGTAGGATAAAACCATCATGGCACCATAGCAGATGAAGGTTGCCCAGGCCGACCCGAGATACCCGTGGATCAGATGATCAGAGCCAAGCGGGATCCACCAGAAATTCAAGGTGAGTGTAATGACCGCCCCGATCAAGGAAAGCCATGCGCCCCAGATGGTCTTGGACGAAAGTTTGTACCAGACCGACAGGTTGTAATAAACACCCAGAAAAAGGTTTGCCATCATCAGGATTGGAATGACCCCTTTTCCCTCCCAATAGTTTTTCCCGATGAGGTAACGAAGAATAAAATCATCGAGATAGACCATGGTTGCCAGGAATATGAAAGAAACCACGATGATGAAATAATCCATGATCCGGGCATACTGGATTTTTGCATCTTTTTCTTTAGCCGCCGCAAAAAAGAATGGTTCGGCTGCATATTTGTATGCCTGTATGAAAATGGTCATCAGGATGGAAATCTTGTAACAGGCACTATAGATCCCAACCTGGTATGTTGCGACATCCCTGGGAAGTAAATACCTCAGCAACAGCCGGTCGAAGGTTTCGTTCACCATTCCTGCCATCCCTGCAAACAGCAGTGGAAAGGCATAAATCAGCATGGTTTTCAGCAGTTTGGTGTCAAGTTTCCATTTCATCCCTGTAAACTGGGGAATTAAAAGCACAAGGATTACTGAACTGGCAACAAGATTCGATACAAAAATGTAACTGATGCCCCAATCGGGTATATAAACCAAACGGACAAAGCCATGGAGGAAACTCCATGAATCATGAGCGAGAATGTATGGGCAGAAGAGCAGGAAAAAGATATTCAGCCCAAAGTTGACCAGGATGCCGGTTACGTTTATTGCTACAAACCGCAAGGCTTTGTTCTGTGCCCTTAGCCTGGCAAACGGGATCTTTGAAAGTGCATCCAGCGCAAGGAACCAGGCAAACCACAGCACATATTCGGGATGGGAGCCATAGTCGATCCAGCTGGCAACCGGTTGTGCAAAAACAGAAACGATCAGGAGAAAAACCACGGATGAAAAGATCAGCGAAATCATTCCTGTGCTGAACACCTTCTCTTTGTCTGTCTCGTTTTCGTTGAAGCGGAAAAAAGCGGTCTCCATTCCGTATGTGAGAATCACCGTTAGAAATGAAGCATAAGCGTAAAACACACTCACCGTGCCATATTCACCCGGTAAAAAGACCCGTGTATATAATGGAACAAGCAAATATCCCAGGATCCTTCCCAGGATACTTGACAGTCCGTAAACGGCCGTTTGCCCTGCAAGTTTTTTCAGCGGATTCATTAAAGCAAAAGTATTCGTTTTCGCTTGAAATAACACAATTTGTTGCAGGTTATTGTGCCTTGTTAATTGCACACAGGTGCAAAATTTTTCGTCAAATCGCATCACCTTTTTTAAAATTCCGGATTAAGCATAAAAAAACAATCATCATGGCAAACACCTATAGTCAGATCAGCATGCACATTGTCTTCGCGGTTAAACATCGTGAATCACTCATCCTTCCTGAATTCCGGGATCAATTATTCAGGTACATCTATGGGATCATTGAAGGGAAAAATCAAAAATCACTGGCAGTCAATGGCACATCTGATCATGTGCATATTTTTACAGGATTAACACCGGTCATTTACATTCCGGATTTTGTTCGGGATATAAAATCTGATTCTTCTCTGTTCATCAACTCCAAAAATCTGGCGCGAAAACCATTCCACTGGCAGGAAGGTTATGGGATTTTCTCGCATAGTCACTCAATGCGGGATCGGATAATCAAATATATCCTGAACCAGGAACAGCACCATCAAAAAAGAGCGATATTTTGGTGCCGGTGATACAAAAATGTATTTTTGCAGGATAATCTGAACAATGCCGAAAAATAAATTCTACGTTGTATGGCAGGGCAGGAAACCCGGTATTTACAAAAGCTGGAACGATTGTAAAAAACAGGTAGATGGCTTCACCGGGGCGCTCTACAAAGGGTTTCCAACGCTTGATCTTGCACAAGATGCATTCGCCGACGAACCCCGGAAGTACATGACCAAAGGGCTGAACGCCCCGAAAAAAATCACCTGTACCAACCCCCTGGTTGGTGAACCCATTGCCGACAGCATCAGTTCCGACGCTGCCTGTGCAGGAAATCCGGGCATCCTCGAATACCGCGGTGTTGACACAAAATCGGGCGCCGAACTTTTCCGCATGGGCCCCTTTCCTGAAGGCACCGTAAACCTTGGTGAATTTCTGGGAATTGTTCATGCGCTGGCCTATCTTAAACAGCGCGACTGTGACTGGCCGGTCTATTCCGATTCACGTACCGCCATCGCCTGGGTTCGTAAAAAAGCAATTAACACCAACCTTGTCGTCTCACCGAAAAACCAGAAACTTTTCGACCTGGTAAACCGTGCGCTGATCTGGCTTAAAGAGAATAAGTGGCCGAACAAAATCCTCAAATGGGAAACCGAATACTGGGGGGAAATTCCCGCTGATTTCGGGAGAAAATAATTACGAAATGGTCGCATAGAATGCATCAACGATGTGGTTGATGGTCTCTTTTTCAGGTGTGATCAGGATGGAAATGATATCGAACCTCACGTCGCCCCGCTGTTTGCGATAGTTTACAAAAGCATTTGCCGCCCTGACAAGGACCCGCTGCTTGCTCTTCGTAACTGCTGCTTCCGGTTCCGCAAAGTAATTGGATTTACGGGTTTTCACTTCAACAATCACGATGAAGTTTCCATCACGGGCGATGATGTCGATCTCTTCCCGGCCAAACCGCCAGTTCCGTTCAATAACATGATACCCTTTACCCTCCAGGTGGGCCACGGCGATCGCTTCGCCGGCTTTGCCCAATTCGATATGATTGTCCATAACTTTTTGCAGGAAAAATACTTCCCGTAGATTTTCGCAGATTTAACCCGCGGATTTACGCGGATTTTTTTTCTGCGAAAATCTGCGAGACCCTTTTTTTCAGACATTCCTGCTTAATCAGGAAAATTGAAAAAGGTAATCCGGATTGTTAATAAAAAGATATCTCCACCTCGTGGTCAACCCCGAAAATGACCTCTCGTCCCATGATCAGGGCCAGGTTCATCTCCTGGTGGCCTGCCGGGAAATCAAAACAAACCGGGTATGAATATTCTTTTACCATGTCGGCAATGATCTCATTGGCTGATTTTCCAAACGCGACCGTGTTATCGTTCATTTTGGTCATTCCTCCAACGATGAGCCCTTTCAGTTTATCCAGTTTACCGGCCCGTTTCAGGCACATCATCATCCGGTCGATGTGATAGAGGTACTCATCCACATCCTCAAGAAAAAGAATTTTCCCCGCTGTATCGGGCTCAGAAGCAGACCCCATCAGGCTGCACAGGATGGAAAGATTGCCGCCAACCAGAACGCCGGCTGTCACTCCGTCGCGGGAAAGGGAGGTTTTGGGAACGGAATAGGTGAGCTTCTTTCCGAAAAGCGCATTTATCATGGAAAGCGCCGTTTCATCCTGGTTTTCCCCTTTCATGTTGATTGGCATCGAGGCATGCAGTGTTTCGATTCCGAACTGATGGTGGATGTGGGAATGCAATACCGTTACATCACTGTACCCGATAATCCATTTCGGCTTTTTCAGGAATGCTGAAAAGTCCAGTTTGTCAATTATCCTTACGGTGCCATAACCACCCCTGGAACAAACGATTGCCCTGATCCTGTCATCATCAAGCATCTGCTGAAAATCCCTGCACCGCTGCTCATCAGATCCGGCAAACTGGTGTTGCCTGCTGAAAACATAACCTCCCAGCACCACCTCCAGTTCGTACCGTTGAAAAAACCGGATGGCCGGATGTACCTCCTCGAATGTAATGCTTCGGGCGGTCGAGACGATGGCGATTTTATCGCCCTTTGTAAGGCAGGCTGGAGTGATCATGCCCCAAAAGTAACTAAAAAGAGGTTCCGATTTTCTTTATTTCATATCTTTGCGCCTCATTTTTAGTCAATTCCCAGAGCCTGATCCCATGAGCGATAAACCTGCATTCAAACGATACACCGTCACCTCCGCCCTGCCATATGCCAACGGCCCCATTCACATCGGACACCTGGCCGGAGTTTACGTTCCTGCCGATATCTACGTCAGGTTTCTGCGGATGAACGAAGAGGATGTTATTTTCATCGGCGGATCTGATGAACACGGAGTTCCGATCACAATCAAGGCGTTGCAGCAGGGGGTGTCGCCCCAGGATATCGTTGATAAATATCACGGCATCATTAAAAAATCATTTGAAGATTTCGGCATCTCCTTCGACATCTATTCACGCACTTCCAACAAAACCCACCACGAAACAGCTTCTGCCTTCTTCCGGAAAATGTATGAGGCCGGACAGTTCATCGAAAAAGTTTCAGAACAGTATTTTGACGAGGCCACAGGGCAGTTCCTTGCCGACAGGTACATCACCGGAACATGCCCTCACTGTGGTTTCGACAAAGCCTATGGCGACCAGTGCGAAAAATGCGGCACCACGCTGAATGCCACCGACCTGATTGAGCCCAAGTCGGTGCTGAGCGGAAACAAGCCTGTTTTGCGTGAAACAAGGCACTGGTTCCTTCCCCTTGATCAGTACGAACCCTGGCTGCGCGAATGGATCCTGGAAGGGCACAAAGACGATTGGAAAATCAATGTTTACGGGCAATGCAAGTCATGGATCGACCAGGGTCTGCAGCCCCGAGCCGTTACCCGCGACCTCGACTGGGGCGTAAAAGTCCCTGCTGTCGGCGCCGAGGGGAAAGTTCTCTACGTGTGGTTTGACGCACCCATCGGCTATATCTCCGCGACCAGGGAACTAACCCCTGAATGGGAGAAATACTGGAAAGACCCGGAGACCAAGCTGGTACACTTTATCGGGAAGGACAATATCGTATTTCATTGTATCATCTTCCCGGCAATGCTGAAAGCCGAAGGTACCTATATCCTTCCCGACAATGTTCCGGCCAATGAATTCCTCAACCTGGAAGGAGATAAAATCTCCACTTCACGCAACTGGGCGGTATGGCTTCATGAATACCTGGAAGCGTTTCCGGGCAAACAGGATGTGTTGCGTTATGTGCTTACTTCAGCCGCTCCTGAAACCAAGGATAACGACTTTACCTGGAAAGATTTCCAGACCCGGAACAACAGCGAGCTGGTGAACATCCTCGGGAATTTTGTAAACCGCACCATTGTTCTGACACACAAATATTTCGAAGGCAGGGTTCCGGAAGCATCTGCATTTAACGACCTTGACAAAGCCACACTGGAAGAGATGCGGCAATTTCCGGGCAGCATTGCTGCCAGCATACACAACTACCGCTTTCGCGAAGCACTGGCGGAAATGATGAACCTCGCCCGGCTGGGAAACAAATACCTCACTGAAAACGAGCCATGGAAACTCTTTTCGAGTGACCCTGTCAGGGTGGGTACAATCCTGAATATCTCGTTGCAGATCTGTGCCCAGCTCTCGATTGTGGCCGAACCATTCCTGCCGTTCTCTGCTGCAAAAATCAGGAAAACCCTGAACCTGCCTCAATTCAGGTGGTCAGAATCGACATCCCTGAACTGGCTTCAGCCGGGTCATTTACTCGATCAACCACAACTTCTTTTTGAAAAAATAGAAGACCCGGCCATTGAGGCTCAGATTCAGAAACTGCTCGACACCAAACTGGCTAACGAAGCCAGCCAGGCAAAAGCACCGGTAAAACCGGGCAAGGAGGCAGTCGGGTTTGAAGACTTCTCTAAAATGGATATCCGTGCCGGCACCATCCTTACCGCTGAAAAAGTTGCAAAAACCGACAAACTCCTCAAACTGACCATCGACACCGGTCTCGATCAGCGCACCGTGGTTTCCGGCATTGCCAGATTTTTCGATCCCGCGAAGATCATCGGCAAGCGTGTTTGCATCCTCGTCAACCTCGAACCCCGCAAACTCAAAGGCATCGAATCGCAGGGCATGATCCTGATGGCCGAGAATCCCGATAGCACCCTGTTCTTTGTCACGCCGGATGAAGGGGTGATGAATGGTGCTGATATCAAATAAAAAGTATTATTTTTGCATAGGAAATCGAATTCAACACCGACAACGACACCAATCATATTCATCGTTCCTTATTCGTTGTTCAATATTCGATATTCTTCCGGCCCTGTAGTTCAATGGATAGAACGGAAGTTTCCTAAACTTTAAATTCAGGTTCGATTCCTGGTGGGGCTACAAACCAAACACACATAACGCTGTATTTCAACCGAATACGGCGTTGTTTTTTTACCAGGTACTGAATGGGGTACTGAATGGCAGATGGAGATTGTTCAATATTCTATTTTATTGCGATCATTAATTCAAACTGCCAAAGAGTTTTGCTCCGATAACCTCTTGCACTATGAATGTCCATCAAAGGAAAGCAGAGGTTGGAGGTTTCCATATTAAACCATTGCACCCTTTTCAGACTCTTTCCCGCCAGAGCACGTTATAACTGGTAAAGAATCTAACAAGCTCTCCTGGGCTGAGCAATCTAAGGGTTGGTGGGTTTGAAGCAGTGAAGCCATCAAAAGGCGAAAAGCCTCCGACAGCCTATTGTTACGGTTGTTAAAAGCCGCATAGGATGGGAGTTTTGGGAACCAGGATCGCAAATATTGATCAGCAAAATCGTAGATATGCTTGATCCTGTTACGTTGTTCCTGACTTATGCAAAATAGATATACGGTCATTATTTCCTGATCTGAAAACGCTGGACAACGGTTGTTACTAAATCGTTCACAAGAAAATTTAAGTTCTTTTTCATATGCATCTGATACATAGAAGAAAATTTCAACTAATTTGGTACTCTTAACCGTAGAGATCATATCTTTTGATGTTGAGTGGTATCTACATCTAAGATGTTGATTTCTAGGGCTTTGTTAAACGTGTGTTTTCATAATTTACTAACAATCAATTGTTTATAACTGTCACGTTTAATGAATTCTAGTCATGAAAAAGCCTTTTTTACTCATACTAATTATAGTGGTTACCGAAATCTCTTTTGGACAAACCTCGGATGTATACCCAACCCAAAATAACAGTAAGGAATTTCAGGGCAATCATGATAATTTGCACTATTTAGCCAATTACCTTGAACCAAAACTTGATACGCTTGAAATTAGGTATAGTTATGATTTATGCCTTTGCCCTAAGTGGAATATAAATGGTACGAATGAGAAAATATGGATTGAAAGCAGTAGGGATTCTGTTCTTACTAATTATTCTGACAGGGAATTAAATCAAACAAAGGTAAAAGTAATCGGGCAGTTTTATAAGTATAAAGGAGTGCCATTGGGGCTTTATGATTTTGGATATTTAAAGGAAAAGAGTGTTCCAAATGCAAGAATATTTAAGATTAAGAGTAAAGCGGAGGAATGAAGTTATTGATTAGGCATATATCAAAATGGAAACATAAAGTTCATGATTTTCTGATTTGACCTTACATCAATTTCACTATCAACATTCTCATCTTGTTTGAAATCCGTAATAGTTTGTTCTAAACTCACTGGCAAAACTTCTGCAGATGTACTTAGCTGGTGTTAGCTTTTTACCCAGGGCATTGTATGGTGGTAATCCTTTTTCTTTCCCTTAAATATTTCGTATGCATCCAATACTTCTTTTGTTGGTGAATATTGAGTATATGCAAAATTTAAGGATTTTAATTTTGGAAGCAGGAACAGTTCAGGAGAAAGATATTGCACGTTGGCGGCCCACAGATCAAAATGCTCCAAATTGATAAGATTCTTTATATCATCAGGGATTATTTTGATTCCGGTACAATAATGAAAGCCTAATCTTTGAAGGTTTTCTAATGTGAAAAGGGCATTTGGTAATTCCGTCATTTTTTCTCCACGGAAGGATAAACTTGTCAGGGTCTTTGCTTTTAAAATGAAGTCTGGAATTTCATGGATACCTGTATAAAACAGGGAAAGTTCTTCCGGCAATAGAAAATGATTGTTTTCTTGAATATTCTGAAAACATTTTACTGACCCAATACCATTAAGGCTGATCATTTTTAGTTTTGGGGTGTTAAATTTAATGCCTTCAAAAACAGGAATATTGGATGGTGATTGTTCTTCAATAGAAATTAATTCAAGGTTTGGGGCATTTAATTCAATTCCTTCAAAAATTTGAAAATCAACAGAACAAGATGAATTAAGTATAATCATTCCGAGTTTTGAATATACTTTTTCAGAAATTACATACTTGACTTTTTCAGTATTTTCAGCAACATCTATCCACCAGCACTCTTCGTCTGCAAGTTCAATTGTCTTCATGTTTTCGGTTTAAGTTTCCTGAAAGATTCCATCAAAGCTTATGGCTGGTCAAAAAAATGTACGAACATTCAATTGTACCGGTCAGGCACTCCTGATTCTTCTTATAAACCTGGTTTACTATGACAAATATAGCTAATTTATCGTTGAGTAAATCCGGGTGTGTTGTGTATGCTAACCTGAGAAAAAGATTGTTAATTCTTCAATGGACTGCTCATCTGGAATGTGAATGACCTGAACAAGTTTAATGTTTCTGATAATGAGCTTATACAACAGATGTTACTAATCATTGAGTTCATGCAATAAAGTATCGGATAACGGTAGTTTTACCTTCATGGGTGTTGTTTTAAAAAAAAGGATGTCGCTGACATGATCAATCGCAATATATTTGCAGGAATTGATGACTGTATCAGGACTGATCACAATAAAAATTAATAATTTCTTAAATGAGCAATATTCTTATTGACTCCGGGAAGTTAATTAGAGGAATCATCGATTTCTTTTATCCCCCTTTCCGTAAATTTATGACGCTGCAGTTTTTCCGGTATGGCGCAACAGGGTCAGCAAATTTAGTGTTCGACTGGGTATTGTATTTTTTCATCTATAATTTTGTTTTACGAAAAAAAATGCTGGACCTCGGATTTGTAACACTCAGTTCACATATAGCAGCCCTGGCAATTAAGGTTCCGATTGTCTTGCTTTCAGGATTTCTGTTGCAGAAATATGTAACTTTCTCATCCTCCGATTTAAATGGAAGAGTTCAGCTGTTCCGGTATTCAATTGTGTTTATTATTAATCTTTGTATCTGTTATTTTGGGTTGAAATTATTGGTAGATGGTTTCAATATTTATCCTTCACCCTCCAATGTGATAATTTCAATTGTGACTGTTTTTGTCAGTTATTTCTTCCAGAAACTATATACGTTTAAGACATCGGATACTGAGGTGTAGAATTAATTACCCTTTCTCGCATATTTTGACCTACCTTGCCGCGTTTTAAAATCTCAGGTATACAAGGATCACTATTCCCGGATACACATTAATAGGCTCATGCTGTTGTATGGTTCACACCCTTTTTGCTGCTCAATCCTGATTAGTAAAGGCCCCACGATGCTGCATAAAAAACAAATTAAGGATGAAAAAAAACAAAGAGAAAGCAAAACGCACTGATGCCAATGGGATTCCGATACCCGACGATAATGGCAAATTAACCGGAAGCCACGGTTCCGATACTGATATCACCAAACTTAAGCAATCGGAGGAAAAACTGAAACAGGTATCCGCCCGTTTGGAATTAGCCACCCGTGCCGGGGGTGTCGGTATCTGGGACTATGATATTGTTCAGAATACCCTGTTGTGGGATGACCAGATGTTTGCGCTCTACGGAATTGAAAGAAACGATTTTAGCGGAGTGTATGAAGCCTGGCGGTCAGGGCTTCATCCCGACGACATGAAGCGTGGCGATAACGAAATCCAGATGGCGATAAGTGGCGAAAAAGAGTTTGACACTGAATTCAAGGTAACCTGGCCCGATGGTTCTGTTCACAATATCTGGGCTCTCGCGGCAGTTCAACGCGATGATTCAGGAAAGGCGCTGCGCATGATTGGCACGAATTGGGACATCACTGAACTCAGGAAGGCAGAAAAGATAAAGCTGGATGATTCTGAAAACAGGTATCATTCGATTTTCCATGGAAGTCCGGACGGAATGCTGATAGCTGATGAGCAAACCAAAATGATCCTGTTTGCGAATCCGATGCAATGTAAGATGCTTGGATATACCGAAGATGAACTGAAGACGATGACTATTGCCGGAATCCATCCGGCTGATACTTTTCAAGATACCCTTTCGGAATTCGAGAGGATGGCACAAGGGGAAAAAACCAGGGCCGAAAATATTCAATGTCTGAAAAAGAATGGAGAAATTTTTTATGCGGATATCGCGTCCAGCTTAATTGCCATAAATGGCAGAAAATGTATCGTAGGTTTTTTCAGGGACAACACCCACCGCAAACAGGCGGAACAGGAAATCCTCAACCTCAACGTCAACCTCGAATTAAAAGTGCAGGAGCGAACTGCCCAGTTAGCCATCAGCAATGCAAAACTTGAGCAGGAAAATGCAGAACGTCTAAAAGTTTCCACAGCGCTGCAGGAATCGCTGGACCGGCTAAGCAAAATTGCCGACAGGATACCCGGCGTTGTTTACCAGTACCGGTTGAACCCCGATGGCTCCTCCTGTTTCCCATTTGCCAGTGAAGGCATTCATGACATTTATCAGGTTAGCCCGGAGGAAGTAATTCATGATGCTTCCATCGCATTTTCAAGGATTCACGCTGATGATTTCGATGGCGTGGTTGCTTCCATTCAGGCATCGGCGAAAAACCTTACACTTTGGCAGCACGATTACAGGGCGAAGTTTAACGATGGAACAATCCGTTGGCTGGCAGGCAACGCGATGCCTCAACAGCAGGTTGATGGTTCGGTATTATGGCATGGTTTTATTTCTGACATTACTGAGCGCAAGCGGGCAGAAGAGGACATTGAAGAGAGCAGGGAAAAGTACCGTGGCCTGTCGGAGGCTTCATATGAAGCAATCTTCTTTTCGGAGAAAGGCCTTTGTATCGAGCAAAACCTGGCTGCCGAATTAATGTTCGGGTATACAACTGAAGAAGCCCTGACAAGGTACGGAACCGAATGGATCGTGCCCGAAGACAGGGATATGGTCATGAATAAAATGTTATCAGGAATCGAAGATCCCTATGAATCAACTGCCTTAAGAAAGGATGGCACAACATTCCCTTGCATTTTACGAGGAAGGAAGATGTGTTATAAGGGGCGAAATGTAAGGGTTACCTCCTTAACCGACATCACAGGGCAGAAAATGCTGGAGAACTCCCTGCGGAAGAGTGAAGCAGAAAAAGCGGCAATTATACGCGCAGTTCCCGATCTGATGTTCCGTATCCACCGCGATGGCACCTTGCTGGATGCACACAGCCATGATGAATCGATGTTATACAGCTCCAGGGAAGTGTTTGTCGGAAAAAAGCTCAGCGAGGTACTGCCTCCCGAAGTGGCCGGTAAAGCCATGATCGCCATTGAGAATGTCTTTACCACAGGCACAGCGGAACTTTTTGAATATGAACTCACTGTTCAGGGTAAGAACTGCTATTTCGAGGACAGAATCATTGCCATTTCGGGGGATGAAGTGCTTTCGATCATCCGTGATATTACACATCGCAAGGAATCGGAGGCCGCATTGAAAATGCAAACCGCTGCTTTCGAATCTTTTGCATTTGCCATTATTATAACCGATATAACTGGTAAAATTCAATGGGCAAACAGCAGTTTTTCAAAACTTACAGGATATTCTGTTGACAATGCCATCGGGAAAACGCCGGGAGATCTGCTAAAATCAGGTAAACAGGATAAGGAGTTTTACAGAAAGTTCTGGGATACGATCCTGAGCAAAAATGTATGGAGTGGCGAAATTATCAACCGCAGGAAAGACGGCAGTCAATATTATGAAGAGGAAACCATCACGCCTGTTCTGGATTCCCATGGTAATATTTCAAGCTTTATTGCCATCAAAATAGACATCAGCGACCGCAAAAAACTATACCAGGAACTTGCTGACGAAAAAAGGAGGCTGGCGGACATCATCAAAGGTACCAACGCCGGAACCTGGGAATGGAACATACAAACCGGTGAAATCATATTTAATGACCAATGGGCTGCGATGCTGGGCTATACCCTGGAAGAAATCTCTCCGTTAAACATCCAAACCTGGATAAAATATTCCCATCCTGACGATTTAAAGGCATCGGATGTAATATTGAAAAAGCATTTTAATAAAGAATTGTCTTATTATTTATTTGAATCAAGAATGAGGCATAGAAATGGCGATTGGATATGGGTTTTAGACCGGGGAAAAGTGCATGAATGGGACAGTAATGGTAAACCGCTCAAAATGTCTGGGACACATCAGGACATTACCGAACAAAAAAGAGTTGAAAAAGCCTTGCTGAAAGCCAAAAGCGAAGCAGAGAAAGCAAATCAGGCCAAAAGCGAATTTCTGTCGCGCATGAGCCACGAACTGCGCACGCCAATGAATTCCATCCTCGGCTTCGCCCAACTTATGGAAATGGGCGATCTGAAACCATCGCATAAAAAGGGGGTAAGTCACATTTTGAACAACGGCAGGCACCTGCTCGATTTGATAAACGAAGTACTCGACATTGCAGGAATCGAAGCCGGAAGGCAAACTCTGACACCCGAACCTGTATTATTGTCCGGTATTATTCATGAAGTATTTGATGTTGTTCATGTTTCAGCAGCTAAAAAAAATACGACACTTCAACTTATTGATTCACTTACCAATAGGTTTTTCGTTATGGCCGACAAACTCCGGTTGAAGCAGGTGTTGCTTAATTTAACCAGCAACGCCGTAAAATACAACCGTGAGGGTGGTTCTGTCATAATCAAAACAGAATTGAAGCAAACAATAACCCCGGAAATTTCATTTGTAAGAATATCGGTGAGCGACACAGGTCACGGAATCAATCCTGAAGATATCGAAAAACTGTTTTTGCCGTTCGAACGTATCGGCGCTGAAAGAACCGGTATTGAAGGTACAGGCCTTGGGCTCATGGTGGTTAAAAAACTGATGGACGCCATGGGCGGATGTGTCGGGGTTGAGAGCGTGCCGGGCGAAGGAAGTAACTTCTGGATTGAATTGCCGCACTTCGCAGAAAAGGGAGTTGAGCCTCAGCCAACAGAACAGAGAAGCGCGCACCACGATATGATAACCGAAAAAACAGGAACCATCCTCTACATCGAAGACAATGCCTCGAACACTGCATTGGTAGAACAAATCCTGCTCACCCTGCGACCAGACATTCTTTTGGTGACCAGTACAAAGGGAGAGCAGGCAGTTCCTCTGGCCATCGAACACACCCCGGATTTAATTCTTCTTGATCTCGATTTGCCGGATGTACAGGGGTTCGATGTACTCAGACTTCTGCTGGCAGAAGATAAAACAAAGGAAATTCCGGTTGTCATTATCAGCGCTGATGCGATGCCTAAACAGATCGAAAAACTAATGAAAGCAGGATCCAAAGATTATTTAACCAAGCCATTGGATGTAATCTCATTTCTGCATACGGTAGATGTGTGGGTTGAGAATTAACATCCATTACAATGGTTAGTACTCACTGCCATTCCCTGAACATCTTCTTCAGCGCTTCATCATCCTTCTGGTTGAAAATATAGCCATCATTTTTGAATATCTCAAACCCCTCCGCCCCTTGTTTCAGGATCGGATAGCGTTCGATGGCCTGATATAGATATTTTTTCGCCTCTGCTGGATTATGGTTATAATACTTTACCAGTGCAATGCCAAGGATGACGGCAATTTGTTCAGGCTCCAAAGAAAGAGATGTGTTAAAATTTTTCAGTGCAGATGAATAATTCTTCAGTGCCAGGTTACAATACCCCAGGTTGCCATATACTGCTGCATTATCAGGGTAAAGCTCCAGCAGCTTATTATAAAATTTCACAGCACCGTGGTAATCTTCATTTTTCATATACACTTCATTGAGCAGATTAATGCAGCTCGGACTCGCAGGATCAATCTCAAATGCTTTTACTAAATCAGCGACAGCTCCCTGGTAATCAATTGAGATTTGTTGTTTGGCAACTGCCCTGCTATAATAGGCGCCGGCATCTTCGGGATCGATATCAATACATTTCGAATAATCATCTATGGCTCCCTGTACATCTCCTTTGCTGAGCCTTGCATTTGCCCGGCAGAAGTATGAATCGGACAAGTTCTCCTGCAGCTCAATGCTTTTCGTGAAAAACTCAATTTGTTCTTTTGGTTCTGTCGCATCCAATCCTCTTTGAAACCAGGTCGTACTCTGTGCGCCGAGCATTTCCGGAGTCAAAAGAATAAAAAACAGGTACAGGATCATTCTCTTCATAACTGCTTGCTTTTAATGGCTGCAAGATAAGTAAATTTCCGGAAAACCGTAATCAGGGGTATGATTCATCAAACCCGGGCTTGTGGTTAAAGAGTCATGACAATTCTGTAAATTTGCATTATGACACACCTTTGTCCCGAATACAATCACGAACCCGGGGAGCATGCGGATACAACCACTGCAACGCCAGCCATAAAACTCGACAAGAAACTCCGGGAAGAAATTCTCAGCCAGGTTCATGAAGAAGGGATGGTTATCGTTCACTGCACCTACCTGGCTGAAGTTGCGGGTGCCATCAGGATATGGAATTCAACCGTTCTTATTGACCTGCAATCGGGAAGCCGGAGCAAATTGCTGCACGCTGAGAATATCACCATTGCCCCTGTATGGATGGAGGTGCCGCCGGGGTCGACTGTAAGGTTCACCCTGATCTTTGCCCCGCTGCCCAAAACATGCGAAACTTTCGATCTGTATGAAGACATTCCGCAGCCGGGTGGATTCCTTATTAAAGCGATCAGGCGGAATAAGAGCGATGTTTACAATGTCACCATATAGTAAATGCCAATTGGCGGGTATCGGGTAGTTTTTTTCTGCTTTTACCCTATTATTTGCCGGCAAATAGTCTGCAAATGAATAAAATTATTTTCCTGTTTGTCTTTTCATGTTTGATCATTTTACAAGGCATACCTTAACCGGATCTCTGTTTCCCTGCTTTTATCGGTGATATATATGATCGTCCTGCCATCACCAAGAATTACCGGATATTTTCCCACCACCGATCCCGTGGCAATTTTGGCTTTTGGAACCTTAACCGGGTGATTTGAGATCGCCTTCCTGTTGTCCATTGCGTCGTTCGCTGATATATGCCGATTGTTTTTCATCTCTTTATGGTTGTTAGTGAGTAGTTTAAAAACCCTGATCCATTCCCATTGTCTATTAAAACACTAATTTTGATATAATATTTTTCTCCTTCTTACGTATTAACAATAAATTAACAATCAGCAACTTTGGAACACCAACATCCCGTGTCATGAAAAAATTAGCAGCAGCTTTATTCATTTTATCGGTCTCTCTCAATTTTTCCTGTAAATCGTCTAAAACCGATGATGTTGCATGTACCCAGGAGTACAAAATCCTGAATATTTCTATCACAGATTCAGCATCCCATCCTGTTCATCTGAGCAACTATTATGTTAAAAAAGTTGCAACCGGCGAAATGATTGATTTTTCAATGGAAGACCCCTATTATGACAGCATCAACAGGATCCAGGGATACTATTGTCTGTTTACCGATGGGAAAATGGGGATGACTGCAAAAAGCGGAACCGAATTTGAATTTCACGGGAGCCTGGGTTCCGTGGAAATTGTGAATGAAAAGTACCTGATTGGCAATGATGGTTGCCATGTTAGATTGATATCCGGGCAGGCTGTGATTGTTATTGCAAAATGACCGGTGTGCGCCCCCGGCACCTGAACTACTTAAATTGAACCATCTTTCCGGTTTCGACCCGGTCATTCACTGTCAAACGGTAAAAGTAAACACGGCTGGCGGATCGGGGCTGAACTAAACCATCACCAGGTTTAAACAGCACTTCAAAATAGCCGGGTGACCTGAATCCGCTGACAGGTTCTGCAATTAAATTACCCAAAACATCAAAAACTTTCAGGGAGACAATACCCGGTGAAGCAATACGGAAGCCGATTTTTGTCTGTGACTGGAAAGGATTGGGGTAACTCCTTGTCAATCCTCGTGAATTGGCCTGAATTTCCTGGTCATCCACACCCTCAAGATTTACAAAGTCAATGGGAACCGTCCATATCTGGTAAACGCCGCTCGAATTATCCATCCACACAGTCCATAGTTTTGAATCCGTTGAAGTGAGATCGATGATGTCGCCCTGGTAACCTTGCCCCAAACCGCCGATCGGCTTTGGCTCAAAATGATGGTCACTGATTTCATACTCTTTCCAACTGTTGCCGCCGTCGGTGGAACGGGCAAGGAAAACACCTGTTGAGTCAGTGGTTGTCGTACGGTCATCATAAAAAATGATGTTCACCGCCCCGAACTTATCAACATGGATATTTGGAAAATACTGGGTCTTCCCGTTGTCTAACGCATCCTGGTTCACCCTGATGCCCTCCGACCATGTCAACCCGGCATCCGAAGAACGGTACATGACGATATCAGGATCTGAACCAGAAGGGGCATGATTTTTCTGGCCGGTCACAATATAAATCCACCCCCGTCTGGGGCCCTGAGTGGTATCAACCGCCATGCATGGCAGTCCGTTTACCCTGATGTTGTTTTTATTGGATAAGATCCCGGTGATGCCATTCATGCTGACGGCATTTTCGTTCACAATCCAGTCCATTCCCCCGTTTGAAGAGGAGGCAAACCCGGCAAGGATCTCTTTGAAAGGGGAAACATCCGTCACCCCGGCCCAGCAAAGGTAAACTTCTCCGTTTGGTCCCATTGCCAGGTCACCTCCGGCACACCTGATCGTTGGATTATTCACCTGTTTTGGCACCGACCAGCTCTGGGCTCCGTTGATGGTATATGAAAACATCAGCGGAAATGGTGAGGCAAATTGCACCCAGGCAGCATACGATCTACCCCGGAAGGGACTGGCAGCATTGGCATCAGTTGTTAATGAAGCCCTTTCCAGGTCATCGGTGGATATCACTTTCTGGGATGACCAGGTTTGCCCGTTATCATAAGAATAGTGAGAGTACAGGCCGACAAACGGGGCCCTGCCGAGGCGGGTAATGATAAATGTCCCGTTTTTATCAATCGTAATCCCCGGGTCCCCGCCATGAAACGCAATGGGGGCCCCGGTACAGGTATCGTTTCCCCGCCATGAGGCACCGCCGTTGGTGGTTGTATAAATTCCTTCACTGATGAAAAATGGAAGAAAATTGATGGTATTGCACCCGGCAAACAGGATGTTCTGGTCGAGCGGACTCTTTACCAGGAACACCTCGGTTTGCGCAATATTGCTGGGATAAATCCGGTAGTTACTGCCAATTTTCAGGTTGGAACGATCCGGGTTATTCGTCTGAGCGGCCAGGTCAGAAAGTGTAAATAACCCGAGTGTCAACAGATACCAGCTTCTCATCGATATTTCTTAATTAACGACCCGGGAAAATTATTTTGCAAACCGCTGAAACACCTTGCTCTCCGGTCAACCTGATGCAGTAAATCCCTCCGGGAAAGATAGCATTTCCAGTCAATTCACTGAGCAGAAAAATCTGATCACCGGCATTCATCTGTTTTTGGAATCCGGCCATCAATCTGCCATGTGAATCCATAATATCCAGCCTCCATTTTCCTGCAACCGGCAGGGTTAAACTGATCCTGCTTTCGTCGTTCGCCGGATTAGGAATGACCTGAATCGTTAAAGGCTTTTCATTTTTCGATATTCCACCAATGTTAAAAAGAAAAACCAGGTGATGGTTGTTCGCATTGATCGCCGTATCGCTCAGCACTGGTGTGCCACCCATGTATGTTGCTGACCCGCTGAAGGTTCCGTATGGAACATGAAGGAATGTAAGCGAATCGTTCAAGATAGTACCGGAATACGGCCCTTCAGGACCCTGCATGATCACCTCTACATCGTTCATCACCCACCCCAGGTTCGACACAGCCTGGCAAACCATGTCGGCTCTGTTGACCGTCAGGTTGAAATTCACGCCTGTTGTGGCCTGCCCGGAGATCACTGTTATATTGGTATTGGACTGTGTTGTTGTGTAAGGATGCACCGCCGTAACTGTATAATTGCCGGCAGGAACAACCAGGTCGTAATTTCCCGACGCATCCGGATGGGTTGCATAACTTCCGGCCGAAACATCGGTAAGGGTCACATTGGCCGGTGCACCTGAGATGGTCACAAGCCCCTGGATGTTGCCGGTTCCGGCAACCGGTACAAGCGTAAAATTCACATTGGGTGTTGTCTGGTTTACCACTACCGGAATACCGATGAGCATCTGGGTTGCATAGCCGCTGAGACTGGCCGTCACATCATAATTCCCGGCCGGCAGGTCAAGTGTATAGAAACCGCTGGCATTGGGATTGGTTGTGGCAACTCCTCCACCTGCGCTGACCACGACCTGGGTCACAATTCCCGTTCCGCCGTTCAGCGTTACGGTTCCTGTCATCAGTCCGTTGGTTGGCGCCAGTACCAATGAAAGGTTGATGCCGGTCACTGTCTGCTGGTTTGCAACGGCAACATTGTAAACAGTATCCGGGATATAAGCCGCAAGCGAGGCGATCACATTAAAAGTTCCGGGGGTAACCTGGAGCGTATAGTGTCCGAACTGATCGGGATGGGTGGTGCTGGTGCCGGCACTGACCAGGACATTGGTCATAATCCCGAATCCGCCGACCAGCGATACAGTGCCCTGGATATATCCTGCCGGCACAGGAATCAGGGTAAGATTTACTGTGGTGGTCTGATTGATGGTTACAACCACATTGGGTTGTGATGCACCAATATACCCGGCAAGGCTCGCCGTTACAGTATAGGTTCCTGTCACGACATTCATTGAATAGTGCCCGGTTGCATCGGGATTTGTTGTGGTGGATCCGGCCTGTACGACTACCTGGGTTACATTGCCTGTTCCTCCGTTCAGGGTGATGGTGCCTGAGATCGTTCCGGAAAAAGCCGGGCCAAGGCTGCCATCCAGCTGGATGTTTTGTGCATAAATATCGGTGTTGCCGTTCCGCGTGTCCTCCCATGCAGCAATCCACTGGTTGTTTCCGAATTCGCTGACAACCGGGTGTATCTTCTGTGAAGAGATGGTGCAGATATCTTTTTGTGCCGGTGTCCACAACATGGTGCCTGAGGGTGAAATGCGCATGGCTTTGATCATCCCGTCTATGGCATTTGAATATTCCTCGTAAATAAGGACCATGTCGGTCGGACTGTTCCTGGCTTCATAAGGATAAACATCCGTGGTTGAAACAGGGATGAAAATCATCCCGCCCCCACCCCACTGAACCGCTCCTGCGGCATTGATTTTCTGCCCGAAGATCCCCCACTGGCTTTGCAAAGCGTTCATCTCATTCCAGTAAACGAATACGTCGGCTGACCCGGGAGGAAGGGCAAGTTGCGGATAATAGTGATTCATGCTGGAAAGATTGGAGGCCTCAACACCGTTGGAAGGATAGAGAACCGCCCCGGCATTGCTGATGTGCTGAACAAAAGTACTGGCCCGCTGGTTGTTGTCGCGGTCGTCGTGCCAGGCAATATAAAAGCCATCAGAACCATCATTGATAAACGGAAAAATCTGGGTCCATGCCGAAATTCCGCCGGCAAGGGAGACTGCTGCAGCATTTGCCCATACCGCTGTGCCTGTTGAGCTGTATCGCTGGGCATAAACATGCCGGGTAGGTGCATTGGGAGGGCCGCTGTCATCAAAATACTTCAGAATCACATCATCCGTGCCAACCGGCATGAGTTGTGGCCATGACAGACTGTTGGGCGATGAAAGCGTGATCCCTGCCGCTCCCCACTGGAGAATACCGGCAGGATTAACCTTCTGAAGGATGATGACATCGTCGGCCTGCCAGGAAAAAACAATATTACCGGCAACTGTTGAGACTACTTTCGGCGCAACATTGAAAGCTGTACTGTTTGACAGCATGATGCCGTTGGCCCCCCATACAAAACTTCCCGATGGAGATATCCGATACCCAACCACATTGGTACTCCCTGTCCGGATGTCATTAAAGGCCAGGATGGCGTGGTTTGCCGCATCGCAGGTCATGTCCCAGTCGGTGAGCCAGGTCTCCTGCTGATTTGCGCTGATCAGGATTCCATCGGGCGCCCAGAGAATGTTTCCAAGCGGGTCAAGCCGCTGAAGCCTTACATTGTAATTGCCTCCTTCATTGGAAAAATAACCAATGTAGGTATCACCGTTCGGACAGGTTGCGATTTTCGGAATCGCCTGCTCTCCTGATAAATTACAGATAACATTATTGACTGCTGGATTGGTGCTCCACTGCGAAAAACCGGTAAAGGATGACAGGAAAAAAATACATGCGAGGAAATAGAGTAAACGGGAAGTTTTCATGAGGAACTGTCTTTGAATGAGGAATTTTGATACGTTTTTCATATCTCAGACAAAGATAACCTTTTGATCATCATTAGTTCATTCAGCAACCAATTATTTCTAAGTGAAACCTGTCCATCATGGTTTTTTTTCCGATGGGATGATCAGGTGAATCCCGAATGAAGCCATTTTTTTCGCCTTTTCTCCCTGCTGAAAATTATCGGCATACATCGCTTCAAGCACAACCGTATGTTGGATGGGAAGAGCGACCTGGGCATAGAAGCCTTCGCAATAGCCGACAACCGCCTTGGTTCCGTCCGTCTTTCCAAAGCCACTTCCAATTCCTGCCTTAAACATTGGATATGGCGCTGATGAAGGAAACAATCCTGGAAAACTGCCTTCTGCAAACAAAATGTCTGGTGGTCCTAACCGGAGACTGACTGAAGGGAAGAAATAGATGTTGTTATAGTCGCTGGTAATGAGGTCTCCAACATTATAAAGATCTTCATTCCTGCCGCCGCCGATGGGCATCTTCATCTGACCAACAGAAATACCGGCACCAAAGCCAATGTAATACCAGTTCATTGATATATAGGGACTTACTCCGATTGTTAAGCCGGAATGAGGATAAGCTGTGGTGTATTCTCCTGATTCAGACCCCAGGAATGCTCTTGCACCAAGTGACATCTTGCGGTACTTCCCCGTCCATTTATTGTAGGAAACATCGAGTCCGCCCTGCCACAGGCTCCGTTTCGACGGTCCAAGGTCGGTAAATTTATTGTTTGAACATCCACTGCCAGAGTTGACGGTTACCCTTGAAACATTTTCATAATAGCTGCCAACCAGCCCGATCAGGCCTACATCGGTAAAGATTACAGGTTCATCACCCTTTGGTTCAGTGTTGCTCTTTTGCGACATAAAAGCAATGCAACATACCAGGATACCCGGCAAAGCCCATCTGGCCCCGGTTGTTGAGTGATTACGATAAATTTCAGCAAGCAGCAGGATCACAAACGGTATGTAAAACAACACGATGGTGGAGAATTCGATGACATCAAACCAGTTTCGCCCTAGGATGATCACCACGCCCAGGAGAGATGTCAGGATAACTTTACGGAATTCTGTCACCCTGGCCGGCAGGCTTTTCGCTGTTTCTGCCTTTGCTTTCAACTCCCTTAAAATCAATACGATCAGGCCAGGAAAAAAGGTCATCACAACAATCCATTGAACCAGGTTCATTCCCCATAAAAGTTCACCGGCAAATGAGTTTGACGCAGGATCCACCAGGAATTCAGTCATAAAACGCAGGAATCCATAGCATAACATCGAAAAAAGGAACATGCTTCCGCCTGATCGCCAGGAATTCCTTGTACGCCATACCACAAAAGCTATCAGAAGGCAACCGATCAACTGGTACAGTTGAACCGGATGGATGGCAAGCGTACCGTGCTCATGGATGCCGATCAAACCCTTAGCCAGTTGCGAATGAAATACCATGGATCCGGCATCATACTTTATCCCGACAGGAAGAGTGGTCGGAATTCCGAAACAACATCCTGCCATCAGGCACCCGACCCGCGAAATAGCCAGTGCCACAGGCAATGCGATTGCAAGGTTATCAAAAACAGGCCTGTTAAACCTGAGGAACTGCCTGGCAAGAAAGATCCCGGCAAGCAGTCCGATGACACCCCCCAACGCGTTTTTTTCATCTGCAACCGGAAACCGGAATTCGGTAAACACCGTATGCCATTGAAAAGAAGTATAGGTGACAATTTTATCTCCGAGGATGAAAAACACCACGCCGGTAATGAGTATCAGGAGCCAGCTGCTTAAGGGATACCCATTTTTCAGCCCCTGGAAGATCATAATGCCGGCCGCCGTTAAAAATGCTGCCAGGTAAGCCAGGGAAAAAAAGAGGCCGGCATGCCCTGTGTCAAGAATCATCAGTGGTTTCATGATAAAGCTATTTTTTGTGGTTTCAGCATACTCAATTCATTTTTAAAGGCTATTACGGTATTCCTGAACAGGATGGCCATGACAACGGTCATCAGCCCGCCGGGAATCGGAAGAATGGCGCTTGCAATATTATCCGCCACACCAACACTCACGCCTCCCCTGATTACCGGAACCAGTTTTTCAGGATCTGCCTTTGACGGGACCTCTTTAACCAGGTTGGAATAGATATCGATGATGCAAACACCCGGCTTCAGCCACTCAGGTTGAATATATTCAGGGATTTTCGTCACCACAACCAGGAAATCTGCTCTTTTACAGTGCTCCACCATGTGTTTGGAATCCTTGTTGACGAAGGTTGCAGCACAATCGTTAGGTACCACGCGCGAAGCAGCGGCCCTGACGATCATTTTTGTCAGCGTGTTTGAGAAGAATCCGTCGTCAACCAGGAACACCCACTCCTGGTCTTTTACAGGTTGAACACCTGCTTCGCTGAACATTTCAAACAGGGCTTCAGGCAAGCACATCGGATACCTTTCTGCCCTGATATCGGGAACCATCGTTGCCATCATGTTTACCGGGTGAAATCCTTCCACCTCTTTGACAGGATCGATCATATTCACAATCCTCACCGGGTTTAACTGCTCGGGCAATGGCTGCAGCAACACAATTGCATGGATGTTCCTGTCTGAATTCAGCCGGTCAATCACTTCAAACACCTCCTCTTCCCTGGCATCATTTGACAGGATTTCGGTAAAAACCTGGAAGCC
Organism: uncultured Bacteroidales bacterium; assembly: GCA_903926565.1. Taxonomy (GTDB): domain Bacteria; phylum Bacteroidota; class Bacteroidia; order Bacteroidales; family FEN-979; genus CAIVAT01. The sequence goes on from CAIYJU010000046.1 coordinate 40,951, forward strand.
CATGTTCTGAGCCATGTGAATATGCAGCGGGATGTTATATTTAGCCAGTGGTGTGCAATTAAAGCCGACAAACGCAATCCCGGGGATTTGCTGATATTTTTCCAGCAATCTGCTCACTTCATTTTTTACTTCGCCGAAGATCTTATCCTTGACAAAATCTCCCTTGATGATTTTTGTTTCCATGGCTGATAATTTTATAGGTTGATACTGTTTTTATCCGGAAAAACCAAGCCCTTACACAGAGATTTGACCGGATACGGTATCGGTATTCCCGGTAAAAAATTCTCCCCTCCCATAACTTTCAGGTATTGCCTGAAATTTCCACTTCCGGCACCATAAGTAACCACAATTTTCATACTGTAGTTATAGTAAGGATCATCGTATTGCTCACTGATCAGATTCCCGAATTCATTGTAAGTATAGCTTGTTTCTATATTTTTTTCCCAGGCATTATACGACCATTCATACGAAATTGACTTAGTCATAAGGTTGTTGGTATATTCGAACGTGATTCTGTATTCGTTTGTCAGCGTACCATAAGTGTGCGCCTGCCTCAGTGATTCAACCATCCGGCCGGATTCATAACGATAGGTTGTAATATAACCCCAGGAATCACTGGTGTCGGATTCCTGTACTATTTTTCCATTATTATCGTAGGTGTATGCTGTAGAATTAACAAGTTCCCAGTTCCCTGTATATGCATGATAATCGTCCGTTTTCGTCAACAATGATCCGCTATACGTGTAGGTCGTTCTTGACTTGTCGATTTCATTTCCGGCATTATTATATGCATGGAAAATGATCTCATTTGGATTATCCCCGGTATATCCCACAACTTCATCCATTGAATCCTTTTGCCATGTATCATAGTGTTTATCATAACTGGTAACGGATGTTATCGAATTTCCTGAATATTGAATGGCGGTCTTCTGCATTTCAGCCTGCCCGGGATCATACACCATTAATTCTGTGATCACATTGCCCGAGTAGGTCACCGTGCATTTCCCGAACAAGGTGTCGTTCATGTAATATTTGTATTCCGTCACCCTCTGGTTAAGTACAGAAGGATTGTTGTTGTTGTTATTACTGTCCTTTTTACACATGGTGAATGCAAGCATGCAACATGCAAGGGCGATGCAGAGGCCTGTCCGTTTGATTGATTTTGTTTTCATGGTTTTGTTTTTAATGGTGTTTGACATAAATGATGATTTGAAAAAACCTGTATAAAAATATTTGCTAAAATTTTACAGTAAACGAAACAAATGGAACTCCGATAAACAAGGTTTAGGAAACCAGTATTTCCCTTTTTTCATGACCATGAATTCCACCGTTTCAACTTTCTTTATTTTACTGTATGGGATTTTGACAGCTCCCAGGTCTTCCGTAAGTAGTACAAGGGTATCATTTCTGTTTTCTTTGAGCTTACCATAATACGTTGACCCTTCATTAAACCTGACAAGAATATATGAAACAGTATCTTGAAAAGCAGGCAATAAATCTATCTTCTTCTGTCCGAAAGCAATACAACTATAGGATGTTACCACCATTATCCCGATTGTTGTTTTCATATTATTTGAAATGAATGCCATTGGTTTGAAAATTTCAAATCAAAATTACCGCCGGAAACGGGCAGGGCAAAACTGGTTTTCCCGAAAAAACTCCTGCCTTTTGCAAAAAATCCAACTTCACAGACAAAATGACCACCGGATTGCGAAAATTCATACAAACTTTGCTGGTCTGAGCCTGTTACGCAAAATATCCCTCAATTTCTTTGCGTTTCCTGAATCCCCGCTACCATTATTTTTCCCTTATTCGTCATGGATATTGAATTTTGATCTAATTTTGTCTTATATCCTCCTTAATCTACCTGGTTATGAATACACCTGCATCCATTCTATTAATGTTCAGCCTCGGACCACATGAATCTGTCATTATTTTGATCGTCCTGGCCGTGTTGATCATTCCCTACTTTATTCCTGCAATTATCGCAAGGAAAAAAACCAATTTTACCAGCATCCTGCTTTTGAATATCTTCTTTGGATGGACATTTGTTGGCTGGGTTGGTGCACTTATCTGGGCCATCACCGATAAAACTCCGGAAGAAATTGCCAATGCCCGACATGTAACCGGGAACTATCCAAATCCGGAAAGGAAACACAAATGTGGTTTCTGCGGCTTTGAATCCTATGAAAAAAACACTTTCTGCCCGGTTTGCGCTAAGGATGAAAAAGGCATGACAATAGAAGACTATAAAAATAAACTATAGACTTTCTTACTACCTTTGCATCTTTAAAACTGATAAAAGATGCTCCGAACACATACCTGCGGTGAACTGAACATGGCCCATGCCGGCCTTGAAGTAACCTTATCAGGCTGGCTCCAGCGTTCACGCGACATGGGCGGCCTCACCTTTATCGACCTCCGCGACCGCTACGGGATCACCCAGCTTGTTTTCAACCTTGAAGTGAACAGCGCCCTGTGCATGGAAGCACGGAAACTGGGCCGCGAATTTGTGATCTCCGTCAAAGGCAGGGTGGCCGAACGCAGCAACAAGAACCCGAAGATGCCAACCGGCGACATTGAGATACTGGTCGACAGTTACACCGTACTGAATGTTTCAAAAACACCGCCATTCACCATCGAAGACAACACCGACGGCGGTGAAGAGCTGCGCATGAAGTACCGCTACCTCGATCTGCGGCGAAGTGTGAACCGTAAAAACCTCGAGCTGCGCCACAAGATGGGCATCGAGACCCGCAACTACCTGAATAACCAGCAATTTCTTGAGATAGAAACCCCGTATATGATCAAATCGACCCCGGAAGGGGCGCGTGATTTCGTGGTTCCGTCCCGCATGAATCCCGGGCAGTTCTATGCCCTGCCGCAGTCGCCCCAGACGTTTAAACAACTATTAATGGTGGCCGGTTTCGACCGCTATTTTCAGATCGTTCGGTGTTTCCGCGATGAAGATCTCCGTGCCGACCGTCAGCCTGAATTTACCCAGATCGACTGTGAAATGGCTTTCGTGACACAGGAAGATATCCTGAATACGTTTGAAGGCCTGGCCAAACACCTCTTTAAATCAGTCCTCAACCTCGATATGGAGGACTTCCCAAGGATTTCATACGATGAGGCCATGAAACTTTATGGCTCCGACAAACCCGACATTCGCTACGGGATGACATTTTCAGAGTTGAACGATCTTGTTAAAGGGAAAGAGTTCAAGGTGTTCGATGATGCAGAACTGGTTGTGGGGATCAATGCCGAAAAGTGTGGCGAATATTCAAGGAAGCAGCTGGATGAACTCACCGAGTTTGTGAAAAGGCCTCAGGTTGGCGCTTCCGGATTGGTTTACATCCGCTACGGTCTTGATGGCGTTCCGAAATCTTCTGTGGATAAATTCTATCCTGCAGAGGATTTACTGAAAATACTGGCAAGATGTAACGCAAACCCCGGCGATCTGATCCTGATCCTTGCGGGTAAAGAAGAAAAAACAAGAAATGCCCTGGGAACCCTGCGCCAGGAGATGGCCAAAAGGATGAACCTCATTCAACCCGGCGTTTTCAGGCCACTCTGGGTGGTCGATTTCCCCCTGCTGGAATGGGATGAAGAGACCCGCCGTTTCTATGCAAAGCACCATCCCTTCACCTCCCCGAAACCCGAAGATATTGCATTGCTCGACACCGATGCTGCAGCTGTCAGGGCCAATGCGTATGACCTGGTAATCAACGGCACAGAAATCGGCGGAGGATCTATCCGTATCCATAACAAGGATTTGCAGAAAAAAATGTTTTCGATTTTGGGTTTCACCGATGAAGATGCTGCCGAACAATTTGGTTTCCTGATGAATGCTTTCGAATTTGGTGCCCCACCCCACGGGGGCATCGCCTTTGGTTTCGACCGCTGGTCAACCATCTTTGGCGGCGGAGACTCCATCAGGGATTATATCGCTTTCCCGAAAAACAACTCCGGCCGCGATGTGATGATCGACTCCCCTTCCGTTATCAAGGAAGAGCAATTGAAAGAGTTGCAGATTAAACTTGTGAAATAGAACTTATTTTGCCCCTTTTTCAAAGACGGCCCGGTCCTCCTTTGAAAGACTCTTACAATCGAGCATGGCCTCATTCAGGTACTTGCGGAACTGATCCGTGAATTCCTTTGAATTGACGTTGCCAACATATTTTTTCCTGAATTCATCATTGAGCGCAGTCATTTCCGCTTCAATTTTTTTATAATCTGCCTGGAGCCTCTGGATCTGCACTGAGTCGGCCGGATCAGCAGTCTGCAGATTTTTCATGGCTTCAATGCTTTTGCACATGGCATCGGCAATGTTCACCGCATCTTTTTTAAGCTCCTTGTTTTCGCTGCTGCAGCCTGAAAAAACAAGGATCCCGGCAATCAGGATGAGAATAAGGATTCTTCCGGTTTTCATAAGTTCACGCCCGTTTATAATTAGATTATAATTTGATCAATTCAACCCTGCGGTTATTTGCTTTCCCTTCGGGGGTTGTATTTGGAGAAACCGCCTGTGATTCACCTTTTCCATCGGTTTCCATGCGTGATGCATCAATCCCGTATTGATCTGATAATGCCATTTTGACTGCTGCAGCCCTGTTTTTGGACAGGATCATGTTTGCAGCATCATCGCCATCGCTGTCGGTGTGGCCAACGATTTTCACCCGAACGGCAGGGTTGTCTTTCAAAACTCCTGCAATTTCCCTTAACGTTCCGTTTGATTCCGCTTTGATTTTATCTGATCCTGAGTCGAAGGTAATGCCACGCGTTACCAGTTTCCCTTCCGTAATCAGCTTATTGCGCATATCGGGAGCGCCAACTGCAAAGCGAAAATTGCTGATATAGGGTTTATAGCCATCTGCTTCACATGAACCTAAAGCAAAGCGAAGGCGATCGATCTCTGTTCCCACCGGGAAAAACCTGGGTACATCGAACAGCTTTTTTGCATCAACATATAACCTCATCCGTTGCTTCTGAACGGAAACAGATATCCTGATCTTTTTGTTGTTATGATCAAAGATATAGTCAATATCCGCCGAATTCGCAATGTCGGCATAACCGCCATCCTTCCAGTTGAAAATCGAAATCCCATGTCCTTCAAACTTGATGGCACCACCGTTACCCGGGGCAAGTTCATTCATTGCCTGGTCGGGAAGGGCTTTGTACAGGTCAAGTTCAAGGCATCCCGGTTCTGTTTCAAATGCAATGATCATATCAAATTCGAAGGTGAAGTTATCAGGAAACATCTTTCCGGTTTCAGGATAAAAAGTACCTCCCGGCTGCAGGCTGAGCCACTTTCCCGGGAATCCTCCCAGGGTTACAACTTCGCCGGAACTGTTGGTATTCCACCTGGCCGGAAAATCGCCGAGGTTATCGCTTGCAAAATCATCAAAAAACAACACCTGTTCCCCGGGAACAAAGTCAAACTTACTCACCACCTGCAATGGTGCCTGGCTCTGTTGCCCTGTGCCCTCAGATTTTTCTGCTTTTTCTCCCTCCTCTTCCTGGGCGACGGCCATGGTTGTCAATGCAAATAATACGAATATGAGTAAAAATTTCAACTTGTTCATGTAATGAATTTTATGGGTCTGATGAATACTGATTATTTAACTGGTGATAAAAATACAAAGAAAAACATAGTGACAAGCCCGATCAGTCAAATATATGAGAAATCATGATCATCTCCTGTTCCTCCGGCAGACGCATCGCGTTGATCATTTTACATCCGGAGAAACGTCGGATATCCTCTGTAGTAATTCTTGATTCATCTATTGAGCCGGAACTCAGCAATCGTTCCCGGCAGGTGCCTTTTAACAAAGGGCTATCCGGGGTATGCCAGGTGTTCCCGTCGAAAAAAATGATGTTTGAAATGGAGGTGTCCGTTACCAGACCACTCTTCACAATCAGAATTTCATCGCAATCTTCCTTTAGGGTTAGCAGTGACTCAAGATTGGTCCGGTCAGTAAATTTGAAACGGTAATCAATAGCATCAGATTTAAGAAGCTTTATAGACCTGACGGGTTTCATTACATACGGTTCGAAACTGATGCTGCCGATTTGACTTCCGTAAATAATCCTGCACCTGACAATGCCGGCGGAATATTCTGGCGGAACCCGCAGAAAATTCTTTAATTCAATCGGGTCACAACCCGGCCAGTACTCCCGGCGCGACCGGTCCATGCGACTTTCATGCCACGCCGGATGTTGCGCAACACCGTTTACAATCCGGATTGTTTCAAACAATGGGTACATAGATCTTTTTTAACATTTCCCGGTACTCGCTTTCCATATCACTCAGTGCAGTGATTCCACCTCCGCTTTTAAATATCATTCCTTCATTGGTAAGCTCAATAAATCTTATCGACACTGCTGCGGTGAATGAATGTCCATCAAAATAACCGAATATTCCCGTATAAAAACCCCGGTTGTAACTTTCTGCAGCCTTTATAATTTCAAGGGTTTTTTCTTTCGGCGCCCCTGTCACAGATCCTGCAGGCAATAAGGTGAAAAGAATTTCACCAAGGTTATTCAGATACCCCGGAGGCAGGTCGCCGGCAATTTCGGAACTCATCTGAAGCAGATCCCCGCGGTTGGTGTGAATCCGGTCAATATAGCGGAACCTGGTAACTTCCACATTGGTGGAAACCATGGAAAGGTCATTGCGAATCAGATCGACGATTGTATTGTGCTCAAAAAACTCCTTTTCGTCGCCAAGCAACATCTCTTCCGCATCGGGAAGCGAAGCATCTATTGTTCCCTTCATCGGGCAGCAGGAAATCCGGGAATCTGCAATGCACAGGAAAACCTCCGGGGAAAATACCACGAAATGGCCGGGTACCAATAGCTTATATGGTGCCTGGCTAATTTCATATATTTCAGAAAGAGAAAGATTAGCTTCTATTTTTGTTGGAAACGTAAGATTTAGCAGATAGGTGTCACCTCTTTTCAAATGGAATTCAACTTCATCAAATGCCTTTTTATATTTTTCAATTTGTACCGGATAAATATCAAATTTTAATAGTTGTTTCCTGGCTGATTTTTCTCTGCTTTTACCATTTTTAATTTTATACATTATTCCAATATTATCAGCTTCTTCAGGAGATAATACAAAACCATTTTCACCATGATAATCTATTGCAAATAAAAAAGGTTTTTTATCCCCTGAAAAGTGATTGATTTTATGCAGTATTTCGGTACGGGTCAGGAAGAAAGAAAACGTGTGGTTCATATCTCAAAGAGTGTACTGGTAAACAAATTTTTCGTGATTTGCCGGAAATTGCCGTAATTCGTAAATCGTAAATCGTCCAATCGTAAATCATCATGATCTCCCTCCTGCTTTTAGACAACCATGATTCCTTTACCTGGAACCTGGTTGAGTTATTGCGCAGGACAGGCAAAGTTAAGGTTAAAATCCTGACACCGGAGCACCTGCAGATCGGCGAATTGAAGTTCTACGACCGGATCATCTTTTCACCCGGGCCCGGCTTGCCCCATGAGCAGCCGGCCATGTTTGATGTTTTGCGTGTGGTTGAGCAGCTATGGAATGATGATGGGAAAAGCATCCCGGTTTTTGGTGTTTGCCTGGGATTTCAGGCCATTGCGGAACATTTCGGCGGAACGTTGTTCAACCTCCCGGCAGTTGTTCACGGACAGCCGCGAAAGTTGAATATCATCAGGCCGGATCATCGGGTTTTTAATGGGATTTCTGAAGGGAGTGATGTAGGCCTTTACCACTCCTGGGCTGTTGACAGGACAACACTTCCCGAATGCCTTGATCCCCTTGCACTAAGCAGTGACGGAACACTCATGGCCCTTGCCCATAAAACACTCCCCGTCTGCGGGGTTCAGTTTCATCCCGAATCCATCATGACCCGGGACGGAAAAAAAATGATCGAAAACTGGCTGTATATCTAACTTTCTTTTGCGACCTTTTTCTCCCCTGCTAATTATTTTGACGCTTTTCGCCATCAGTAGGTTAAACCAAATTGCCAAAGTGGTATCGTGTTCAAATATCGCAGTTTATTTTTTGCAAAAAATAATAAAAACGCACTATCTAAGTGCATTTTTTAAAACATATCGCACCATTTAAGTGCAAATTGATCGTTTTATTGTATTTTGAAGCACTTCCAATTCCCCCGGCAATCCGTACCTTTGCACAAACGAATAAACGTGCAAAAGATCGAAATAACCGCCCCGGTCGGTTCCTGGGAATCGTTGAAGGCGGCCATTGAAGCAAAAGCTGATTCCGTATATTTCGGGGTTGGTACACTCAATATGCGGGCCCGGTCATCAGTCAACTTTACCTTGCGCGACCTGGTTAAGATCACACGGATCTGCCGCACCCACAACACGAAAACATATCTGACTCTTAACACCATCATTTATGATGGTGAGTTGAAAGAGATGAAACGCATGATCGATTCGGCAAAAAAGAATGGCGTAACTGCCATCATCGCCTCCGACCACGCCGTGATTCAGTATGCACGTTCGGTGGAAATGCCGGTTCACATGTCAACCCAGACCAACATCACCAACCTTGAGGCAGTAAAGTTCTGGGCGAATGTTGCTGATGTGATGGTCACTGCCAGGGAGTTATCCCTGGAGCAGGTTGGTGCCTTAACCCGGGCCATCAAACGACAGAAAATTTCAGGACCGGGAGGCAAACCGGTTCAGATCGAAGTTTTTGCTCACGGTGCATTATGCATGGCTGTTTCAGGAAAATGTTATCTGAGCCTTGATCATTACAATAAATCTGCAAACCGGGGAGCCTGTTATCAGCTCTGCCGGAGACCATACCAGGTTAAAGACGGTGATACGGGAATTGAACTGGAAATTGACAACGAATACATCATGTCGCCAAAGGACCTTTGCACGATTGGATTCCTGGATAAAATCGTCAACTCAGGGGTTTCTGTTTTAAAGATTGAAGGACGGGGAAGAAGCCCGGAATACGTTAAAACGGTTGTTACCTGTTACCGTGAGGCCGCCGATGCCGTGATGGCCGGCAACTTCACAAGTGACAAGGTTGAAGAGTGGACTGAACGGCTTAAAACTGTTTATAACCGTGGATTCTGGGATGGATATTACCTGGGCAGGAAAACGGGTGAATGGACCGACCAGAATGGATCAGCAGCAACACAGTCGAAAGAATATGTTGGAAAAATTACCAACTACTTTACAAAGCTGAAAGTAGCCGAGATCAAAATAGAAACCGGTAATCTTAAACCCGGTGACCAGGTTTACATCCAGGGGCCGACAACCGGATCCGTTGAGATGACAATTCCGGAAATCCGGGTAAGCCTGGAACCTGTTAAACAAGCAGTGAAGGGGGAATTTTGCAGCGTCACTGTTGATACATTCCTGCGCCGTGCCGATAAAGTCTATAAAATCATCCCCGCTAAATAACTCAACTTCATAATTCAATATTCCATCTTCCCTTGTCCCAAAACCTCCATACCCACACCACTTTCAGCGATGGCTCCGACGAGCCACTGAAGTACATTGAATCAGCCCTTGCGCAGGGCATGTCATCAATTGGGTTTTCCGATCATTCACCTTTGCCTTTTGAGAACACTTTCGCCCTCAGGGAGGAGGAGACCGGAGCATATTGTGAGGCAATAGTGCAACTGAAGGAAGAGATTCAGGGGCCTGACATCGCAAATGCAAAATACAAAGTGCAAAATGCAAAATGCAAAATGCAAATATTTTTGGGGATGGAAGCGGATTTTATTCCGGGCATGGGTCATCCGTTTTCCTATTTTCAGGAAAATTATCCGCTCGATTATCTGATCGGGTCGGTACATCTCGTGCGGAAAAATCATTCCGGCGATCTTTGGTTTATCGATGGTCCGGATCCCGCCACTTACGATGAAGGGTTGAACTCGATTTTCGGCGGAGATATCCGCAAAGGGGTTGCCGCATATTACCAACAGATTAATGAGATGCTGACAACCAGCAAGATGGACATCATCGGCCACTTCGACAAGATCAAGATGCACAACCGGGGCAGGTTTTTTTCTGAATCTGAACCATGGTATATCTCCCTGGTGGAGGAAACACTTGGCCTGGTTAAGCAAACGGGGGTGATTGTTGAGGTAAACACACGCGGCCTGTATAAAAAAAGATCTGATACACTCTTTCCCGGCCCGGGTGTTCTGAAAAAAATCCATGAGAGGGGAATTCCCGTCATCATTAGTTCTGATGCACACAAACCTGCCGAAGTATCCATGTTGTTCGGGGAGACGGCTGACCTACTGCGGAACCTCGGCTTCAGAGAGCTGATGAACCTCACCCCGTCAGGGTGGACAAAAGTTTCAATTAAATAATTAAGGTTATGTTCAAAGTAAAAAGATTTTCAACTGAGAATACGGACCTTGCCGAAAAAGCCATTGCCATCCGCAGGACTGTTTTTGTGGAAGAGCAGGGTGTTGATGCCAACCTTGAGTATGACCACGAGGAGGAGTGCACCCACTACCTGTTATTCCTCGGCGATAAACCGGTAGCCACCGCCCGCTGGCGGGAGACCGGCAAGGGGATCAAACTGGAGCGGTTTGCCGTTCTGTCCCAGTTCAGGAACCGCGGGATCGGCGATATCATCCTGAAGGAGGTGTTGAAAGATGTATCATCGTTGGAAAAGGTGGTCTATCTTCACTCTCAGCTCAAGGCCATCCCTTTTTACGAAAGAAACGGATTTCATAAAGAAGGGGATTTGTTTACCGAGGCCGGAATCGGGCATTTTCTCATGAAATATGCTGACCGGTAATACCAGAAGTCTTTTAACCAAACAATTCTGCCATCTCTTCCTTTGTCAAATCCTTAAGCGGGTTTCCTGAGGGGAGGAATGTGTCGGACAGGGTCTGTTTTCGTTGCTGAAGAATCAGCATCTTCTCCTCGATTGTTCCTGAAGTGATGAACCTGAAAGCAATCACCTTCTTATCCTGCCCGATCCGATGGGCCCGGTTGATCGCCTGCTGCTCAGCGGCGGGGTTCCACCATGGGTCAAGAAGCAGTACATAACTGGCTTCTGTAAGGTTTAGTCCGATTCCTCCTGCTTTGAGAGAGATTAGGAAAAACTGGCACTCCGGGTCATCCTGAAATTTTTTTATCACCGATTCACGATGTGTGGTTGCACCTGTTAGTGTTGCATAGGCTATTCCTTCATTGTCGAAATAGCTTGCTACCAGGTGCAGATGCTTCACGAAAGAGGAAAATACAAGTGTTTTATGCCCTTCTTCACGAAGGGTCTGTGCAACGCGGATGATCTCTTCGAATTTTCCACTGCCTTGCAGGTAATCCAGATCGGTTAACTTTGGATGATTCGCGATCTGTCTTAATCTGATCAATGCTTTCAGCACCATCAGCGAAGTTTCTGACGACCGGCCCGACTCTATTTGCTGTAAAACTTCATTCCGCACAGCCGATTTTTCCTTTTCATACCTCTTTTGCTGGCCATCGGTCATTCCGCAATACAACTCTTTGATGGTCAGGGTGGGCAGGTCAGGCTCAACTTCCTGTTTTGTCCGTCTTAAAATGAATGGCGCCAGGAGCAACTTTAACCGGTCAGAAACCCTGGTTTGAGCCTCCTGTTCACTTTTCACTACTGACACCGGCAAATTAGGATTGTCAGGCAAAACCGCTTTTGACATGTACCGTTTCTGAAACTTTGTCAATGGTCCAAGCAGTCCGGGGTTTAAGAACTCCATTTGCGACCACAGATCAGTCAGTGAATTTTCGATAGGGGTACCGGTAAGCACAAGGCGATGTTCTGCCTTTAGCTGAAAAACCGCCTTGCTGATCAATGCAGCAGGATTTTTAATCACCTGGCTTTCATCGAGAATGATGTAATGAAACCGATATGCCAGGAATAATGGCAGATCGTTGCGAAGCGTGCCGTAAGTAGTGAGTATCACATCCACACTGCTGAAAAAACCGGTAACAGTGGTTCTTTGCATACCGGTATGCTCTAAAACCCTGAGTGACGGCGCAAAACGCCGGATCTCATTCCGCCAGTTGTGGGTCAGGGATGCCGGCATAATGATGAGTGATGGGGCGCGGGGAGCCTCATAGCACATCAGCAGCAATGCAAGGGCCTGTATTGTCTTACCCAGGCCCATATCATCGGCCAGAACTCCCCCAAAGCTGTTTTCATGTAAAAATTTCAGCCACTGTAATCCCTCTTCCTGATAAGGCCGCAATTTGGCCTGCAGCAACAACGGTATGGTTACCGGTACGACCTGATCCGGATCCAGCAGATTTAACCGTTCTGAAAGCTGCTCCGTTGGGTTTAAGTCCAGTTCTCTGATAACCTGGGCATGATACGATGGCAGTCGCATCGTATTATCAACCACTTTCGCAAAATAGCACAAATCGCCATACCGGGTAAACCACTCCAGCGGGAGAACTGCAATCTCGCCACCCGGCAGCGAAAACTCACGGATTCCCTCAAGAATAAATTGCCGGAGATCAGTAAACCGAATTTCAAGATCACCAAAAAAAACAGTTGCTTTTACGTCGAACCAGTCCGCTCCGGGTTCGACACGAATTTCAGTTGTTATATGGCCGGTGAAAAAATTTGACGGCGCCCGATCCATGTTGATCCTGATACCATTGTTCCTGAAAAACCGGGAATTCCCATTCAGCCATTCTACAAGCTGGTACATGCCGGGATTTCCTGTTGCCTGCGCTTGCGGCACACTAAACGTGTTTTCATTGGATTGGACCAATCCTGAAGAGAGGCACAAAGATTTCATCTTAGACTCCCGGGCAAAATCTCTTTCAGTTTTATAAAACACAACCTCGTCGTCAGTCATCTTCAGGTCTATAAAGACTTTTTGCGACTTTCCGGCCATGACCCGCTTTTCTCCATAACTGAACCAGATCACCAGAACTGCCTTACCCTGCCAGTCAGATTCAGCTGAGAGCTCCATCTGACCAACAGAATCCAGTGACTGCACTTTAAATCCGGTGGATTTTACCTGCCCTGTTTTCAAGGTATTCAGGATAAAGGTCTCAAAGTATTTTTTCTCTGCCGTGGTAGGAATCAGGAGGACCTCTTTGGTTAAAAATGGTTCGATTTTCTTTCCGTCAAACCCTTCCGGAAGGTGGAGCAGCCGGTTGTCGTTCCTGAGCCAGCAAGGGTTTCGGCAAACAATTTTATTTCCGGCCGACTTCAATGGTACTTTACGCTCATCCTGAAAAATTTCAAGAACATAGTTTGATCCTGCTGCAGTTTTTGTAAAACAGAACCAGGGTTCGGCTGGTATCTGACTTATTATCAGCCGGTTTTTGAGGTAAACCCTCCCTGAGCCTTCATGTTCGAAAACCGGAATATCATGCTGGTAAGCCAGCCGGAGGATTTTATCAACTTGGGTGTCGATAAACGGCCGGATCTGTGACAAAAATATCTCCCCGGGAATGGCATTTAAAAAGTCTTTCAAAGAAGTTCCCTTCCGGGAAAACCTCCGGTGAATTTCTGCATCACTGAAAGATTGGGAAATTGAGATGATCTCACTCAGGTGCTGGAATTGGGCCTGTTCACCCTCGTGATCAGCGTGCCAGTTCAGCCGGTTTTGAAGAACAAACCAACCTGCCGCTTCCTGTTCGGCCTCCCAGGGTGCAATGACAGCTCCTAACTGGCGGTGATATGTAATAAGCAGAATCAGAGGATACCCGTTTTTCACGCAAGCCATTTCCCGATGAAAAAGCCCGCCACGCTTACAATGGTTGTTAAAACCATGCCCCAGATGAGGTCGACAATGGTTATGATTAACGGCCAGTCCTTTACGGTTGCCAAATTGGTGAGATCGTAGGTTGCATAAGTGATTAATCCGAAAAGAGCCGCTTTAACCATCATCACAGGCAATGCATCTTCCTTAATACCTGGAAGCACAACAAAAACCAGGATTCCCACGATAAAAAGAAAATAGAAAATCAGCGCGGCGTACCAGTTAATGTCAGGTGACATCAGGAACCCAAGATGCTTTTTGTAAAACTCACGGGAAATCACTGCGAGCCAAACCATATCCACAGCAAAAAAGACTGCGAGAGTGGCGAAATAAAGTTTAAGATAATAGGCCATGAGGGTTTTAATTTACGCCATGAAAAACAAGAACTTTCTTTGCAATGACAGCTTTTCCGTTAATCCTCACGACACAAAAATAAATCCCGGAGGGAAGTTGGGTGGTTTCCAATGCATCTGTACCTGACATAAATCGCTTTTCGCTGACAGAGACAATTTTTCCGGTTGTGTTGAGCAGTTCTATCCGGCCATGGCTGTCGGGCGGAAACGAATATCTGACAACAAGCTGGTTATCAGCAGGAATTTGACTGGCGACTGAGAATGTATATTGCGGTGCCCGGATGTCGCCAACTGCGGCCGGAAATGTTGAATATTGCGCAGTCATGCTGATGGAGTCGGCGGGATCGGATTCGTTGAAAAAAGTCCAGCGAATCACACTTACCCCCCTGCTTCCGTGAGGTCCGAAATGCCCGAAACAACCGGAAATTGTTTCACCCGGAGGCATGACAACCGGTTCGGTTGAAACCATCATTTCAGGGCCATAACAGTAGCCGGCCCAGCAGATGGATGAACTTGTTTCGGGAAGCATGATTATCTCCTCTTTTTTCATCATGACACGAAGCGTGTTTCCACTTTTGTTGGTCAGCGTGAGGGACGTTATCAACTGGAGGGTGTCTGACGGACCTGACTGAACAACCTCTGCTCCATTGGCAAGCGGGCCGGTATCACCGGCAAGGGTGAAACTTTGTGCGAAGCAGGTAATTCCAACGGAAACCATCAGAAATAATGTCAGGCCAAGTTTTTTCATGGATCAAAGTTAACGATATTTTTTGACCTTGGAAAAGATTCATGAAATGGGAGAATTAACAACGCATCTGCCATGAAACTTTTTCGCCTTTTGTTAATAACTTTCTTGCTTTTTGGTATTACCTTTGCATCATTCTCTGGATTAAGCATAAAAAATTTAATCCAAAAACTTATGAAACCTATTCAGAAAATTGGTGCATTTTTCCTTTTGCTGCTACCGTTTATTGTAGTTGCAGAAACAAAGAATATTCCTTTTTCCTTTGATGACCGGGACCGGATCATCCGTACAGAACAAAAAATTGAAGCCCTGGATTTGAAAATTGACTCAAAAGTTGATGGTTTAAGATCAGAAACGAATACCCGGTTTGATGCAGTCAATCAGCGATTTGATGCATTAGATAAACGCTTTGATCAACTGTTCGGTTTTTTATGGGCATTTATTGGAATCTTTACTGCCATGATGGTGAGTGTTTTTGGTCGGGAAATCCTTAAAAAAGCCGGATTGCTTTAATTTAAGGCTGTAAGCATCCCTGTCTTCAAGACAAACGCATAATAACATTACTTTCCGGGTTTACGGCGTTTACCAAGCCACCATGAAAAAAACCCGCTGATAAGAGTGAAAAGGGTGGCCAGGCCAACCAATGGTACAACCAGAATGTAAAATGGCCCGAGGATGGGTTCGAAGATGCGGCCTGTGTGGATCTCCAGGGAGGTGTTCCAAAGAGAGATGGGACTTGCTGCTACAATTGTTAAAGGAACTGGTGGCAGCGGGTTCTTTCCTTCCAGTGCGAATGCACCATGGGCGTAATCAAACAGGATGCCCGTGGTGTCGTTACACCGGATAAAGCCAGCAACAGTCACATTACCAAACGGTGGGCCGCTCTGGCCGGTGTCAACATAATCTGTCCGGGTAATGCAATCAAGGGTATGGCCGGTTTCCGGCTCCCATTCAAAAATCCCGCTGAATGATCCAACCAGGTAATGGCCGGGACCGGTTTTCTGAAAAACATTGATTCCCATTACGCTTACGGGAGGCTGAACAGGAAAAAATTTCAATTCACTCTTAAAATTATCGTCGGAGTAGTATACTCCTTCACTGGTAGCAATAAGGAACCGTTTTAATTCTTTATCATACAACAAATCCCTGAACCGGTCAAACCATGGGTTTGGATTGTCGAGTTCAGTATACTTCAGCTTTGTCACCCGCTTCGAAGCAATGGGTATGAGCAGCGGCGGGCGCAGGAACATCCCGGTGGCGGTGTTGAGCAGCAGAATTGCGATGACCCATGAACCGATTACATTGTGCCATTTCAGGGAAGATCGGTTGAACCGTTTCAATTTTGACCTCCGGAACTCATTTTCAAGTGTTTTCAACCGGTAGGGAACCAGGAAATATATCAGCCCTGTGATACACAGAATGATAAAGATGATGCCCACACAATCAACGATCACCATTCCGGCAAAGCCGTAAATCTCTCCGCTGTGAATGACCCAGAGGGTTTTAAAGAGACCAACTTTCCCGTCGCTGTCTTCTCCTTCAGGAACATTTACTTCACTAAATTTGCGATAGCCGGAAGCAGCTGTGGCCAGGAAAAGATTCGACCGGGTCATCACCAGCAGGCTGTCACCTTCCCGGAGCACCTTAACCACGCGCGGCTTGTCAACAGGCAGATCTGCTTTGACCCAGGCTCCTTTATGGAAATGATACAGTCCGAACAGGGTACCCGCATAAAGTCCTGAAACCGGAGACCAGGAAAGGCTATTGATTTTCCGGTTATCGATTCCCTTTGGGAAACCGGTATTCAGATCTTGAAACCTTTTGAAGGTAGTGTCGGTCAGCCACACGCCAATGTTTCCGAAAACCAGGATACTGTCGCCGCCTGCCTTCACTGAACCCTTTACTGCGGCCAGGTTCCAATTATTGTACCGGTAGGCAGGTGGGAGCAAGTTTCGGGTAACATCCATGCCCGAGAGTAATTCCCGGTGATTTAAAACAATTCCTGAAACAGCAAAAAAAAGAATGAAAAATGTGGCGAAAAGACTAAACCATTTGTGGTATTTGCGGAAAAAGCGGAGCATGAATTTCAGGAAGGAA
This sequence comes from uncultured Bacteroidales bacterium, assembly GCA_903926565.1. Lineage (GTDB taxonomy): Bacteria > Bacteroidota > Bacteroidia > Bacteroidales > FEN-979 > CAIVAT01. The sequence continues at coordinate 57,885 of CAIYJU010000046.1, forward strand.
GGCAGTGAAATCTCGTTTATTTCTTTCCAAAAAAGGTATGAAACATTCCATCGGCATCGGCTTCTGAATGGGTTTCAAATCCGGCTGCCGACATTTTTTCCACCATGGGTGTCGGTTGAAACGGGGTGATGATTTCAAAGATCTCACCCGGTAGGAGGGCGGCACTTTCCTGTTGCACCTGTTCAAACGGATGGATACCCTGTGCGAGTAAAGGCCTGGCATCCAGGGTGATTTTAATATTTTCCTTTTTAATCCAGTTAGGTGTATTCATTGTTGCTTTTTTAAATTTAATGATTCATACCAGTCCTGCTCCGAAAGCAGACCGTTTTAAAATATTCTTACCGATAGGAAAGCAGCCGCTGATCTCCGCTTATTTTTCGTTTCTCTGTCAGTTCCTGCGACATTTCCAGGGTTCCAAGGTATTCTCCCTGTTCGTTCCTGAGGGCAAAATATTCAATGTGAATAAACTTTCCTCCCATCTGGATCCAGAAAGGAGCACTCTCTGCCTTGCCACTTTTAAAATCACCAATAATCTGGTCAACAATGTGAACACTTGACGGAGGGTGGCACATTCTGACATCACGTCCGAGGATGGCCCGGTTACGGTCGAAAATCCGTTCTTTCCCCTGGGAGAAATACTTCACCTTGTCATCACGGTCAACAAATGTGATGTCTATTGGCAGGGTGTTCAGGATTGCCAGAAGCTCTTCAGAGGAGAATTTTCCGCTGGGAAGGTTTATGGTTCCCTCTTCTGCCGAGGTAACCTCAACCATCTCCACGCCCTGGGGCTTCCAGGTGATGTCGGGATCATAGAGGCAGTAACCGATTTCGTTGGTCTGTTTGTAAATTTCGTACCAATCTGTTTCGGTCAGTTTATCCAGGGTCATCGGAAGCAGGATCTCCTCCTCCTTCATGATCATGTCGGTAATGGCTTTGGCAGCAGGATTCAGGTAAAGTTCCACCTTCATCTGCATCATCTCCGGCGTAAATTCACCCGGCATGCTGAGGGCATTGATTGCATTTTTCAGCAGGTCCCTGGTTTCATCATGTTTCCCCCACATGACCTTCGGAGGTCCTGTGATTCCATACTTTTCAAGGAAGGGAAACAACAGGTTTTCTTTGCGGCGGTAATGTTTGTCCACATCCATGAGGTTGTTGAAGAGGCCTTTAACCGCATTCAGGTATTTCTCTTTCCCTTCTTCATTGAATTCTTTTTCCAGGTTGTTAAAGCGTTCACGCAGTTCTTTTACGACCTTCTCCAGCTCCCGGTTTTCCCGTTTGAAGGTATCCACCGGATGGCCCGGGGCCACTATTTTCATTCCCGACAGGTCGATATGGCCTTCAAGCGCCTGGCTGTGAATGTCACAGAGACGGAGCACTTCCGATTCGGGCAAGCCTTCGCTGATCAGTTCCTGTTCAACCTCCACGACCTCTCCATACGGAATTTTCGTCAGAAGGTCGATCATGCGGGCACGCACTGCATCGGGAGCCACCCCTTCGTGGAGCTGCAGGATCATGTGTTTGAGCAGGTCTTTCCTGCTCTGGGAGTTGTTTATGAGTTCGCTCATTTGTCTGTGTTGTTAAGTTCAAAACGCAAAATGCAAAGTCAAATATCAAATATCAGAAACCTTAAGCTGTTTCCGTATTTTGCATTTTGACTTTGCACTTTGCATTTTCTATCCCTTGATCATGGTCAGGACCATCTTGAATTTTTCCAGGGCACTAACCGCATGTGGAATTCCTGCCGGCATGATGATGGTATCTCCGGCACATAAGGTGAATGGCACTTCATTGATAATTACTTCTGCATTTCCTTCCATGACCTGGAGCATGGCATCATACGGTGCGGAATGGGTACTGAGGCGCTGCCCCTGGTCAAAAGAGAACAGGGTTACTGTGCCAACAGGACGGTCTATCACCCGTTTGCTGATGATTCCTTCGGAGGAATAGTCCACCTTTTCAGGGAACCGGAAGACATTTGAGTGTTCGAAGATGCTTTTTTCCATTTTGTTTTGGATTAACACCGGACTGAAGTCCGGTGTTGTTTAATTACTTTTTTTAACCGACCAGCCACCTTTAAGGCCGAAGATAAACCATGCGAGTGCAATTGCTCCTGCTGCGAACACGGTATCTCCGATTACCCTGAGCCAGCGTAAGAAGGCGATGGTGGGGTCCTGCATGAATTCTGCAGAGCGTGCGTACCACATTCCGGTTCTCACACTTACCCAGGTCTGGGCAAGGCCAACCGGCAGCACACTGATAAGCACCATAAGCGCCAACCCGATGTTGATGGCCCAGAAGGCAAATTTAACCCATTTTTCGTTCCAGACTTTTTCCGGTTCCATGCTTTTAAGTACAAATAGCATAAGCCCGATTCCGAGCATTCCATACACGCCAAACAATGCTGTATGTCCATGTACCGGAGTGGTATTGAGTCCCTGCATATAGTACAACGCAATTGGCGGGTTAATAAGGAATCCGAAAATTCCCGCACCTACTAAATTCCAGAAAGCCACAGAAAGGAAAAAGTATATCGGCCATCTGTATCCAGCGATCCAGTTACGGCTTTGCGATATTTTGTAATTCCCGTAGCCTTCAAATCCCATCAAAACAAGCGGAACCACTTCGAGCGCACTGAAGGTCGCCCCCAGTGCAAGCACCGCCGTTGGTGTGCCGGTAAAATAAAGATGATGAAATGTTCCCAGGATTCCTCCCGACAAAAATACGATGGTTGAGATAAGTACACTGGCGGTTGCCGTAGCGATACGGACCAGTCCAAGCCGTACAAAAAGGAAAGCTATGGCTACTGTGGCAAAGACTTCGAAAAAACCCTCCACCCAGAGGTGAACCACCCACCAGCGCCAGTATTCTGCAATGGCAAGATTGGTTTGCTGGCCCCACATCAAACCTGCACCATAAAATGCTGCAATGGCAATGGTGGAGATTAAAAACATGGTAAGCAGTGACTTGTTTTCCGACTTGGCTTTGAGGGCAGGCATGAGTCCGCGGGCCATCAATACCAGCCAGATGATCAGGCCGACAAAAAGGAATAATTGCCAGAAACGACCAAGATCGACATACTCATATCCCTGGTGTCCAAACCAGAAATTGGTGACCAGACCCAAACGCTGCATTACGCCAAACCATTGACCAACCAGGGAACCAACAACGATTACGAGCAGTGCAATAAACAGGAAGTTAACTCCAAGTGCCTGGAATTTAGGCTCTTTTCCTGAAACAGCCGGAGCAAGGTATAATCCGGTTGCCAGCCATGAGGTTGCAATCCAGAAAATGGCCAGCTGAATATGCCATGTACGTGAGATGGAATAGGGAAGCAAACCGGAAAGGGGTAAGCCATAAAAAGCCTGTCCTTCCACTCCATAGTGAGCGGTTATCACTCCCATGAGTATCTGAACCAGGATCAACGCTGTTACAACCCAGAAATACTTTAACGTGGCTTTCATCGATGGGGTAAAAATCCCGCCCAAAAGCGGATCCTTAAGGGGTATTTCACTTTCGCTCAGACTCTCCTCTTTCCGGGAGGCATAGTACCAGCCCATAAGGCCGATGCCGGCGATAAGCATAATAACGCTGAACCCGGTCCAAAGGATGAGTGAACTCGTTGGTTTATTGTCAACCAGTTCCTCCGATGGCCAGTTGTTGGTGTAAGATATTTCACTTCCGGGCCGATCGGTGACACATGTCCACGATATCCAGAAAAAGAAAGCATTCATCTGGTTCATACGGCCCTGATCCTTAATTGTATTGGGTGGAATTGCATAGGCATCACGCAATTTTTCAAGTTTTGGATCGGCCATGAATAAACCTGCATAATGCTCTCCAACTGCTTTAATCGCCTGTGCCCGAAGCGGGGAGATGGTAATCTTTCCCGAAACAGCATCATAGGTATTTGTTCGAAGTTCCTTCTGAAGCCTGATTTTCAACATGGCTTTCTGCTCGGCCGTAGCGTTGGCATATGATGTATGAAATGACGTATCAGCAAGATAATTCAGGATGTATTCTGACTCGCGGTGAAGCCAGTCAGCCGACCAGTCGGGCGCTACATAAGACCCATGTCCCCAAACTGTTCCAACTTCCTGACCTCCGATAGATTGCCAGATATTCTGGCCATCCTTAACATCCTGCCCGGAGAAAAGCACGGTTCCTTCCGTGGTGACTACCTCTGACGGGATGGGGGGAGCCTGTTTGTAAATCTCCCGTCCATAATATATCAGGACAGAGAAAGAAATCGTCATAACGGCGATAAAGCCGAACCATAGTTTTCGTGTTTGCATATCTTATTGGTTTAAAAATAAATAATTCAAAGTGCAAAAGGCAAAGTCAAATATCAAAAATTGAGGGAATCAGCAACTTCCGGGTTTTGCTTTTTTCATTTTGATTTTGCATTTTGATTTGGATACTACGTCCAGTCCTCCTCAATAACTTCTCCCTGAAGGCTTACGATCGCCTGTTTGATCGGGATATTCCGGCCGGCATTGGCTCTTGCTGCCTCAGCCATTTGAAGGAGACCTCCACAACATGGCACCTCCATCATCACCACGGTAAGAGAGTTGATCCTGGTGTCAACAATCATGGAAGAGAGCTTCTGAATGTATGATTCCTTGTTGCTGTCAAGCTTCGGACAGGCAATCGCGATTGATTTGCCTTTAAGGAAACGTTCATGGAAATTTCCCATGGCAAAGGCAGCACAATCGGCGGCCAGCACGACATCAGCGTTTTTAAAATAGGATGCCTGGGGGTTTAACAGATGCAATTGAACCGGCCACTGGCGTAGTTCGGATGCGGGTGGAATTGGTTGTAGAGACAGGGCATGCCCCGTCTCTACAACCGGTTCGATTCTGAAATCTTTGGCTGCCGATCCCGGGCATCCACATTCACCATGTGAATGATTTTCTGATTTTTCTGGTGTCATCATGATGTTGTTTTCTTTTAAATAATTGATAGCCTGATTTAAAAATTCCGTTTCATTATGATCACGGAGATGATCAAGGTGGGCCAGGATGGTATTTCTGCCTTTCGGAACCATGGCTTCCATCACTTTCCGCTCATCATAGGGTTCTGCTTCACGCTCAATGATCTCAATCGCACCCTCAGGGCAATGGCCGATACAGGCACCAAGACCATCGCAGAACAAATCGCTGATCAACCTGGCTTTTCCATCGATAAGCTGCATGGCCCCTTCATGACAATTGGGAATGCAGATGCCACATCCGTTGCATTTTTCTTCGTCAATCTGAATAATTTTCCGTTTCATATATTATAGGTGTATTTAGGTATCTAATTGCCTGTTTACAGGCAAAAAAAATCAGAGGTATGATTGTAATGTTTGTTCGTTCAGGAATTTTTTAAATTCCGTGGTCAGTTTATTTACTACAGTTCCCATCAGACATCGGTCAAATCCGCAAAGTTCATAAGAGAGCGGGCATTCGCCAACATCGAGATTCCCTTCAATAGACTGGTAGATATCAAGCAAACTGATGTTTTTGGGCTCCATCTTCATGGAAAACCCGCCGGAAGGGCCCCTGACTGACTTTAACATGTCGTTTTTCACAAGCCGTTGCAAAACTTTTGCAATGTGATTTTTGGAAAATCCTGTAATTTCGGCGATCTTTACCGCATTAATACCATTTCCGGAGCGGGCAATCAAAACCATGCTGTGAATTGCGATGGATGAGGCTTCAGAAAGGGCAAAAATCTTGGACATGATCAATTCAGGTATTTGAATACGCAAATGTAAATACAATTTTTATATCTTCAACAAAAAAATAAAAAAAGAATGAATTTTTTACAAATTGCTGGTATTCTGTATAATAATTGCCTTGAAAAATCAATTTCGACAAGTTTTTTTTATGCAAAACCAGCAAGACCTGTTTATTTAATAACGCTATTCCTGGTTTTTTCGCTCTCCGGGTGGCCGCAAACATATCCTATCGGACACCGCACCATCACCTTTACCGATTCATCCAGGGCAAACAGACCTGTTCCATCTGAACTCTACTACCCTGCCACATCAGCCGGGGAGGGTACCTCCCTTGCAGCCGGTTTGTTTCCGGTAATCGTTTTCGGTCATGGTTTCCAGATGGGATTTGATTCCTACGCTTATTTTAAAAATGCGATGGTACCTGCCGGCTACCTTCTTGTATTTCCTAAAACTGAAACTTCCCTTTCTCCCAGCCATGAAGAATATGGTGCCGATCTTGCCTTTCTTGTTTTACAGATGAAGACTGAAGGATTGAACCCGGCTTCCCCGTTTTTTACACATATTGACAGTACTGCAGCGATCATGGGTCATTCCATGGGTGGTGGCGCCTCCTTTCTGGGCTGCAGAAACAACACGGTGCCATCGGTCATGGTTACCTGGGCAGCAGCTGAAACTTCCCCGTCTGCCATTTCAGCTGCACGGGATATCTCTATACCATCATTGGTTTTTGCTGCTGACAAGGACTGTGTGACACCACCTGTTTCAAATCAGATCCCGATGTATGATTCACTGGCCAGCGGATGCAAAGTTTTTATCAACATCAGGGGCGGCGGGCATTGTTACTTTGCCGATGCCAATTTTATCTGTTCCCTCGGGGAGTTAGGCTGTCCTGCATTTACCATCACCAGGGAGCAGCAACACTCAACAACACTTGATTTCACCAGGCTGTTCCTGGATTTTTACCTGAAGAAAATCCCCGGTGCCTGGACCATTTTCAACGATTCCCTGAACAACTCACCACGCATCACTTTTCAAAAATCATGTACAACAACCTCCATTGCCCCTGGTGTGCAAAGAAAACCGTTCATTGTGTTCCCAAATCCATCCGGAGATTTTGCTTTTATTGAAGGCAACTGTTCCGGGAATGACCATGTATCTGTGAATGTCTTCCACGTATCCGGAAGGGCGGTAAAGAACTACATCCTCGAACCGGGAGAAAAACGATATCACCTGAAAATCGATATGAGTTCCTGGGCACAGGGTGTCTATCTCGCCGAAATTCGCAGTGCACAGGAAACACGGGTGGCTAAACTTGTAAAAAACTGATCTGGCACAGCAATTATGACAAAAGTTATCTCAAGCTTACAAAATCCGTTGATCAAAAATGTGCTCCTTCTTGGCGAAAAACCACGTGCCAGAAAAGAGCAGAACAGAATTGTGATCGAAGGCCATCGCGAAATCAGACTTGCCATCATGAGTGGATTCTCCATTTCAGATCTGCTTTTTGCCCCGGAACTGGTTTCTCCGGCCGACCTGAATTCACTGACACAGGAGGTCAGCCAGGCTTCACTGACAGAGGTATCACAAGATGTATTCAACCGCATGGCATACAGAAAAGATGCCGGTGGTCTGATCGCCCTTGCCAAACCCAGAAGGCTACTATTCAGCGATCTGCAATTAAGGCGCAGGCCGCTCCTCCTCGTTCTGGAGAGCGTCGAAAAACCCGGAAATCTTGGCGCCCTGCTGCGTACGGCCGATGCTGCCAACCTCGATGCTGTGATCATCTGCGATCCGCAAACCGACATCTATAACCCAAATGCAATCCGGTCCAGCATCGGATGCATCTTTACCATGCCGGTGGTTACCGCCTCTTCCGAGGATGCCATAAGCTGGATGCGTGCTGCCGGAATTAAAATATTCGGTACCGCACTCACGGCCAATCATCACTATCATAACACTGACTTCTGCCAGCCGGCGGCAATCATCATGGGCTCCGAGGCCAACGGACTAAGCAGCATCTGGCTTGAAGGATCTGATGACCTCATTAAAATCCCAATGATGGGAAAGATAGACTCCATGAATGTTTCAGCTTCCGCAGCCATCGTGATTTTTGAGGCGATGCGGCAGCGGGGGTTTTTGTCCCCGCCCTGAACGGCGGGGATGTAGCCCCACACTAAAGTGTGGGGCTATTTATATTTCTCGTCGTGGGGTTTCAGCTCAATGAAGCCTTTGGGCATTTTGCTTTTAAAATCGATGAGGTTGCCGGTTACGGGATGGCGGATGGAAAGGTAAAATGCATGTAATCTGATCCGGCGTTCGAACTCAGAATCAGCTCCGTATCGCCTGTCGCCCACCACAGGGCACCCCATTTCCGAAAGATGAACACGGATCTGGTTCTTACGGCCGGTTTCAAGTTCAACTTCGAGCAGCGCATAGTCCGGCGTCCGGTCCATCACACGGTAATGGGTGATGCCAAGTTTGGCACCCTCTTCGATTTTAACCGAATATACTTTCTGATCGCGTCCTTCCACGAGCCAGCTGCGGATGGTACCTTTATCCTCCTTGGGCTGTCCCTCCACCAGGGCATAATAAAGCTTCTTGGTGTCCATCCAATGGTTCTTGATCTCCTCCTGCAACTTTTCACTCTTGGCAAAAAGCAGGATCCCTGAAACTTCCCTGTCGAGCCGGTGAACAACGAATATACGCTGCTTTCCCTTCGAATTTTCCTTTACGTAAGCCGCCATCTGCTGGTAAAAGGAGGTTCCTCCCAGCCCGCGGTCACCGATGGTAAGCAACCCGGCTGGTTTTACAGCAACGAGGATGGCATCATCTTCAAACAATACCTGGTAGGGCGGTTTAACCTTGTTGATCTTCACAGCCTGCTTTACATATTCAACCGCATCGCCTACTTTCAGCATCGCAGCCGGGTTGGTAACCATCCTGCCATTTACACGGACATTTCCGTGAACGATCTTGTTCTTTGCCGTTGTTTTTGACGCTGACTGAAGCTCATCAAGCATGTACTCCAGCAACGACATCTCTTTTGTTAATTTTACTTTCATGACAAACAGGTGCAAATATTAGTTCCTTTGTTTTTCCCGCGACAAATTTACAACAACGGTTGCCGCAAAATGATTTTGTGTATCAGAATTCACTCCGGTGTTGTTATTGGCGACCGGTCACCTCTGAATACAAGTCAATCTGGTATTGCTTCCACTCAGTAAAATCGATGGTTTCAACACCTAATTTCTGAGATAGCCCGCCAATGATATATTCAGCCGCATTTTCTCCATATCTTTTAATCATTTCATCTTTAAACGGATGATATCGTATATTCAGAAGTTCACTCCTTTTAATTTTATCAATCCCGGGTTCACGGTTGGCATCCTTTTGTTCTTTTGTCGGTGTCCAATCTATTGCACCATCAATCCCGTGAATGATTTCAAAAAAGTCATCTTTGTACCGGCCGGTTGCAAGTGCTTTCCTGGAAAATCCTTTGGAGAATGGTTTTTCAAGGAAGGCAGGCCTGTCCTTTAAGATGTCTTCAAGATGAGCATCGCTGACAATATGAAACGGAGGTACGTTCATGTTCCGGGCAATACTGTCGCGAACCATGAATAACTCAAGCAGTTTTGCCTGGTGATATCCGGAAAATATGCGAAGTTGTTTTTTCGAAAGTTTGGGGGTAAAATCCTTTGTTGTTGACAATTCGAGCGACAAATTTTCAGCCTGAACGAAACCTGACACATTTCTTTCTATTGCTTCACTTTCCAGGATCGATTTTAAGGAAAGAAGGTGAATTACATCATTGCTGGCATAGATAAGCTGCTCAAAGGCCAGGGGCCTTTTTATCCAGTCGGATGTTTGCATGGATTTGTCCAATTCGATTCCAAATTCTGATTTCAATAATTTGGAAAATGATCTTTCGCTTCTGTCACAAAGGATTGCAGCAACCTGGACATCAAAAACATTTCTGAGATTACATCCGGTTCTCTTCAACAAATCAACATCTTCACGACCGGAATAGACAACTTTAACAATCCGTTCATTTTCAAAAACTGGCCACAGGGGTTTCAGGTCTTTAATCAGAACGGTATCTATCAGGAAACAAATTTCCCCGTCAAATATTTGTAAAAGCAGCAGCTTAAATCCATATCCTCTTTTGAATCTGTCAAATTCGGTATCAAAAGAAAATTCCTTTACACCATTTAACCGTATTGACAATTCCTTCAATTTTTCAATCTTGTCAATAACCTGAATTGGTATTTGTCCGTTTTTTAATTTGTCGAAGTTCATCAATCGAAGGTAGACATTTTTCAATAACTTTACCTTTTCATTTTTTCAATTCATCAAACCAGATGCCGCTTCTAGGGTCAATCATCAGGAAAGCCTATGAATTACGCCAGTTTCCTATTGATATACGTGCTGCTGATCCGGTAAAGGAACAGGAAAAAGTCCTTAAAAAATTATTGGCTAAAGCACAGAATACTGCATTTGGTGAATACTATGATTTCGGCATCATGGCCGACCATCCTGATTTTGTAACTCTTTTCAGGTCCAGGGTTCCCGTTCATGATTACAACGCCATGTTTACAAACTGGTGGTACAGGAGCCTTCAGGGGGAACCTTATGTTACGTGGCCAGGCAAGGTAAAATATTTCGCCCTGACTTCAGGCACATCAGAAGCCTCATCCAAGCATATCCCCGTTACGCCGGATATGCTTCGTGCCATCCATCGTGCAGGTGTGCGCCAGCTGGTCACCACCACAAAATATGGCTTTCCGGATGAATTTTACGAAAAAGAGATCCTGATGATCGGCGGAAGCACACACCTCCAGTACAACGGGACTTACTACCAGGGAGATCTCTCAGGAATTACCGCGAAAAACATCCCATTCTGGTTCCAGCATTTTTACAAGCCCGGGAGGCTCATCTCACGGGAACAAGAATGGTCAGTCAAACTGAATGAGATCGTGCGGAGTGCCAAAAACTGGGATATCGGGATCGTTGTGGGAGTTCCCGCCTGGGTCCAGATCATGATGGAAAAAATCATTGCGCACCATAAGGTTCAATCCATTCATGACATCTGGCCAAACCTTTCTGCCTATGTGCACAGCGGCGTATCTTTTGACCCTTATGTCAGGAGTTTTGAAAAACTCCTTGGCAGGCAGATCCTTTATAACGAATCGTATCTTGCTTCCGAAGGATACATCGCATACCAGCAGCCCGGAAATCTGAACTGCATGGAAATGATCCTCAACAACGGCATTTTCTATGAATTCATCCCGTATAACAGTACAAATTTCGACGGGGAAGGAGATTTGAAACCCAATCCCGAAACACTAACCATCGCCCAGGTTGAGCCAGACAAAGAGTATGCCCTGCTGTTGTCAACCTGTGCCGGGGCATGGAGATACCTGATTGGTGACACAATTAAATTTATTTCCACGAAAAGGAGTGAAATCGTGCTTACCGGCCGGACAAAACAATTTATCAGTTTGTGCGGTGAACACGTTTCGCAGGACAACATCAACTGCGCCATCCGGTTGCTTCAGGACGAATACAATGTAAAGATCAGTGAATTCACAATCACCGGGATTTGTTATGGAAATCTTTTCGCCCACAAGTGGTACCTTGGAACAGACGATCCCCTCGATCCGGTATGTGCTGCAAACAAACTAGACGAATACCTAAAGGTGCTGAACGACGATTACCGTGTTGAGCGAATTGAAGCGATTAAAAATGTTTCGGCAGAAGTACTACCTTTGCATGTGTTTCACGACTGGATGAAGTTACGCGGCAAGGAGGGGGGAGCGCATAAATTTCCCCGGGTGCTGAAAAACGGTCAGCGTGAACATTGGGAAACACACGTTAACACATTTAAACTCAGGTACAATCCTTGATCTCGGCGCTACATCCACTGTTTGAAGGCATCATTCTCGGACTGACGGTTGCCATATCCGTTGGCCCGGCGCTGTTTGCATTGCTCCAAACCAGCATTAAACATGGGACAAAGGTCGGAATATTCCTTGCTGCCGGGATATTCGTGAGTGACCTCGCCCTGGTGGTGGGTTTTTATTTCGGAGCATCTGCGATCGTAACAAATCCCAAATACCACCTGGTTCTGGGGATCATCGGAGGCGTTGTGATGTCGGTTTACGGCGCTTACACTTTTTTTAAGAAGGTTCCCATGACGGAGCAGGTTGAGGCAATCAACGAGATCATCGTAAAGAAAAAAGGGCCATTCCCCTATTTTTTCAAGGGCTTTGTACTGAATTTTGCCAATCCGTTCCTCTGGGTTTTCTGGATCACGTCGATGCTGGCCATCAATGCCACTTACGGAGGGAATCAAAAATCGGTCGCCCTCTTTTTCATCGGAAGCCTTTCGGTGATTTTGATGACCGACATTCTTAAAGTTGTACTGGCCAACAAGATAAAAATCGCCGGTAATCCCCAGGTAAAACTCTGGATGAACAGGATTGTGGGCTTGCTGTTCATGATCATTGGTGCCTTCATCATCTCAGGTTCATTGCTGGAGTTCTTCAAGGGGATATCGCTGAAGGTCCCGTAAGAAATTTACGGTTTATATTGATTTTATCAGCTTTTCAAACTCATTTTTAAAGTTGGTTCCGATCGGGATAAGGCGGTCTTTGATTTTTACATGATTGCCTTCAATCAGGTCGATGCGCGACAATGCAATGATGAAGGATTTATGGATGCGCGGAAATGCGGTGGAGGGCAACAGGGTTTCAATGTTTTTCAGCGACTGATAGCTGATGATCATTTTTTCGTTCGTATAGATTTTTACATAATCGCCGAGTGCTTCAATATATAGAATATCTTCGAGGTTGACCTTGTACGTTTTTTTACTTGATTTGATAAAAATGAAGGTGTCATCCTGTTTATCTGCCTCCTTATTCTCGAATTGCCGCTGATCCTTGCCCTTGAGAAGCTCTTCCGCCTTCTGAATTGCTTTGTAAAACCGTTCAAAAGAAAACGGTTTCATCAGGTAATCCACAACATCAAGTTCATAACCCTGGATGGCAAATTCTGCATAAGCAGTCGTAATGATCACCAAAGGAGGATTCTTGAGTGTTTTCAGAAAATCCATCCCGGTCAGCCTGGGCATGTTGATGTCTAAAAAGATCAGGTCCACATCCAGGTTGTGCAAAACATCAATTGCTTCAACAGCACTGCTGCATTTCTGAACGATGTCGAGAAAGGGAATATCTTCGGCATACCTTTCGATGACACGCTGAGCCAAAGGTTCATCGTCAACAATCAAACATCTGATATTCATGTTGTATATATGGTTAGTTCAACGCGATAACTTGTAACAGACTCGCTGATGTCCAGTGTATGCTTTCCGGGATATAACAATTCGAGCCTCTTTTTAACATTCGACAATCCGAAGCCCCCGTCGGGGTGTTTTTTTCTGAAAGGGTCCGCCCTGTTTTCAATTGTAAATAAAACCCTGTCGGCATATTCCAGGTTGAACACAATGCTGATGTATGGGTTGTCATTTTTTTCCTTTGCCCCATGTTTAAAGGCATTTTCAATAAAAGCAAGGTATATCAGCGGGGCAATTTTCAGCTGAAGCTGGTCGCCTGTAATTTCGAACTGAACGTCGAGGCTGTCGTTTGACCGAAGCCGTTCGAGGTAAACATAGCTTTGAAGAAATTCCAGTTGCTTTCCCAGCGGTACGACATCATCCTTTGATTCATAAATAACATACCGCATCAGGTCGGAAAGCTTCAGGATCAGTTCAGGTGCCTTATCCGACTTGTCGAGGCTCAGGGCATAAAGGCTGTTCAGGGTGTTGAAAAAGAAATGTGGATTTACCTGGGCTTTGAGCGCCCTGAGTTCAGCCTCGATTTTCTGTTTTTCCACCTCCTTCATCCGAAGTTCCACATCCTGAAGCGCAATCGAATCCCGCATAAACTTCAGCAATGTTGAAACAATAAGAAACAGCAGTACAAGAATGAACTCGGCAATAAATTCTGTTCTAAAGTTTACAGGTTGCTTGCCTCCTTCAAAAAAGAAGGTTACGTAGTAATTTAACAGGATGAACAGAAAAATATTGGCAATCTCTAAAACAAAAAATATCAGGAATTTACGTTTGTTGAAAAACACCGGGATCAGCCAGAGTAAGTTTATATAGACCGATATGGCAAGGAACCCGACGGTGATGAGAATATTCATCGCCAGGCGGAGGTCTATATTGTAAAAGTTAAAATCACCACGGGTATAAATAAGAACCACGGTGAAGAGGATGATGCTGATCAGCCAGAACAATCCCTGCTGTATTATATAGTGCTTCCTGTTCTTTTGGATAAGTTTGGTTAAGGCCATGACAAGGATTTTTTTACAAAAGTGGTCATTGATTTCGGGATTGTCAACTTTTTTTGATGATTGTCTGGAAAAACCTGTTGAAAGTATGGGTTTTTCAGGGCATTTACCTGCCAAAAGAATCCGGTCATCGAGAAATTCCGCAGTTTATCAAAAATAATGATATCTTGCTTAAATTGTTGCTAATATTGCAATCCGTTTTTAATCAGCCACAAACCGCAGATAATTTCATCATTACAAAACCAAATTTTAACATTTAACGCTCATGAAAACAGGTTTAAAAAATTTAAAATTCGCAATGATCGCGTTGGTTCTATTTTTCTCCGGCGGATCTTTCGGTTATGCCGAAAACCCGCCCGATGAAGGAATGTGGCTTCCCCTAATGCTCGAACGACTGAATTATGTTGACATGCAGAAAATGGGACTTCACCTTACTGCTGAAGAACTTTACAGCATCAACCACAACAGTCTCAAGGATGCCATCGTGGGATTATCCAGCAATGGTGCATCGGGTGGCTTTTTCTGCACTGCCGAACTGGTGTCATCCCAGGGATTGCTTTTTACAAACCACCATTGCGGTTATGGAGCCATTCAGAACCACAGCACCCCCGAACATGATTACCTGACCAATGGCTTCTGGGCAAAATCGAATGGTGAAGAGTTGTCAAACGAGGCAATGTGTGCCTCGTTTCTTCAGCGGGTTGAAAATGTAACCGATTCGATCATCCCTTTTCTTTCAGATACCCTGAAAGAATCTGATCGCGCAAATAAAGTGAAGGAAATCTCAACCCGCATTAAAAAAAGAGCGGAACAGGATGGGAAATTTGAAGCTTCTGTCAAATCGTTTTACGGAGGCAGTGAGTATTACCTGTTTGTTTTCATCACATATAAAGACGTTCGCCTGGTGGGAGCACCCCCGTCATCGGTCGGGAAATTCGGCGGCGATACCGATAACTGGATGTGGCCACGCCACACCGGAGACTTTTCAATTTTCCGCGTTTACACCGATGCGGATGGAAAACCTGCCAAGTACAATGAAAAAAACGTACCACTTAAACCCGCATATCACCTGCCGATCAGCCTGAAAGGCATCAAGAAAAACGACTTTGCCATGGTATGGGGTTACCCCGGTTCAACATCCCGCTATCTCACTTCATTTGGCATTGAATATAATCTCCAGGTCTTCTATCCTACCCTGGTCAAACTTTTCGGGAAAGAGCTGGAAGTGATGAAAGAGCGTATGGACCAGGATAATGCCGTTAAAATTGCGTATGCTGCCAATTACGCAGGTATCGCCAATACCTGGAAGAATTTTATCGGCCAGGAACGGATGCTTGTCAGAAATAAAGTAGAAGATAAGAAAAAAGTGATCGAACAGGATTTTACTGCCTGGTACAGCAAAGATCCTGCATTGCAGAAAAAATACGGCAAGGTGATCGAAAACCTGCAAAAGAATTATGCAGACCTGAAGAAAATAGCCATCCCGTTCTTTTATGCCAACCTCGCCGGTTCCGGCCTTGATGTCGTGCAAATGGCCGGTCAGTTTGGCGGGCTGAAGAGCGCTCTTGAAAAGAAGAACAAAGGCGCTCTAAAAGAGGCCCAGGCGGGATTAACGGAAACCATCAGGGAGCATTTCAAGGAGTATGACATGGCCATTGCAAGGAAAACTCTCGCTGAAATGCTAAGAATGTACGCCACTGATGTTGCAAAGTCAGAACAGCCGGCCATCTTTACCCTTATCGAAAAGGAATATAACAACGACTTTACTGCCTTTGCCAATGCTGTTTATGAAACTTCCGTTTTTGCAACCCCTGAAGGTGCAAATAAATTCGCTGAAAAACCCAGTCTTAAAGTCTTTAAAAAAGACCTTGGGTGGCAACTTTCTGAATCAATGGAAGAGGCAATGGGTAAATATGCAGCCGCTTACGGCACTGCAAGAGGCAATATTGGTGTGGCCAACCGCCAGTTCATTGCCGGCATCCGCGAGATGAACCCGAAACTTGTCAGGTATCCGGATGCCAACTCCACCATGCGCATGTCTTATGGCAGCGTGCTTGATTACTATCCTGCTGATGCCGTTCATTACGATTATGTAACCACCCTGAAAGGCGTCATGCAAAAGGAAGACCCTTCCAATGATGAATTTATCGTCGAAAAGAAGCTGAAAGAGCTGTTCCAGGCAAAAGATTATGGTCAGTATGGTGAAAACGGTGAAATGGTTGTCTGCTTTCTTACAACCAATGATATTACCGGAGGGAACTCAGGCAGCCCTGTTATCAATGGCGACGGTCAGCTGATCGGCCTTGCCTTCGACGGCAACTGGGAAGCCATGAGCGGCGACATCATGTTTGAACCCGACATGCAGCGCACCATCAATGTAGATGTACGCTATGTCTTGTTCATCATCGACAAGTATGCAGGAGCTACCAACCTGATCAATGAGCTTACACTTATAAAATAAAACTCCTTTCATAATCTGAAAGAGGCTGTTTCGACTCAAACGAAACAGCCTCTTTTTTATGCCTTCACGAACTCCATATGGTTGATTATCCTGTTCTTATAATTTTTGCCTGTACAACATTTTATTATCAGGATCGCCCGGTACATTGTACAGGTAATAGATAAAATCGTTGTAAACCCTGATCTTTTCCGGAAAGTAGTGAAACAGGGCCTGCCGTTTATTCAGGATCCCTGAATTCAGATCAATTTCGTACAGGCCATATTGACCATTTGATACAAACGTGGTAAAGACCTTGCCCGACATTTCATCCACCACGATATCATTCGTCCATCGCCCGTTCCTCACATCCCCGGTTTTCAAGGCAAGTTTGTATGAGAAATTGCCGGTAAGATCATAGAACTCTATCTGCCGGTCGGGCGTGTTAAATATACAGATATAATCCCCGATTCTGTACAACGCTGACTTAACAGGCCGGTAAAGGATTTTATGGACATAATTCCAGGTGACAAAATCACTCCGGGAGTCAGGCGGTAGGTGCTGCCCAAGCAGGTAAGCATCCCCCTCATTCCGCCTCAGCATTTTCGCCTTACGCTCATCCCTTACCAGGGAAATCGGGTTTTTCATCAGGGTATTTTTGTTAATTCCAAAGTACTCCACCCCTTGTCCGAGATCTGTGACCTTCTGAAAATATAAAACAGCATCCGAGGAGGCAACGCAATTTTTCAGGACATCATCAAATTTCCGAAGGTTCACTCCATAAATCAACTGCAGCTGATCCTTCCGGCGAAACACCTGGAATCCCGAATCATGACTCAGCACATGCAGAACCCCCAGGCAGTCTTTGAACAACCGGTCGGGTTTGAAATTTAGTGGCTGCGACGTTGCCACCGTATCTCCATAAATGCTCTTGCAGATTAATTCCGCTTTTGAAAGATACTGCCTGTAAATCAACAGGTAAACGATGTTGCTGTCAATTTCATAGTCAAGTACCGCGTAGTGGTCGTCCTTGAAAAATGCCTCATTTACATTGGCTTTTATTTCAACTTCCGCCAGGTCACTCACTGCAGGTGACAAATAGATGGTAAGAGAAAAAGAAGTTGCATCGAGTAAAATGTGCTTCGGAACATAGCCGACATGACTAACTGTAAGGTTGGCGGGGATGGAATCGGTAAAAAAAGAGAACTCCCCGGCCTTCCCGGTAACCGTACCCGTTTTTGATCCCGGGATCGACAGGTTTACATTGGCAAGCGGCTTTTTGCTGACCTGATCAATGATCTTGCCATAAAAAAATATATAATTCTTCTGGGCCATGAGGTTGATTCCTGCAGTGAAGACCAGAATCAGCAAAACCAAAAGTATCCTGAAAAAGTTATTCATATATGTCTGTCGACATACAAATATAGCTAAAAATGGCCGGAGGTAAAAACAGATTATGATTTCTGTTATTTTTGCATCTATCAAGTAATTCCATTATTCAAAAAAATAATCTACCTTCAAATACGTCTATAATATGAGATATCTATATTGCATCATGGTTCTGGTTATTTCCTCAACCATCACCACAGCCCAGATTCCAAACAACGGGTTTGAAACATGGACCACTGTCGGAAATTACTCGATGCCGGATCAATGGGACAACCTCAACCCCTCTACCGCTGCGGCCGGCATCTTTACCTGCATCAAAGGAACACCCGGATCACCGGGGAATTCCTATCTTAAACTTGTATCAAAAACGGTAACCGGGATGGGGGTTGTTCCGGGTATCGCAACATGCGGGGTCCTGGACCAGGTAACCCACCTCCCTGTATCGGGCTTTTCCTTCACCCAGCGACCCCAAAATTTTACAGGTAAGTGGCAATATATGGTATATGGTGCTGGCGCTGGTTACATTGACATCATCCTCACCAGGTGGGATATTCCTTCAAATACAAGAATAACCGTTGCCTCCACCCATAAGGTTCTACCCGGGATGGTTATGAGCTGGGCAAATTTTTCCATTCCGCTGACATACGTTGATGGTCAGTTTCCCGACACGTGCATGATCTTTCTTTCTGCCAGCGGTTCTGCTCCAAACAACCAGGATTTCCTTTATCTGGATAATCTGCAGTTCGTGGGAACTGTCACAGGGACTGGTTCAGCTCTTTCTGCAGCATCCAACCTGACTGTTTTTCCCAATCCGGCGCATGGTTCATTTTCAGCAAAGTTTATTTCCCCCGGGGCAGAGGTGCTGACCCTTCAACTATTTAACGAACAAGGATTGCTTGTCCGGCAGCAAAAAATCGAGACAAAATCCGGTGAAAACGAGTTTGTGTTTGATGTAAAATCATTGCCGGCAGGTATCTATTTCCTGAAACAGGATACAGGTTCATTCAAATTCACCTCCAGGGTAATAGTTTACTGATCAATGGTTTTTTTCTTCTTTGGGAATTGTTGTTCTGGATCCCTCCGGGACATTCAGAAGTCATCGTTATATTTGAGGATGCTGCCGAACAAACCGGGCATCCTGTCGATTTGTTGCATAAAACAGCTCCAACTAGCTGATTTATCACTATTTTCGTGAGGTGATTTCCGTACAATGAAGCTCAAATATAAAATTCTGATACACCTGGCATTCTGGGTTTACATGTTCAACCAGATCCTGCTTTCCATTGCGATGATGTCGGGAAAAGGCTATGATCCGTTTGAAGAGATCACCATCTACCCGGTTACCAGCCTGATTACATTTTACAGTTTCTATTTCACCTACGGGCTTTTTTTTACCCGGAAAAACAAACTCCTTCCGGTGATTTTGCTGGTTGCGGTCATCGGCCTTCTTATCCCGTTACGGGTAGGACTGGAGTACGTTTTCTGGAAATATATCGGATACATCCACCTGAAGCCTTCTGTCCCGCTTATCATCAACAGCAGCTGGTGGTTCAACTCTCTCCGGCTGGTGACCATCTACGGTATTTATGCGCTGCTCATCCAACTGGCCATCGGATGGTTTGATACCCAGAAGCTTAAGACTGAACTGCTGCTTGAAAAACAATCCGGGGAGCTGGCATTGCTTCGGTCGCAGATTAATCCTCATTTTTTATTCAACACCCTGAACAACATCTATTCGCTGGTTTACAAGAAGTCGGACGATGCCCCTGAAGCGGTGATGAAAATGTCGTCGATCATGCGGTACATGCTTTACGATGCAACCACCGACAATGTGCTCCTTGAAAAGGAGATCGAATACCTCAAAAGTTTTATTGAGCTCGAAAAACTCCGGATCAAGCACAAAGACTTCGTGGAGTTGCACATTAATGGCCCTGTTGAAGGGAGAACCATCGCCCCCATGCTGCTCATTCCCTTCGTTGAAAATGCATTCAAACATGGCAGCAGAAGTGTGCCCGGCCCGGGAATCAAAATTGTGTTATCCATCGAACCCCGGAAAATCCTGTTTGACGTAACCAACCATGTACGAAAAAATGCAACCGTCACCAAAGACCAAGTTGGCGGCATCGGGCTGACGAATATCCGGCGGAGGCTTAACCTTCTGTACCCCGGCAACCATCAACTCGAAATCAGTGCAGGTGAAGACCTTTATCAAATTCATTTAATCCTATCGACATGACAATCAATTGCATCGCGATTGATGATGAGCCACTGGCGCTCGATATCATCAAAGATTACTGTTCAAAAGTTGCTTTTTTGAACCTCCTTAAAATCTTCGACAACGCCATCGAATCCATTGAATATATCCGTTCGAACAAAGTTGATTTAATTTTCCTTGACATTCAGATGGAAGAACTCAACGGGATCCAGCTGCTGAACGCCCTGAAGCATCGTCCATTCGTGATTTTCACAACTGCCTATGAACGCTATGCCATCCAGGGCTTTGAATTGGATGTGGTGGATTATATGCTGAAACCGATCTCTTTTGAACGGTTTATCAAAGGAGTGAACAAGGTGTGCGAACGGATGCAGCTTGATACAGGATCAGGCAAGTCTGAAAATGGCAAATCAAGGGCCACGGAACCCCCATTTTTCTTTGTAAAAACCGAAACACGGATGGAGCGTATCGAAAACCATGATGTTTTATATGTTGAGGGCATGGGTGACTACTGGCGCATCGTGACAAAAACCCGGAGGATCATGACCCTCATGAATGCCCGGAAACTGGAAGAGGTGCTCCATGAACCCCAGTTCTGCCGCGTACATAAATCCTTTTTTATTGCCCTGGATAAAATCGAATCGATCGAACGGAACAGGATAAAGATTGGAGACCAGTATATTCCTGTCAGCGAAACCTACCACAAAGCCTTTTTTGACCTGATAGAACGAAAGAAACTGGCCTGAGGCCTCTACTGAACAGCTTTCAATAATTCATTCAGTGTATTAGGCAAGGCAATGATCTCCCTTGTTTTTGAATCGAGTAAAACCATGACCGGGGTGGCCAGTACGAAGTAATCGCTGGCAACTTTACTGCGAACACCCTCTGTTGTATGGAGATGTTTCCATCCGGCAAGCACCCTGATCTTTTTATCCCATAAGGCAACCTCCGATTCTGTTTCATCAAGACTTACGGCTACAACTGAGATATTCTCCTTTGTTTCCGGTTGCTGCTGCCACGGGTACAATGCATCAACTGTTTCAACACAGTGGCTGCAACCTGCCGACCAGAAAATCAGCAAAGTATACCTTGATTGGGTTGTGAATTTACTTAATTCGAACATATTACCCTCCAAATCTTTCAGTGAGATATCCGGCGCTTTGATTCCGGGAACCAGTGTTTCCATGCCCTTCAGCCTGCGTTCGATCTCCTGTCTTTTTGAAGTAAGACAGTTTGGATCATTGGTATAGGGTTCGAGTATTTTCATCCCGGCAGTAATGCCGTTTGACTCATATCCCCGGAAGAAATAGTCCACCATCCAGCCATAAACCAGCGGATGTCCCAGTTTGGCCTTCTCAATAGCTGTTTTCCCGGCCAGCGGAAACAATGAATCCCTCAAAGCGGTGGTGGTCGAAAGCTGGCCATAAAGGTTCACATACCCGTCCATCCATTTATTCAGTTCGGCAGTTTTTATCACCAGGGGATCTTTAAAATCCATGCCGTCAAAGTAATGGTCAATCAGGCTGTGGATCCTGTCTGTTTCGTTGCCTTTCAAAGATATCTGGGGGATATACTGAAAATGATAGAGATTGCTCACAAAGAGTGCTTTATCCTTTTCTGACATGGTGGAAAGCCACTGGTTGTAGGATTGCCGCCGCTGTTCATACTCTTTGATGCCCTGCTGGTAGAACTTTGACCCGGTATCATCATAGTTCATTAAAAAATTCTGCAGCAATCCTATTTTTTCTTTTTGCTTCCCGTTTTCTTTAGAGAATTGCACAAAAGTTGCATTTTCCAGTTCCCCGGTTTGAAAACGGGTGCTGTCGCCGTTGTTGCAATATTTCGGACTTACCCAAAGTTCAAGATCCTGCTGGTAGGCAAAAATATTCTTCTCCGAAGGATATGGCGTACTTGATTCATTCTCCTTGTAATCGAACCGGATAACGAACTCTCCAGGCAGTTTGTCTTTGGGGATGGTGATTTTTGTTGTTTCGCCATCTTTGATCCCAGGCACCTCCACAATGGGCTTGAATGTTTTGGAAATCGTCAGCGCCAGGATGCTGATTTTGCTCTCGTAAACACCACGGAGGTGGAGGGTGAGGGTGACATCATGCGTTTGGGCAGACAGATTAAATGAAAATAACAGTCCAAAAAAAACGGCCACACTCATTAAAATTCCTGTGTTTCTGATAATCCTGTTCATAATTGTTGCTCGTTGTTAATTAATCCAGTCATAATCCATCTGTTTCCTTGCCAGATCGATCCGCTTTACACGGATCTTGATTTTATCCCCAAGTTTAAACCTGTTGCCATGCCGCTGCCCGATGATCTGGTAATTCTCTTCATCAAGATAGTAGTAATCGTCCTCAAGATCACGCAGGCGGATCATTCCTTCACATTTTGTACCGATAATTTCCGCAAAGATACCCCATTTGCTCACGCCGGAAATCATCGCATCAAACTGCTGGCCTACCTTATCGAGCATGTATTCGGCCTGCTTGTATTTCACCGACATCCGTTCGGCATCCACCGCGCGGCGTTCCATCTCCGATGCATGTTCACACATCGGCTCGTACACATCTTTTGAAACCGACGGGGCGTTGTTCATATAATCAAACAGCAACCGGTGAACCATCAGGTCGGGATAGCGTCGGATTGGCGAAGTGAAATGGGAGTAAAACGGAAATGCGAGCCCGTAATGGCCGATGTTGTTCGTTGAATAATAGGCCTTTGACATGGTTCTGATGGCGATGGTTTCGATCATCGTCTCTGTTCCGGTTCCTTTGATGTCGCTGAATAACTTGTTAAACGAATCCGCCAGCGATTTCTTTGAACTGAGCTTTAGCTTATACCCAAGCCGCTCCACAAACTGCGTAAAATTTTCAAGCTTTTCCTGGTTCGGTGTGTCATGAACCCGGTAAACAAATGTTTTCACTGTTTGATTTTCACGCTTTTTCCCGATGAATTCAGCCACTTTGCGATTGGCCAGCAGCATGAAGTCCTCGATCAGTTTGTTGGCATCTTTCATCTCCCTGATGTAAATGCTCAGGGGTCTCCCTAAATCATCCAGTTTGAACCGTACTTCCTGGGTTTCAAAATTAAATGAGCCTTTCTGGAAACGTTCCGCTCTCAGTTTTAATGCGACTTTGTTGAATATGGCCACCTCTGAAGCATACTCCCCGGTTCCCGACTCAATAATCGCCTGAACCTCCTCGTAGGCAAACCGCCGGTTCGAATTGATCACAGTTTTACCAAACCACTCCGAGTAGATTTTGGCATTTTCATCCATCTCAAATACGGCCGAAAAACACAACCGGTCAACCCCCTGTTTCAGGGAACATAACCCGTTGGATAGCCGCTCGGGAAGCATCGGGATGGTTCGCCCGACCATGTAAACCGATGTGCCGCGTTCAACAGCCTCCTCCTCTATTGCCGATCCCGGTTTTACATAATATGAAACATCTGCAATATGAACCCCGATCTCCCAATGTCCATTTTCCAGTGATCTCAGGGAAATCGCATCGTCAAAATCCTTGGCATCCTCCGGATCGATGGTGATGGTGAAAACCGGCCGGAAATCCCTGCGTTTGGAAATTTCCGCCTCCGGAATGGAATCCGGAATGGACGCCGCCTCTTTCTCCGCTTTGGGTGAAAAGGACAATGGAAAGTCAATTTCAGCCAAAATCGATTGCATCTCCACCCTGTTATCGCCGGGTTTCCCAAGAACCTCCTTCACCTCGCCAAACGGGTTGGCACTCTGTGCCGGCCATTCTGTAATGACAACCACCACCTTCTGCCCATTCTTTGCACCGTTCAATTTTGTATTGGGAATGAAAATATCTACCGGCATCGTCGCATTGTCGGGCCGGAGAAAGGCAAAATTCTTTGAGGTCTCAATGGTGCCTACAAATTGCTTTTTATTTCGCCTGATGATCTCCGATATCTCCCCCTCGAGCTTGTGCCCTTTACGCCTGGGGAAAATGAACACCTTGACCTTGTCCCCATGCAGGGCATGATTGGTATTTGTGGCGGCGATGAAAACATCCTCCGATTTGTCTTCCGGGATCACATAGGCCTTGCCCGTCTGTTTCATGTCAACAGTCCCTGTCAGCGTGGTGATCACCTCCTTTGCGTACCGGGGACTCTCCATGTTGATCTGGTATTTCCCCCGCTTGCTCATGGCCAGCTCCTGGCTCTTGAACAGTTGTCCGATGATCAGGCTGATCAGGTCTTTACTTGCCCTGTCCTTGATGCCAAGCCTGCCTGCCACCTGCTTGTAGTTGAAACTGCTGTATGGATTGTTCTGAAATACGTCCAGCACCGATTTCACAAAGGTGTTCTTCTCACTGCCGCTCAGGCTTTTTTTCTTTGCCATAATTTCTTCCTTTTATTGCATTTATGCAAATTGGTTTGTGGAGACGCGGCATGCTGCGTCTCTACGCACCGGGTATCGCTGCCAGCAACGCCTTCGTATATTCCGACTGCGGATTGGCATAAACCGAATCGGCCTCGCCCATCTCCTCTATTTTTCCGTTTCTCATTACAATCAGCCTGTCCGACATATATTTAACCACCGACAAATCGTGTGAAATGAAAATGTACGTAAGGCCAAAGTCCTTTTTCAGGTCGTTTAACAGGTTCAGCACCTGCGCCTGGATGGACACATCAAGTGCCGAAACCGACTCGTCGCAGATGATCAGCCGCGGTTCAACAGCCAGGGCCCGTGCAATGCAGATCCGTTGCCGCTGGCCACCCGAAAACTCATGGGGATAACGGTAGTAGTGCTCCGGCTTCAACCCGACTTTTTGAAGAAGTTCCATCACCCGGGCCTTTCTGGCTGATTCATTGCCATGAAGGCCATGTACTTTCATCGGTTCAAGAATGGCCGGACCAATGGCAATCCTGGGATTGAGGGACGAGTATGGATCCTGGAATACGATCTGGAGCTCTTTGCGCAATTTCTTTAAGTTGGATGATGTAAGCTTTGTGATATCTTCGTCCCGGTATAGAATTCTTCCTGCCGTGGCAGGGATGAGTTCCAGCACAACCCTGGCCAGTGTAGTTTTCCCGCTCCCCGATTCACCCACAACACCCAGTGTTTCACCCTGGTAAACCATGAAACTGGCGTTTTCCAGGGCAGTAAACGACCCGAATTGCCTGCCAACCTTTTCTACTTTAAGAATCGGTTCACGGGAATAGATTCGTTCATGTTCGCTCTTTCGCTGCTGTGGTGAAATAATTCCACCCGATTCGATCCGCTCATCCAGCATGTATTTTTCAATTGTAGGAAGGCGGTTCAGCCGCACATCAAGGGGTGGCCGGCATGCGAGCAATCCGCGGGTGTATGGATGCTGAGGCTTTTGAAAGATGTCGGCCACACTGCCTTCCTCCACGATTTTACCTTTATTCATCACCAGCACCCTGTCGGCAAAGCCGGCAACAATGCCCAGGTCGTGGGTGATAAACAGGATGCTCATCTTTCTGGTAACCTGGAGGTTCTTCATCAGGTCGAGTATGGTTTTCTGAACCGTCACATCGAGTGCTGTAGTGGGTTCGTCGGCAATCAGCACAGCCGGATTGCATGAGATCGCCATGGCGATCATCACCCGTTGCTTCTGCCCGCCCGAAAGCTGATGAGGCCACGAGTCGAATACCTCTTCCGGCCTGGGAAGTTTTACTTCCCTGAAAAGATCAAGCACCTTTTCCCTTGCCTGCTTTTTACTGTACCCCAGGTGAACCCTGAGGCTCTCCATGACCTGGTTGCCACAGGTGAAAACGGGGTTTAGGGAGGTCATCGGCTCCTGGAAAACCATCGAAATGGAACGACCCCTGATCTTTTGCATCTCCCGCTCACCAATGCACGCAAGGTCAACAGGTTCGTTTTCTTCTTTCCTGAAGAGGATCTTTCCTCCTGAAATCCTCCCGGGCGGTGAGGGAATCAACCTCAAAACAGCCAGGGCACTCACTGTTTTGCCCGACCCTGACTCGCCTACTACGGCAAGCGTTTCCGACTCATTCAGGGTGAATGAAATGTGGTCAACAACAATCAGCTCTCCGGATCCGGAGGTAAAACCAACCGCTAAGTCCTGTATATCAAGTAATGGGACAGGTTTCATTCCAGGGTCAAATTTTAATCAAACCTACAAGTTTTTTTTCAATTTCTTACCACCTTTCCCTTTCTTTCCAGATTAAGCAAAAACAATTACCATGATCTATCTCAGTGACTTCATTTCCCTTATCTTTCCCAGGATCTGTGCCGGATGCGGCAACAGTCTCTGGAAACATGAGGAGGCAATCTGCCACTTCTGTGAATACCATCTGCCAAAAACAAATTTCCATGCTGATCCTGAAAATCCGGTTGCACGGCTTTTCCACGGCAGGGTAGGGCTTGAATCAGCAGCTGCCTTTCTCAGTTTTAACAGGGGAAGCAAGGTGCAGCACCTGGTTCATCAGCTGAAGTATAAAGGAAGAAAAGATATCGGAATTTACCTGGGGGAGCAATATGGGCATTTGCTGAAAAATACGCCTCCATTCAACTCGGCTGATGCAATCATCCCGGTTCCTCTTCACAAGAAAAAATACATGAAGCGGGGTTATAACCAAAGTGAACAATTTGCAATCGGGTTGGCAAAAGCGATGAACATTCCTGTAAGCCGTCACCTGCTCACCCGGACCCAGGCCACAGAAACACAAACCCGAAAGTCTCGTTTCAGCCGGTATCAGAATGTAAAGGAGATCTTTACGGTGAACTCACCGCAAGACTGGAAATCAGGACATTTGCTGCTTGTCGACGATGTGATCACCACCGGGGCAACCCTTGAGTCGTGCTGCCAGGCGTTGAACAGTATCCCGGAAGTCAAGATCAGCGTTGCATGTATAGCGGCTGCTGTGATCTGAAAAATGTCAAAATGCAGAGTGCAAAGGCAAAATGCAAAGTTGGGGGCTGGTTAGGCCTTTGGAGCTGGTTTTCAGGATTTTGTTTTTGTTGTTATAACTGATTTTGCAATGATGTTTGCCGGTTTTTTTACAGTGGTGTACAAGCCCTGAAAGGGCGGAATCTGTCAACACAGGGCAAAGCCCTGTGTCAGGGGAATGCCCTGTGTCAGGGGAATGCCCTGTATGATATGTAACCTCGCACAGAGCCCTGAAAGGGCGCAATCCCTAATCCCACACATAGCGTTCATCATATTCAACATTATACTTCTTAAGAAAACCCCTGTATTCCTGCTGAAATGTCTTTTTCCTGTGATGCTGCAGCTGATTATCAATGTAAGCCATTACAATACTCACTTCAGCAGGATTTACCGAGAATGCACCATACCCATCCTGCCAGTAAAAGTTTTTCAGCGAGCAGTCTTTTGTCTTCATCCATTTCGATGAATGAGACTTCAACTCTTCCAAAAGTTTCATGAGTGGTATCTTTTTTGAAAGCATGCAAAGAATATGCACATGGTCGGAATCGCCACCGGTTTTTATTACTTGCGAGTCCAGGTTATTACAAATTCCACCTAAATAGCTGTATAGTTCCAGATTGTAAGGAGGATGAATGACCTGCGCCCGATGTTTGGTACTAAAAACGATGTGGATGTAGTTTTTTACCAGTGATTGTCCCATATTATCCTGATTACGCCCTTTCAGGGCTGATTAACACATTATTTATCCGACGGGCAATGCCCGTCGTTGACATATTAAGCCCCTTCGGGGCTGAACCGAAAAGTATCCTGTCGCCGTGTGCCCTGAAAGGGCGGAATAGAGCTGATACATTTCTTAGAGCTTCCCTCCCAGAACAACCGTCCTTTTATTTTTTTTCACAGTTCCATCCGGCCGAGTCAATTCAACAAGGAGGATGTAAAACCCAATCGGAGCCTTTGTCCGGGTAGCAGTCATCCCATCCCAGACAAAGATACTTTCATTACCCATCAATACATTGTTTGCCGGTTGCGCTACCTGCCTTCCCTTTTTATCGTAGACGAAAATGCTCACTGCATAATCAGGTTCGTTTTCCTGTATGGTAATAACCAATAGATCATCCCTTCCGTCATTATCAGGTGAAAAAACAGCCGGAAGAATACGTATTTCCATATCTGATACTCCGGCCGGGCTCCAATGTGAGTTCTGATATCCGGGAGTTGCAAATCCAACAGTTTCGGCTGCAGAATGCCAGTTATTCTGATACTCCGATGGCAGGTCAGGACTGGTTCTTTCAAGCGACACCCCTTCAGCTGTGGCAAGTAGAGGATAATGCATGCCAGGGTTGTACCGAACTTCATCTATGATCTCCAGGTTGTCCTTCCTGGCAATGATGACCGCGCCGGAATCATCGCTGAATACCGGAAAGCCATTCATGGACTCAACTGATTGAGGAAAAAGCGGCCGGTACCGGTCACAGATATCATCCGGGCTGGAAGTCAGGGCAATATAATCACCAGGAAAAAAGAGATAACCCCTCTCAGTCAGCGGAACCGCATTTTCCTGGAACCCTGCAACTGTATCCTGTTTTGCCATGACCATCGTTTTCAGATCGATAACCTTTTCGGACCTGTTGTACAATTCAACAAACCGGGACCCGCCTGTTGCAGGATTTGATAAGATTTCGTTGATCACCACATCGCGGCCGGTAACATCCTCCGGAACGGCAAACCGAAGCAAAGGCATTGAATCACACCGGTTTCCTGCACAATCTTTCATGTCCCCTGCTATTCTCAATGTGTAATGTGTTCCGGCCTTAAAAGTTTGGTCGAACACCAACTTTACCAGGTTGAAACCCGGAGGTTCCGGAACGACCCTGACGGGGTGGAGCACCCCGTCAGGGTCGTTGACCCCCCAGCCCGCCGGTGAAAGCAGGCTGATACTGTCCATCTGTTCCGAAAATGTCACTTCCAAAACAGCAGAATCAGAAATAAAAGCCCTGATGGCTGCCGGTGAAACTTCATCAGGATTGGCCCTGCTTATCGAATTTGGCCTCCCCGGGGTGCCTCCTGATGCATCTTTGGAGGCGCCCCA
The DNA here is from genome assembly GCA_903926565.1 of uncultured Bacteroidales bacterium. Taxonomy (GTDB): domain Bacteria; phylum Bacteroidota; class Bacteroidia; order Bacteroidales; family FEN-979; genus CAIVAT01. The sequence goes on from CAIYJU010000046.1 coordinate 87,000, forward strand.
GTTTTCAGCACAACCGCATGGATTCGACGAATCGGTCATCTCCAGCGACCACCCTCCCTCCTCTTTGAATGAACCCCGGTACCAATCCGGACTATAGGAAACTGAATGAATGACATGACGGCGCGAGTCTTCCAGCACAAGCGTGGTCCCTTCGTTTGATAAAGAGGACGAAGAGGTAAACAACACGGCACATTTCCCGAAATTCTGAAAAGCAGAGTCCTTCACAATTATCAGATATCCCTTTGGGGGAATGATCAGGGAGGGAAATATCTTAGTATAACTCCCATATTTGAATCTCCAGTCCCTGAGGTTTATCGGACAGGCAGTCCGGTTGTATAACTCCACAAATTCGCCGTCCGGCAGTTCTACAGGTGGATCCGGATCAGCCATGATCTCATGAATCAGGATGTCATAGTGCTCAGGCCGGTAATAACACACCCGGACAATCGTATCAGGTAAACTGTTCCCGGTTAAATCCCGGATATTGCTTATTTGTATAGAATCCCAGCCTCCCTGTGCGATGGAATCATGAAGAAATACCGAAACGATAGCAGGGCTCTGATGATCCTGCAATACCGAGTCAGGCGGCTTCCCCTGGCCCTGAAGTATGTAATTTCCCGGATTCTCGGCATCCGGTTTCTGAACCGGTTCTGAAAAAGTGATCTGTAAACATGCTGGTGTCACCGTTTCGACTTCCGTGATCTGCGGGGGTTCAGTATCAGTGATAACAGGTCCTGCATAGAAATTATCGAAATAGAATTTGGCAGCATTGCTGGAGGTATAACGGCATAAGACCCCAAACCATCTTGTGGCTGTGAATGAATCATCAAAAAATTTCCCATCAGAAAAATAGTTGAATCCTCCTGTTGTATCAATCAACGCTTCCCAGTGACCGGAATCATCGGAAGTGATTTTAAACCGGAGTGTATTGATGGAATGAACCGTTTTACAGGAGGTAAACCTGAATATTGTTTTAACCACACCTCCCGTTTGTTTCAGGATAAACACAGAGTCGTCTCCTCCACCTGCTTGCAGGTAATAGCTGTTTTCGATCAGGCGTAGTTCGGAAGTATCGGCAGCCAGGTATATTCTTGCATGGTTATTGGACGATGTATTGAATGAAAGTTTCACCCAGAAACTCCATTCCGTGTTTTTTATGGAGGAGTGCCGGGTAAATAATACCGATGTGTCGGATCCGGTTGAATTCAAATGCAACTGACCGGTGGAATTTACATCAAATTGTCCCGTATCTCCAACCCATTCAGGATTATCCGTGAAATTTCCATCCGAAAAATCATCCTTCACCTGTCCCATGACAATGGTGGAAATGCAAACAATGCAAATAATGCAGGAAGAAATTGTTTTCATAATCATCCGTTTTCCCGCTTAATCGGAAAATTTCTGAAAGGTGACGCTCTTGTTCAAAAAATCCATCCCCCCGTCCGCCTTTATGCCTGTCCGCACTTTTTATTTATCTTTGCCAAAAACCTTCTTATGAAACTGGCAATTGTCGGCGCCACCGGGCTTGTCGGCCGGGAAATCCTCAAAGTTCTTGATGAGCATAAATTCTATCCCGACGCTCTTATCCCGGTTGCTTCTCCAAAATCGGCAGGTCTTCCGGTCACCTTCAATCATCAGGAATTTTTTATTCAGTCACACGAACAGGCCATCGCCGCCAGACCAGACATTGCAATTTTCTCGGCCGGTGCAACAGTATCGAGAGCATGGGCTCCGCTCTACGCTGCTGCGGGTATCACAGTGATTGACAACTCTTCGGCATGGCGCATGGATCCCGAAATTCCGTTGATTGTCCCGGAAATCAATGCCTCCATCCTGACCAGATACCATAAAATTATTGCCAACCCGAATTGTTCGACCATCCAGCTGGTTCTGGCTCTTGCACCCCTTCATGCAAAATATGGAATTCAACGGATCGTGGCATCCACCTATCAATCAGTAACAGGAACCGGGGCAAAAGCTGTCAGGCAACTTGAAAACGAAAGAAAAGGAATTGTCGGAGAGATGGCTTATCCTTACCCGATCGATCTGAACCTGTTTCCTCACGGAGGGGATTTCCTCGAAAACGGATATACCTCCGAAGAGATGAAGCTGGTGAATGAAACCCATAAAATTCTTGACGATTATTCCATCCGGATTACTGCGACAATTGTCAGGGTACCTGTAATGGGCGGACATTCAGAAGCCATAAACCTGGAATTTCTTCACGATTTTGACCTTGATGATGTGGTAAAGTTGCTGCAGGAGACCCCGGGTATTATCGTTCGCGACGATGTCAAAAATAACATTTATCCCATGCCTCTTGAAGCCTTAGGCCGGGACGAAGTATTTGTCGGGCGGATCAGGCGGGATGAGTCACAGCCCAATTCACTGAATCTGTTCATTGTGGCAGATAATCTGAGAAAAGGAGCCGCCACCAATACCGTTCAGATTGCGGAGTATCTCATGGCAAACCACCTCGCTGAGGTTGACATATCTCAATTGACACGTTGATTAATAAAACCAAATAATTTGTTTTATATCAATTTAGTGCTATCTTTGTCTGCTTATCTGAAATATCAGATTCTAGCTGCAATTCAAGATGGTAAATAAATTACATGGTTCCTCCAACTGCGCCGACTGCAATTGCAAATCTTCCATATTTAAAAATTTATCCCCGCTTGAAGTTGAACTGATCAATGGCAATCGTTTCCAGGTCAGCTATAAAGCCGGAGAAATTATCTTTAAACAGGGAACCCCCTCTCCTTATTTTGTTTGTGTTACCTCCGGACTCGCTAAAATTTACATCGAAGGTTATGGTAAGAATTTGATCCTGGCCCTGATTAAGCCGGTTGATTACATCTTCGGACCAGGCATTTATGTTGACAACCGACACTATTACTCGGCGGCCGCTGTGGAAGATTGTACTGCCTGCCTGGTTGATGTCACCGTATTTAAAAAGCTAATCCGCGAAAATCCCGATTTTGCCGAAGAATTCATTAAACGTGTCTCCCTCCAGTCTATTTTCAATTTCGATCAGGTCATCAGCCTCACCCAAAAACAGATGCATGGTCGAATCGCTGATGTTATCTTCTATCTCTCCGATAAAATATACTGCCAGAATCCTTTTGAAATGACCATCTCCCGTCAGGATCTTGCCGACCTTTCCGGCATGTCGAAGGAGAGTGCAATCCGGATTCTGAAAGAGTTTAAAGAGGAAGGAATCCTTACCACTTCAGGGAACAGCATGGAGGTCCTCAACACCAAACAGCTTCGCCAGATCAGCGAAACCGGCTGATAATAAAATCACAGTAATCCCGCCCCGGCAGCTTTTTTTCTCTATTAAGTTCAGATTTCATTATTCTTTTCATAGAAAATGTGGCCACAACTGACATATATCACCCATTCATTGATATATGTCAGTTATTCTATTAACAAATGTCATTGTCTAATTATCAACACGCTGCATAATCTTCCTAATTTTGCTCCATGTAACACTTTGCACAAGTTGTCTGCTGCATAACTTTATTTATTAACAAAAACTGTAAGAGTATGAAAAATTTTAAATCATTGTTTTTTGCTGCCGGATTGATGATCGCAGCTGCTTGTTTAACCTTTACCTCCTGCACCAAGGAAGGTCCGCAGGGCCCGGCAGGTGTTGACGGAATTAATGGTGTAAACGGAGTGAACGGAACCAATGGGAAAGACGCAAATGGCTCCTGCCTGGTTTGCCACACCATTGCCAATTTCGACCAAAAAATTGCTGAATACCACTTTTCTAAGCATTACACAGGAAACACAAGCTCCAGATTCACTAAATTCTGTGCAAGTTGCCACACCAGTGAAGGATTTAAACAAATCCTGGGAAGCGGAAAGTACGTTGTAGCCAACGATATGCCAGCTGCCAACAGGATTAATTGCACTACCTGCCATGCACACAGTGGATTTGATTTCACAGCCGACACGGTTTCTCAGATTCTGACTGCCATTAGCCCTGTCTATTTGAATTACAACAAAAATCTGACAGCCACCGATTTTGGCGCCCTCAACAATTTGTGCGTCAATTGCCACCAGATTCGTGGAGCTACGGCGCTGGTTTATTCAGATACAACCCTCACTCCTGACGTGATCAACAAATCTTTTGACCAGCTCCCTTACTTCCCGTTTACAAACAGCAGCGACCTCGATACGGTTCAATATCGCGTTGGCAGAAGTTTCTCGGTTCATGATGGAAACCAGTCAAACCTTTTTGCCGGTATCAACGCGTATGAGTATAAAGGGAAAACATATACCAAGACCTGGAAACACTCTGCATTTGCCTGTACCCAATGCCACATGAATGAATACAATGCAGCCGATTCAACAGGCGGACATACCCTGAGAGTGAATGAAGAAGCTTGTAAAACATGCCACGGTTCTGATAAACTTACGCCAATTCAAAATTTAATCAAAGGCAAATTAACCGATCTTGCTGAGCTCCTTACCACCAAAAAAATCTTCAAGAAAACCGTGAATGGAACCACAGGCGCTATTTCATACAGTGCATTGCCAACCCATGACTTCAATGGAAAACTCTATCCTACCACCCAAACTGCAGGTGATAAGTTTGCCACCAGCTCAAGCAATAACACTGTAAGTCCGACTACCGGCCTGGTGATCTACGGGAACATGCTTAAATATGGAACTGATGCTGACTATGCTATCAGAATGGGCCGCCCGTGGAAATGGGGTGAATTAGGTGCAGCTTATAATTATGCCTATATTAACAGTGAATTATCATTAGGCCTTCACAACCCTAATTACGCATTGCAGGTTTTAAATAATTCGATTGACTGGCTCAACGCGAACTAAACGATTTGCATTTTTCAAAAGAGGGCGTCCCAAAATGGACGCCCTCTTTTTTATTCCATAATGACCATACGTTCAGCTGATAATTAAATCACAATACGTTCCTTTTTTTGACACTTTTTTTGTTTTTCCTGCTAAAACCACCCTCCTGCAGCTTCTTCCATTTTACTATAATTGATATATGTCAACCAACCATTGACATATATCAGTTAATATATTAACAAATCTCACCTGTTTATTAACAACCTGTCTTATAATCTTCAATACATTTGTTCCGGAACAATTTGCACAAGTTGTCTGCTGCACAAACTTATTTATTAACAAAAACTCTGAAGAGTATGAAAAATTTGAAAAAACTAGTTTTTACTGCCGGATTGATGATCGTGGCAGTATGTTTAACACTGACCTCCTGTAATAAGGAAGGCCCCCAGGGTGCTACCGGTGCTACCGGTGCCACTGGCGCAACAGGAGCTACCGGTCCTGCCGGTAAAGATGGAACAAACGGCAAGGATGCCACCAACTCCTGCAAGGAATGCCATGCAAAAGCTGTTGTTGATGCCGTTGCTACCGAATTCGAGATGTCAAAGCACAATTGGGGTGGTGCTGCATTTGAAGAAGCCGGAAACACATCATGCGGTCCCTGCCATGAGCAGAAAGCTTACATCTATGTATGTCAGAACAACGTTTCTGCAGCCTTCCAGTTCACCGGCGGCAAGTGGGTAAATCAATATGCAAGCAATGCAGCCAATGCAATTGGCGAAATCAGCTGCTATACCTGCCACAGCAGTCTGCACACAACGTATGAAAAAACCGACCTGGTTCTGACCAACACGGCAGCTGTACCCATGACCATGTGGGGCGGTGCCAAAACGATCAACCTGACCCAGGGTGGTGGAACAAGCAATTTATGCGTAAAATGCCATCAGCCACGTCCGTTGGTTTGCGGTAACGATCCTGCAGGCCGTTTACTGAACTATGACTCAGTGAAGAATTTCCCGACAGCAATGATGTATGACAGTGCTGCAGGTGTAAAAAACACCATGTTGAAGCCATCTTACAGAATGCACGTTCACTACGGTGCAGTTGGCGCTGTTTATGCAGGCCAGGGTGGTATTGAATACCCGGGAAGCGTATCGTATGCCAATTCACCACACACTACCCTTGCTACCTGTCAGGATTGCCATATGGCAGGTCCGATGACCGGAATCGCAGGCGGTCACTCTTTCAACGTGAGAAACGCCAAAGAAAGCGCTCTGAGTTCAAGCACTACATGGAATTTCAATGGTTGTAATACCACCGGTTGCCACGCTGCAAGTCCAATCGATGCATCTTCAGCCAAATGGCAGGCAACCAGAACCGAAATCAAAGGATTGCTGAATGCACTGGCTACGAAAATCAATGCCTGCGGAGGCGGACATGACATTCTGCATGCCGATGCCAGCGCTGCAAATCTCTGGGCTGGTATAACAACCGGCAACTATGATGGCTACCTTGATATCTATAGCTCCTCAACCAATCCTCTCGGATACTGGAGAGATCCATATAGCACAAGTGCAGCCAACATGGCCAAACCAAAATTCCCGAAATTACTGATGGTTCAGACGGGTGCCCTTATCAACTTCCAGTTCTGCTTAAGAGAGTACAGTTTAGGTATTCACAATACCGTATATGTAAGAGCTCTTCTGACGAACACGATGGAAGCGATGACTGCTGCCGGTTTATAATATATCATGAATAAAAAAAAGGCTTCAGCAACCCTGAAGCCTTTTTTTACAAAAAGAAAATTAAACTTGCGTATCTGAAAGAATATTTTTCCATATAATACAATTCGTTCAATCCCAAAAAAACCAATTATGCAAAGCAATAAGTTGAAAAAATTGATTGCGATCTTTTTCGTGCTTTTTATCTTTTCATCCTGTACAAAGGATCTCATTGTACCGGATCCTCCCGCCCCTCCTCCTCCTCCTCCTCCTCCCGGTGAAAATCAAATCAGCTATAAGGCAGAAATTCAGTCCATATGGGATGCCAAGTGTAATACCTGCCATGGTAACGGTGGAACTCCACCCGTTCTGACCGCATCAAAATCCTGGCAGAACATGATGGCAATGCCCGGTATGATCGACACCGTGAATCCTGGAAGCAGTATCATTTATCTGGAAGTATTGCCACCCAATGGCGGCATGGTTCAGATGGGGCAAACAACCAAGGCAAATGCCGATTCAATTTACAAATGGATCAGGCAGGGCGCGAAAAATAACTAATCGATTTATTCACACTAATAATTATTCGAAATGCATACATATACAATGGGCAAAATAAAACGAATATTACTGGGTTTTATGTTCCTGATAATAGGTGCAGGTATGGCCATGGCCCAGGATTCAATTCCTGAACAACCCGCAGAAAAACCACTTGCAAAAGCTGCGTTTGAAAGCAACTATTTCATCGCCGAACAAACTGTCGTCCTTCCGCCGGCCAGAACCCTCGAATTCATTCTCATGCACGATTTTGGCACGATCCAGAACCACTGGAAAGACCTTTACGGCATCTGGGGTTCCTCCAATATCCGCTTCGGATTGAACTACACCATTACCAAAGATCTTCAGGTTGGGTTTGGAACCACCAGGAAAAAACTGCTTCAGGATTTCAGTTTGAAGTATATTCTTGCCCGTCAGCGTAAGGATGGTTTTCCTGTTTCAATTACGTTCTATGGCAATGTTGCCCTCGACTGCAGAAACAAATCTGCCCTGGGAAACAATAAACTGGCTTCTGATCTCGATTATAACGCCCTTGTTACCGATAGTACTTTTAGAAGTAATATCCAAAATCAAATCATTCAAAATGACACGAATGAGGGGCTGAATTACATCACCTATAACCAGGCAACCGGCCTGGCAGGAAACAACACGACTGACCTCAGTTCGTTGTTTGACCAAACTTTTAAAGCCTCCTATCGTTTCTCTTATTATGCAGAATTCATGTTCGCACGCAGGTTCTGCAAGATGTTTTCTGCCCAGTTTGCCGTCTCCTGGTTACATTACAACCTCGTCGACGACGTTGAAATGTCCAACAATCATGTGAGCAGCAGCATGAAAAACAACAACATCACCATTTCCGGCATCGGCAGGATTAAGGTTAGTCCGCAAACATCTGTCATGCTCAGTTATTCTCAGCCTATCGCTACCTACACAAATACTGCTCCCTGGCCAAATTTTGGCGCAGGTGTGGAAATATCCACCAGCACCCACGCTTTCCAGATTTTCCTGACCTCCGCAACAGGCTTGCTGCCACAGGAAAATTCAATGTATAATTACAATAATCCCTATAAAGGATATATCGTTCTTGGCTTTAATATTACCCGGCTGTGGACCTTTTAATTCACAGCCAACTCATAGTGTCTAACAATTAATAATAACAAAAATGAAAACAACACAAAAAATCGCAACAATCATGGTAGCTGCAGTCATTGCTGTAGTTTTCCTCTTTGGCAATGCAGTTCACGCCCAGGCTAAAGCTAAACCATGGCCGGTGCCTGACAAAGACAAAGCAATGAAAGCTTCTGCAAAAGCAGACCTTGCAACAGGCAAGGAACTCTGGGCAAAACATTGCAAATCATGTCACGGGAGTAAAGGTTTGGGCGATGGCCCAAAGGCTGCATCTTTGAAAACCCATCCTGGCGACTTCTCATCTGCTGCTTTCCAGGCTTCTACCGATGGCGAACTTTTCTATCGTACCGACAAAGGTCGCGATGAAATGCCCGCTTATGAAAAGAAAATTCCTGATGCCAACGATCGTTGGGCATTGGTTGCGTACATGCGTTCAATGAAAAAGTAAGTGCATGTTGATGCTGATATGATTAAAAATGGGTGTTACAGGGCCTCCCTGTTAACACCCATTTCTTTTACACCTCGTTAACTCCCTACAATATAACTACTATGAATTACAAAGCAAATATCCGGCCTGCATGGGTCGTACTGGTATTGCTGATGCTTTTTACACTTGCATTCGCCCTGGTAAAAACTTCTGATGACACCCCTGCTGCAAAGATTCAGCCCGAAACGGAAAAACCTTTAAAAGTTGATCTCACAAAGTTCAAAAACGCACAGGAAAACGAAACCTGCCTCAAATGTCACGGGCAATCAAAATATACGTACGAAAACCCTGAATCGAAAAAAACGGTCACCAAGCGGATGTATTCCGAACTGGTCATGAACCGGGATGTTTTCTACGTTTCAAATCATCGCGAATTTAAATGTACCGATTGCCACTCCGAAGATTATGCGACCTTTCCCCATGCCGGAAACCTGCGTATGGAGACAAAAGCCAATTGCATCGACTGCCATGGCGGAGATGAAAAATATGCCAAATTCAAATTTGAACAGATTGAAGCGGAATTTCAGGCCAGCGTGCACTCTGAAAAACACAGTGAAGATTTTACCTGCTGGATGTGCCACGATGCCCACACCTATAAAATCAATGCCCGGACCAACGAAGTCCTTAAAGAAACAATCGTGTACGACAATATGATCTGCCTGAATTGTCATGGTGATTTTAAAAACTACCAGTTGCTTACGACCAAACTGAAGCCAAACCTGTTAAAAAAACATGAATGGCTTCCCAATCAGGCATCTCATTTCACCCATGTTCGATGCATTGAATGTCATGCGAAAAATGAAGATACGCTCGTTGTTGCCCATCATGTGGTGTCAAAAAGCCAGGCTGTCAGAAAATGTGAGTCATGCCATTCAAAAAACTCTATTCTCTATGCCTCCCTCTACAAATACCAGGTAAGTGAAAAAATTCAAAAAGAAGGAGTTCTCAAAGGTCTTTTGACCGGAGAAGCCACCTCCATCGGCCCGGATAAAAGCAACACCCTGAACATCATTAGCCTGATTATTTTTGGACTAACAATTCTGGTTATCATGATCCATGCGGCGTTACGCATAAAAAAATAAAACGAAACTATGAACCACAAAACTACCGAACGACTCTACCTGTACCCTGTCTGGATCAGGCTCTGGCACATGACAAATGCCCTGCTCTGCCTCATATTGATTGTAACCGGTTTAAGCATACAGTTTTCAAACCCGGGAACCATGGTTAAATTTAATGCTGCCGTATATGTGCATAACGTTTCAGGTATTATCCTGACAATCAGCTACTGTGTGTTTTTTATCGGCAATCTTTTTACCCCAAACGGAGCGTATTACGTTATTCCCGTAAAAGGTTTCTTTTTACGGCTTAAAAACCAATTCATCTATTATACCATAGGCATTTTCCGTAAAGACGAAGCTCCCTATCCGGTTAATGAAGAGAGTAAGTTCAACCCATTACAGCAGGTTACCTATGTTGTCCTGATGTACGGGCTTGTTCCTTTTGTAATCCTTTCAGGCTGGGGCCTGCTCTATCCTGAAGTTACCGTTAACAGTTTTGTTGGTTACAGCGGACTTGACCTTACGGATATGTTCCATATTACCGCAGGCTTTGGCATCAGCATCATCATGTGTGTACATGTCTATTTTTGCACCATCGGTAAAAACCCGACCAGCAACTTTAAAAGCATGATCAATGGTTATCATGAATCTCACTAAAATTTATCAGCGTGGAAGAAGAATTGAATAAAAATCAGAAAAACTCACGTCGCCAATTCCTTAAAAAAGGAATTATTGCCGGCGCCGGGGTCGCCATTGGCGCTGGCCTCATGACGGCATATGTTGACTCCTCAGCAGCTGAAACCGGCGAAAAGGTTAAAGTTCTTACCACAGATGGTGAGATCATGGAAGTTGACCGGGGGTTGCTTAAACTTCCGCGTGTTTCACGTGAAGAATCCCACGAAGGAATTCCGGGCAGGAAATTCGTGATGGTCATCGACCTTGGCAAGTGCAAAAACGCACGGAAATGCGTGGAGGCATGCCAGAAAGGTCACCACCTTCCGCAAAGCCAGGAATTCATGAAGGTGTACCTCCTTCAGGATTCTGAGAAAACCTCGCCCTACTGGTTTCCGAAACCCTGCTTCCATTGCGACAATCCTTTATGCGTTAGCGTTTGTCCGGTCGGGGCTACCTATAAACGCAGCGACGGAATTGTGTTGATCGACAATGAACGCTGCATCGGATGTAAGTTCTGTATGACGGGCTGCCCTTATTCAACCCGTGTTTTTGCATGGAAACACTATCCTGAATTTGACCAGGATAAAGAACCATACTCTCCCGAGGCCAGCAGCCCCGGCAAAGAGGGCACCGTTTCAAAATGCGATTTCTGTCCCGACCTGATCAGGGTGGGCAAAATTCCTTATTGCGCCTCCGCTTGTCCCATGGGCGTAATCTATTTTGGCGATGTTGATGAGGATACGGTAACCAACGGCACCGAAACGTACCAGTTCAGCAAACTCATTCACGACAGAGCCGGTTACCGCTACCTTGAAACACTCGGAACCCGCCCATGTGTTTACTACCTGCCTCCTGTTGACCGCCAGTTTGAGGTTGAAAGAGGATTCGGAGAGCTGGAGGAATCAGTGAAAGAAAGATACAAAGACACACCATACAGTATTAAAAACAAACCGTAACCATGGAACTACAACAAAAAGATCCATTAAGGGAGTTTGCACCACAACTTGAACGGACTTCCATTCTGGGATATGCCTGGATCGTTTTCTTACTCGGAGTGATCGGATTGGGCTTCTATGCCTTTCTTTCACAGGTATGGTATGGCCATGAGGTCACCGGCATGCGCGACAATGTGGTTTGGGGGGTATATATTGTGAATTTCATCTTCTTCATGGGAATAAGCTATGCCGGTGCTCTTATCTCTGGCACTTTGCACCTTTTTAAAACTGCATGGCGTAAACCAATCATCCGGATGGCTGAGTTCATCACAATTATCGCCCTGTTGATCGGCCCCTGTTTCATCCTGCTTTGCATCGGCCGGCTCGATAAGTTGCACTACCTCGTACTGTTCGGGAGAATCCAATCCCCAATCACCTGGGACGTAATCGCCATTACCACGGATATTTTTGGTTGCTTTATCTTCCTGTATCTATCCTTGTTACGCGACCTTGCCACCCTCAGGGATGATGAGTTGCTTCAGCTCCCAAACTGGAGAAAGAAACTGTACAAGGTGCTCGCATTGGGTTATACCGGGTTGCCCGAACAGCAACAGCGGTTAAACAGGGCAACCGACATCATGGCCGCCATGGTCATTGCCATCGCCATCATCGTGTATTCGGTATTGGCCTGGATTTTCAGCGTTACCCTGCAACCCGGCTGGCACAGTACCATCTTCGGACCGTACTTTGTGATCGCAGCCGTCTATTCGGGAAGTGCCGTACTGATTTTATGCATGTGGGCTTTCAGAAAAGTATATCATCTTGAAGCCTATATTACTAAAAAGCACTTCGTTGCAGTTGGCGTAATCATGCTTGTTCTTGCTGCATTTTTTGGCTATTTTACCTTCAGCGATTATCTCACGAAATGGTATGGCTCCGAAAAAAATGATGAATTGCTGATCCAGCTGCTCTTTAAGAAGTTTTACTGGCCTTTCATCATTTCCAACTATATCGGGGTGCTTTTACCACTGCTGGTGGTTGGTATCGCCAGGTTCAGAACGATCAGAAACATCACGCTAACGGCTGTTGTTGTGGTTATTGCCTTATGGCTTAACCGTTATATTATCGTTGTTCCCACCCTCGAATCGCCTTACCTGCCGATCCAGGATTCACGCCCTGAGTGGTTTAGCTATTCGGCTACCTGGGTTGAATGGAGCCTTACAGCTGCGGGTGTTGCAATATTTTGCCTCCTGTTTACCGTGGCTTCAAAGTTTATTACCATCGTCCCTGTAACCGGGTTAAGCGGAGAAGAGAAGAAAGAAGATGTTTTAGTTTAATTATTCACCGGAACAACTCACTCAAACATTATGAAAAGAGTTTTTGGATATTTCGTTTTATGGTACTTCTTGTTTTCCTTCGCGATTCAGCCTCTGAATTTATATGCGGAAGAAAAAACTGATTCCACCGCCACGCCGGTAGAATCCCGGATGGCATTGAACTACCTCTGCACTGCTGATTCAACCATGCTGACTGCCACACTGAGTATAAAAAAAGGTGAAGTTTCACTGGCATTGGAGCATGCAATGGTAGAATTTTCTGTCGTAAACGGAGAGACCAGCATGGTTTTAGGCAAGGCCAAAACCGACCAGGAAGGAATTGCTGTTCTAAAGGTGCCGATTGCCGGATTAACCGGCGACAAAGAGGGACTGGTTGCCTATTCTGCTAAATTTACCGCCACTGGCAACTACCCGGCAGCAGAGGCTTCTTTCAGCGCGAAACCGGCTAAAATACGCCTGTTCTTCAGTATTGAGGACTCCCTCCACATATTGAAAGTGACCGCTACGCAGAAAAATGAAAAAGGGGAAGAGGTTGCCATCCCGAAAGAAACAGTGTTCATCTATATACCAAGGCTCTTCAGCCTCCTGAAAATAGGAGAAATAGCCCTTGATGAAAATGGAACAGGAACCCTGGAATTTCCAAAGGAAATTGTCGGGGATACCCTTGGTAACCTTGTTGTGATCGCCAAAATAGAAGAACATGATATTTTTGGCTTTGCCCAGGGTCAAAACCTGATCAACTGGGGTGTTCACAAGCAATATTACAAGGCCGAAGTGCCCTCCCGTGAGCTCTGGACGCCGATCGCCCCGATGTGGATGATCATCACCCTTCTCGTCATGCTGGCCGGCGTATGGGCACATTACATGTATGCAGTGTATGAACTGGTCATGATCAAACGTCTCAGTAAAAAAGACAAACCACTCTTTTAGTTTGGATTTGTTTTATGGGTAGCTTTGCTTCATGATACATGGCATTGACTCCCCTGATGTTCTGGATGCCCTGATGAAAGGCGAAATCCGCAAAGTCAACTCATTGTTGGGATCGTTTTATTGTGTCCGGGCCAGGGTTATTCACGGAAATCATCTCGGCAGAACGCTCGGCTATCCTACAGCGAACCTCGAATTATCGGAAAACAATCCTTTTTTACTCGCAAATGGCGTTTACGCGGTAACCGTTGAATTTGACAATTTGTTCCACCAGGGCATGGCAAACGCCGGAACCCGGCCTACCATTTCTGGTAAGACACTTTCTGTGGAAGTAAATATATTCGATTATTCCGGAGATCTCTACGGGAAAACCCTGGCTGTTTCTTTTATCGACCGCATCCGGGATGAAAAGAAATTTGATGGCCTCGACCACCTCGTGCAACAACTCCATCAGGATAAAACAGAAGCCCGCAGATTACTTTCCAACCGGAACCAACCTGATGCCGACACCGATAACCCCCTCTGCATTTAACCTTGGCATCAGGTTTTCTATTTCTATTTTTAATAATCCGGGCTTGGCGAAACTGATCTCCTTTTTTAACAAAACCGACCCCTGGCAAGAATCCTGGTTACATTCAATACTAAATTCGCCGGATTTCCCTTTTACCTCCATCTTATATTCATTGATGCGCTCCTCACCTGCCGGTGTATTCATAATCATGTTAAAATCAAGTGTTTCATATTGATATCCCGGCTCGAATCGCGCGAAAAGAGTTATATCATATATACTGGCCTTTTCAACGGGAATTTCGAAACTTAGCAAATTGAACCTTGCCCAGGTTTTATCCGGAAAAGGATGATATAACTCCCTGCTCTCCCTTTTTCCACATCCTGAAACCAAAAATGCCATCATGATGAAAAAAACAGCCGGAAAAACCAATGTTCTGCTTCGCCGCTTTTTAAATTTGCTCCACATTTGCAGGAAATTTGATGATAAAGTTTGTTCCTTTGTTGACCTCTGAAATAAATGTGATCCCTCCATTCATCCCTTCTACAATCCCTTTTACAATTGCCAGCCCCAATCCCATTCCGCTTGTTTTTGTTGTAAAATCAGGCTGGAATATATTCTTGCTCCTGTCTGCGGATATTCCGCAACCGTTATCAGAAACGGTCACAATTATTTCCGTGCCTTCCCGGACAATCCCAACACGAACCTCTCCCTGTTCAGGATGACTGATTGCCTGAACTGCATTGTTCACCAGGTTTGTAAACGCCCTGATAAGCTGAGATCTGTCGCCCAGAATGACTGGTTCTGCAACATTTGTCTGGAATTCATACTGAATTAAATTCGTATCACGATACATTGAAAGCACAAATCGGATAATTTCCTCCAGGTTAATACGCTCCAATACAACCGTTGGCATTTTGGCAAAAGCAGAAAAATCGGAAGCAATAACAGACAGGGCATCAATTTGTTCCACCATTGTTTTAGTATAACGAGAAAGCCGCTGATCCCAATCTGGCGCTTTCTCATTCCACGATTTCTCAAGGTATTGGGTACTGAGTTTCATCGGAGTGAGCGGATTTTTAATCTCATGTGCCACCTGCCGGGCCATTTCCCTCCAGGCACTTTCACGCTCCGATTTTGCAAGCATCTCTGCACTCTTGCTTAAAACATCTATCATCCGGTTGTATTCCGATACCAATTGTCCGATCTCATCATGTTGTTTCCAGGAAATTTTTTCATTCACTGCCCCCAGCCGAAGTTGAGATATTTTGCCGCCAAGCATGGCCAATGGGGCAGTTATATAATTAGATATCAGTGCTGTAACCAATATCCCAAACAATATTATCAGGATATAGATGTTCAGAAAGGTAACGAGAAAAGAAGATATTTCCTTTCTGGATTCATCCTGTTTTGCAAAATATGGCAGATTTACGAAGCCGAGTAATTGATCGCGCTCATTATAAAATGGAAGATATGCAGAACTGAACTGCATGCTTCCTATCTTCTCGTTGTGGATAAATATGGAGTTTTTTTCTACGATCAGTTTTTGGTAACCACTTGCATTCATTCGCCCGGACAACAGTCCCTCCTCAAATATCTGAGGCCGGCTTGAGGATATCAGCATCCCCTTTTTATCATACACATTGATATCCGTAAAAAAAACATTGGACAACTTTACCAGGAAATCTTCAAATTCTCCGGCCGGCACCTCCCGCATGTCCTGCAATACACTGTATTTATGCTGAACTTCAACCACAATGGAAGAGGCTCTTTCACGCAAATTATCAACATTCTTCTTCGAATTGATTGAAATAATGTTGATTACCTGAACAATGCCGATGGAAATCATTGTCACAAGCAGCAGCCCAACCAGTGCAAAATGAAGCCGGTTCCTCAAACTTGCCAGAAGGGTGTTGAGGTTTTTGGGAAAATTAACCATTCCGGTTGCGATCAGTGTCAAAAAGGAAAACAGCACGAACAAGTATGAAAACGGTGTTACAAAAGAGAGGAAATTTTCAGCTTTTTTGCTGATCAACAGGGTATCTTTACTGTTAATCCGGTATTGATAATGAATGGTCTTATCCTCGGTAAAACTGGGCATTCCGGCAGAAAGCTTCTCATACTGGCCCAGCTCATTCTTGTATCCATTGGTGCCCATTGCACGAATCAGGCGTCCGTATTGATATAATCCATACGAATAATCTGAAAGATTGGGAAGGTCAAGCCGTGTTTTATCCATGAGCAAGCCAGGATACCCGGGATCAGGATCCGCATTCTTCAGGTTAAATTCGATAAAAATAGTCCGGGGGCCGGATAAATCTGCTACTGTACTCCTTCCGGAAATGGTGGCCAGGTAATACTCTTTGCCTATTCCATAATCCAAAAAAGAGAGACCTGGCAGAATTGTCGCCTTACCAAAATTGTCAATGATTCCCCGAAAATATGAATTGCAGTTAACCAGGTATCCCTGAGGTTGAATACGTAACTCTTTTCCCGGATCACAAAATGTAATCTGAACCTGGTATTTTCGCCAGTAATCCTTGAAATAATGTAATTTTACGTAGGCATCCAGGCTGTCCTGACTGATTCTGGCTCCTTCCGCCGGCGGATTTATCCATTGATTTACAATTGAATCAGCAATTAGCCGGCGTTCTGCCTGTTCATAAAGCACCTCTGTTACCGGGTTGCGCTGTGTCACTAATTTTCCCGCCAGCAGGCTTAATTTTTCAGTTTCTTTTGTGCTATTTGACCTGTTTAGTATAAATGTCGTAAAACCTGCGAAAAAAACCAGCAGGAAAAGTATGTTTAACACCGGAAACCGTGAGTTTGTTTGAATGCTAAAAAACAAGTAAGCAAAAAGGTAAATCACAAAAAAAATGTGTGTAGTTAAACTAAAATCCATGCCGGTCATATTAGTAAACAGAATCGAAATTCCGCTGGCTGCAACCAGTGACAATATAAACAAATACCACTGTTTTTGATCATGGAAAACGGCATTCAATAACTTGCCGGAAATCATCCAGAATGAACTTAACAGCGGAATAATGATCAACAGGCCGTAGCCACTTTGTTTTGTTAAAGCCGAAATGTTTTGAAAATTCAAAGCGACAGAAGAGTTGATTACCAGTCCGGCCACAAGGTATCCAATGAATTGGAAAAAAAGAATGAGGATTGCCAGGATGAGCGTTATCAATATAACATGCTGAGGTTGGTTGGCTCTGTTAAAATACAGTGTAATAGAACTCCTTCTGTAAATTACCGTTGAAATCATCATCAAAACCAGGGCATTCAGCATAAAATCGCCCAGAGAAGGCAAAAAAGCCGAGGAGGAATACCAGGCCGGGCCGAATAGTTCTGAACCGTAAATTTCCTCAGGAAATCCACTGTAATTCTGAATAAGCCTCAGGCATACGACCGCGAAACAATAAGAAATAACAAGCAGATTGGGTCGGCTTTTAAACCATGAAATGCTAATAAGCAGCTGTAAAATGAAATGGAGCAAACATAAAGCCCCATGGAGAAACAGTAGGAAAATCAGTGCGGAAAGGGAATCCCTTGCCGGATGGTACTTGTCAAAATTTAAACTAAACAGAAAGGTTTTGTTGGCGGAATAGACCGGATAGGTACTCATTTTCCGTTCCATTGAAACTGATGCCGGAGTTGTAAAGCCTGATCCAAAATGATCGTTGACATACTCATTCTGAAAAGGGAATTCATTTTTTATCAGGAAACTTCCGACAAACAGAAATGATCCATTTTTGACACAATGGAAACCATACCATCCGTTTTTGAGCTGGTAAATGAAATCAGAACCGGGATGTTCTGTGCTAAAACGATCCGGAAGAATTGCGCTGTTGTCGTTCCAATAAACCAGGGAGTCGTTTCTATAGACATAAATGAAAAAATCATCTTTCTCATCCGTTACACCCCCTGGCGCTTTTTTCAGGGTACGCTCCTTTTTAAGGATTGTATCAAACCCGGAGATAAAAATCCCGGTGTTGATTTTCAATTGCGATTCCGCTCCTCTTAAATCCTGCTGAAATTTCCGGCAAATTTCCTGAGGGTTATTGCGGGAGGCAAAATATTGCCTGACGGCGAATACTGAAAGAAAAAGCAGTATCGCCATGAAAAGTGAGGGAAATTTCCCAAAAATGAAGCTTTTCTGTTGAAATTTCACTAAGTTTCAGATTTACAACATAATGCAGCAAGGCCCTCAGGGCGCGTATAAACCCCTTTCAAGCCCCGGTTGATGGTTTTCCTTAAAACACCTGTTGGATTCAATACAGGGGCTAAAATTAAGCCTTTTTCATTGAAAGAACGAAAATCTGACTTGAATGTCCCCGATCCGGTTTTCCTGCCATGAAATTCGACAAGAAACCAGCGGCAAACGATTTCAGGTACCTGTTGCGCCCGCTTTGGTATTTTTCACTCAGCATTGAAACATAATACGCATCAAGTTTTTGTGGTATCGTTTTCAGAATTTCAAATCCATGTTTTGTCACCAGTTTCTTCATGGTATCTTTATCAAAATGATAAAGGTGCCTGGGAACGTCATAAGCTGCCCAGAATTTACCATATTTTCGGGCATCCCATGAAGTACTGTTCGGGACTGCAACAATAAAAACTCCATCAGGATTCAGCAAACCCTTAATCACTTCAAGCGTTGCGTTCAAGTCATGAACATGTTCAAGTACATGCCACATGGTAATGCAGTTCATCGATCCTTTAGCCGCTTCAAGGTCATTCAAATCAGATACTACAGGAATATGATTCACCCGGCGGGCAAAGTCACCGGCTTTGGAATTAGGCTCAACACCCGCAACTTCAAAATTCTTTGTCGTGCAATAATTCAGAAATTCTCCTGTACCACATCCGATATCAAGAATTTTTCCCTTACCGGCAAAGGCATTTACAATGTTGTATTTGTTCCTGATTGAAACCCGTCTTGCAATGGTATAAATCCGGCTGATAAAACCCGCCTTTTGAGAATCATGCGAAATGTATTCATCCGACTGGTAATATCTGTCAATGGATGCCTTATCCGGTCTCGGATTGACAAATTTGAACCCGCAGGCGTTGCAGTGTTGAATCAGAAAGTCCTCTTTGGTCAAAAAATAATCTCTTACCTCCAGAAAAAGTGAAAATTTTTCTGCTTCACAAACAGGACATTTTAGAATTTTTTCTGTCATTTTTTCGTATGTTTCACGTGGAACGCACTTAAACTTTTAAGGTTTGTTACCTCCCAAGGGAGATCATCAGAACAGAGATATCTGCAGGTGAAACACCACTGATCCGGGAGGCCTGACCAAGTGTGCGGGGCTTCACCTTATGCAATTTCTCCCTTGCTTCATGCGACAATGAAATCAATTTTGAATAATCGAAATCACCTGCGAGCGGGAAGTTTTCAAGGTTTGCAAGTTTATCAACCAGTTCCTGTTCTTTACCGATATAACTCTCGTATTTGATCTTTATCTCTGTTTCTTCAATGACATCATTCATCAATAAACCATTTAGTTCCGCGTAGTCCTGTATTTCGGTTACATGGTCAATCATCTCCTTTAAAAACAGTTGTGGTCTCAATAAAATGGCACCCGCTTTTTGCTTTTGAACGATTGGATTTGTCTCTTTTTGAGTCAGCAGGTCATTAATCATGGCTGGTTGTAAGCTGAATCCATTGAGAAAATCCCTTAAAGTATCTATTTTTTTGTACTTCTCCTCTACTTTCCTCAGCCGTTCCTTTGAAGCAAGACCCGCATCATACGACAATTTTGTCAGCCGCTGATCTGCATTGTCCTGTCTGAGCAGGATCCGGTATTCTGCCCGAGAAGTAAACATTCTGTAAGGCTCTTCTGTTCCCTTTGTGATCAGGTCGTCGATCAAAACGCCAATATAGGCATCCGAGCGCTTCAGAATAAACTCCTTTTCCTTTCTGATCTTCAAATGGGCGTTCATGCCGGCCATCAGGCCCTGTGCTGCAGCCTCTTCATAGCCGGTTGTGCCATTGATCTGACCGGCAAAATAGAGGTTCTCAATCAACCTTGTCTCCAGTGAAAAATTCAATTGATCCGGCGGAAAATAATCATATTCGATGGCATATCCCGGCCTGAAGAACTTTGCCTTTTCAAAACCACTGACCATTCTCAGCGCCTTGAATTGCACATCTTCCGGAAGTGATGAGGAGAATCCGTTAACATAATATTCAACAGTATCCCAACCCTCCGGTTCGATAAATAACTGGTGCCTTTCTTTCGTAGAAAACCGATCGATTTTATCTTCGATTGACGGACAATACCGCGGGCCTTTTCCCTGGATTCTTCCGGAAAACATCGGCGATTTATCAAAACCTGTTCTAAGAATATCGTGTACCCGGGGACTGGTATAGGTCAGCCAGCAACTCCGTTGCTTTTTAAGACCTGGGGTATCCGTATAAGAAAACTTTCCCGGGATTACATCTCCCGGCTGCTCCTCCATTTTTTTAAAATCCAGGGATCTCCCATCCACCCTCACCGGTGTTCCGGTTTTCATTCTGCTTGAAATAAAACCGAAATCAACCAGTTTTTCTGTAAGGTTTTTTGACGACCCATCCCCCATTCTTCCTCCGGAAAAATTCTTTTCTCCGATATGAATGAGGCCATTTAAAAATGTTCCGTTGGCAAGAATCAGCGCCTTGCATTTTATTTCAATGCCCAACCCCGTTTTAACGCCTTCAATTTTACCCTTCCTGACCATGATGTCGATCACCGAATCCTGCCAGAAATCCACATTCCTGGTTTGTTCCAGTAAACTTCGCCATTCAACCGAAAAAAGCACCCTGTCATTTTGTGCCCTGGGGCTCCACATGGCAGGTCCTTTTGACCGGTTAAGCATCCTGAACTGGATCATTGTTCTGTCGGTTACAATACCTGAGTAACCCCCCAATGCATCTATTTCACGAACAATCTGGCCTTTCGCAATTCCGCCCATTGACGGATTGCACGACATCTGGGCCATGTTCAGCATGTTCATGGTGATAAGCAGCACCTTTGATCCCATGTTGGCGGCAGCTGCTGCTGCTTCACAACCTGCATGCCCTGCGCCAACAACTATTATATCATACTTCTGCATCCTCTTCGTTCATTGTTTCACGTGAAACATAATTGATGTTTCATTTTCATTCCGTAGTTCACATCTCCAATCCTCTCCAAAAAGAACATCCTGGCAGCTGCCGGGTGTCAATTTATCATTGAACCTCAACCTGCAAAAGTACACAAATAAAGAATGGTATCGTTCTTCAGTTACACCGATTTGGCAGGATGTTCCATCAGTGACAGGAAATTGAGATAGAAATTCTCTCTCTCCCTCATCTCACTTTTTTCCTGTTTTGTAGCATCATTATAACCAATTAGATGCAAAACTCCATGGATCATCACACGGTGCAACTCTTTTGAAATTCCTTCCCTGAAAATAGCTGCATTCTCTTTGACTCTTTGTAAACTAATAAAGATGTCGCCACATAAAGAATCGCTTTCCTCGTCGAGGGAAAAGGTAAGGATATCTGTTAATGTTTTGTGCTTTAAATACTTGTAGTTCAATTCAGACAATAAGGCATCATCACACAGGATGAAATTGATATCTCCGGCGGTTTTACCTTCCTGCTCAATTGTCTTTGATATCCAATTCCGGAGAACTCCTTTGTTTCGGACTACATAAGGGATATTTTCGGTGAAAAAGTTAATTTCACATTTCATTTCCGGTGAATCAGGATGTTCTTTTTATTCCAGTATTCTTTTAATTGGTTGATCCGCTGAAGGGATTTTTCGTAGTTCATGCTTGAAACATAAAAAACAAGGACAATGCTCTTCGCATTAAGTGATATGGTGATTTCATCCGTCAATGCACGGATGATGAATATATCTCTCGACAGTTTGTGTTTTCTGATTTCACGGTCAAGAACGTCTTCCTGGTCGGGTAAGATTCCATTGTTGTCGCCAAGCTTTATTTTAAAAACCAACCCTTTTGGATTGCGGTCAAAACTGACAACAATTCTTCCCTCCCCTGCCTGTTCATTCAGGGAAAATAAAATTCCGGCAGCCTCGGTTGTTGCCAGCAGTACATTTCCGAAATACTCGTTGTTGATATTGTAGAAATCGCAAATTTCCTCAACAAACCTTTCCAGTTTGGAGATTTCCATTTTGCCGGTAATGATCAGTTCCCTAAAATCCCGTTCCATACTAATTTTCTATTTTAACAATATAACTGTTAACTTTGTTTTTATAGAACGAATTTATCCCGGGTAATACCAACTGAATGTTATCCTGACTCGCTCTCTTTTTTGTGTTATACTGATAATTTAGTCCAGGGTTACTATTTTGTTGCGTTTTCGCTTCTGTTGACTCTCTTTTTTCTTCCTGATCCCTCATTTGCTCCGCTTTCTCTGACTCAAGGAGCCTGGTCACAATACTTTGCTGCCTTCTGATGGTTTCCTGTGTAATACGTTTGTTGATCAGATCCTTTTCGATCTGCTCCATATCCCTGGCGGCCTCATTCAGGGAGCCCTGATCCTTTACGCCTTTGGTACCCATTTCATCCTGGTACTTCTGCATTTCACTCCTCAAAGCCTCCTGCTGGGCTGCAAGCCGGGCTACTTCTTTACTCATGCCGCCCTGCCCCTGCATGGTTCCTTTTCCATCCTTTTTACCACCTTCCATCCCCGCTTTCAACTTCTCCAGTTGCTTGCCAATGCTTTCCTGCAGTTCCTTCATGCTTTTGGCAGATGGTTTTCCTTTTCCTTTGCCCCCTGGTTTCGAACAAGATTTACTGCCCGCTTTTGAACTCATGCTTGACGACATTTTCTGGTTCATTTTCTCGAGCGATTCATTGAGCAGCAAAGCCAGGTTGTTGATGGCAGTCATCGCAAATTGCTGCTTTGCCACCGCAATATTTATGTTTTTGGTGTCCATTGCCTCAAGGGCCATGCCGATGTTCTGGTTAATTGCCGCAATCTCTTTAGAGATCACTGGTTTTATCATGATCTGTCTCTTTGCGATGGCATTTAATGAATCCTCCACCACTTTCATCTTTCCGCTGAACTCCTTTTGCCGGTTAACCATTTCCGCGTACCTGGGGTCATTACGTGCAATCTGCCGGGTACTGGCAATCATCTCCTCCTGGTCAAATGATAGCCTGACAAGGTTTTCAAGAATCATTCTGACATTGGCAGCGTCTTCCTCCAGCTGTTCATTTTCACTCTCTTCCTGCGACTCCTCCATCTGCTTGGCGAGCTCCTTCATCTGTTTTGCGGCTTTCTTCTGCGAGTCGGAAGCCTTTTTGGACTTCTTCTCCTTGAGGCTCTTTGAACTCTCTGCCATGCTCTTGCTTATACTATCCTGTTTATCCTTCGTATTGCCAAGTTCTGCAGGTGTCTCAAGCTTTTTACCTTCCTTCTCAAGTTCGTCGATCTTTTTGTTGATGCTGTCACTCTTCTGCGCTATTTCATTCTGTTTCCCGATCTGCTTTTCGGTGTTTTCAGGCTGCTTTTCAGTTTCTTCGGCTAATTTCTCCTGGTTTTCGGCATTTTTTCGCAACTCGTTGATGGTGGTTTCAAGTTTTCTGTCAAATTCAATCTGTTTCATCAACGCCAGATTTCTGTCAAGTTGTGTCTCCAGGTCTTTATTGGTCGTCTTCATCTTCTCAAGCAACTGCCCCAGTTTTTCCTTATCAATCTGATTCATAAGGTCTTTCATCTCCTGGATCATCTTTTTCATCTCCTCCGTAAGCATCTGATCCATCATCTCATTCAATTGCTTCTGCTTTTCGACAATCCGTTCACTTGTTTGAAGATATTTTTCTTCTGCGGCTATATTTTCACTATTCCTCTTTTTGATCTGTTCAACTTTATCCTCAATGGCCTGATTTGCCTTGATCAGATCTTCGATTTTCTTCTTCTCCTGCCACGAAATCGATGTTTGATCCACAAGCTTCTTGCTGAGATCTTCCATGGTTTTCTTAATTGCCTTTGCATCTAACAGACTTTTTTCAAGGTCCTGGTTGATCTGCTGCTCATTCGTTTCAGCTTTATGGGCTATTTCATCGAGCGTTGGCGTGGATATGGTCTTTACTTCCGATTTAGTTGATTTAGGGCCATGAATGCCATCATTATCCCATACTTCAAAAAAGTATTGTATGCTCTGGCCGGCAACCGGCAACAGGTTCAGCAGGTCAACCGCATAATAGAAAACCTGGTTGTTGACTGATTTCTCTATCGGTATCTGCTCTGCTTTCATACTCCGCGCAGCAGTATCGCCTTTTGAGAATACAGAATAGTTGAAGGTTAACTTTGTCAGGCCGTAATCATCCTTGATGGTTCCTTTAAAAAAAATGTTGGTTGCAAGCGCTGAATCGACAGATTCTGTTACAAATATGGATGGAAACCCATCTCCGATCACATTGATCCGGTAGTTCAGTGAATCGGCCAGGTAGGTGTTGGCATTTCCGGGTGTGATGGAATAGGAGGTTGAGCTGACTATTTTCCTGGAATGGGTGAAAACATTTTTGTTTTCCTTTGAAAGTGTAACCAACTCGTTATCATACCTGATTTTGACTGACGTTACATCTTTGGTATAAAAATTCCATGTAACTGTTGAACCTTCAGGCACCACAAAATCACCCTGGTTCTCAACCTTTTCGGTCGGTTTATTAATATAGGCAGGAAAATTAACGAGAACCTCAAAATTAAGAATGGTCGGTTTCGGGAAAACCTTCAGTTCATACTCCTCCGATTTGAACTCACCGGCAACCAGTCTGAACGAAATGCTTGCCTGCACTGATTTAAACATGTAGGAAAAGAGAAAAGCCTTGTTGCGCGTCATTTTGAAAACTCCCTCTTTGGTTTTAACATAAACTTCTGATGGAATTTCGGTTCCGGTAACCTGGACCTGCAGTTCAAAATCACTTTGCTGAATGGCCGTAAGGTTCCTGTTCTGAACAGTTAAAATGAATGGAAGTGGGTTGACAAACGTTTGATTAAACTGAATGATGCGCCTGGTGGGATCTGAAATCGTATTGGGTGAGACAACCGCAAGCAGCACCAGGATGGCAACAGGTACAAGCGCATATCGAAGGTATCGCAGGTTTTTCCTGAAATCAACAACCACATTGAACCGGAAAACCTTCAAAGCATTGGTTTTCTGTTCAATACTTGCAGAAAGAAGAGATGAACTCTCCCCCGGTTCCTGCTGCCTTATTAATTGCAGGGTATTGAGTAGTTTATCCTGAATCTCAGAAAAATGAGTGCCGATAATCAGGGCAGCCTGGTCATGCGAAATAATCTTTCCGATTTTTATCAGTTGCAGGATCGGGATAAAAACCAGCCTGATCATCAGAAAAAGGGTGACGCCCAGGAAAGTAAAAAACAGGATCATTCTCACAGCCTGGCTGAAATGAAAGAAATATTCCAGCGATATAAAAATCAGATAAAATCCTGTCAGAAGGGTCAGGGACCACAATGCCCCTCTCATCAGCCGGTTTTTATAATACTTCCGGATGAACTGATCAAGCTTGTTCAGGAGAACCTGGTTGTGTGCCATTGTTATTTAAAATTGTTCTTGTTTAAATATTCTAACGGATCCCGGAAAAAAATAGTATCCTATTGCAAAAGTACGAATATTCGCAGCCATTGAATTTCATAATCCTCAGAATAGCTTATTTTTGCTGTTTGCTAATTGACTACGCACATGAAAGATCAGCATATCCGGGTACGATTTGCCCCCAGCCCCACCGGTCCGCTCCACATTGGCGGAGTAAGAACTGCTTTATATAACTTCCTCTTTGCCAGAAAACTTGGCGGAACGATGATTCTCCGGATTGAAGATACCGACCAGACCCGGTTTGTTCCGGGAGCCGAAGCGTATATTGTGAATTCCCTCGCCTGGTGTGGCCTTGATTTTGATGAAAGTCCCGAAAAAGGAGGCCCCCATGCCCCCTACCGCCAATCGGAACGCTCTGATATTTACCGGGATTATATCAGCCGGCTCATTGAAAACGGGCATGCATATTATGCTTTCGACACGGAAACGGAACTGAATGCACTGCGTGACCAGGCAAAAGCAAACGGAGGACGTACTTTCCAGTATGATCAGCAAACAAGAAAAACACTGCAAAACTCGCTGACGCTGCCTGAACCTGAATGGAGAAAATTGATGGAATCCGGGGCGCCTTATGTTGTTCGCATCAAAATTCCTGAAAATGAACAGGTGGTGGTTCATGACCTGATCCGGGGCGAAGTTGTTGTAAACACAGCAAACCTTGACGACAAGGTGTTGTTCAAATCCGACGGACTTCCCACCTACCACCTTGCCAATGTTGTTGACGATTACCTGATGAAGATCACGCATGTGATCCGTGGTGAAGAGTGGTTGCCTTCCGCCCCGCTGCATGTACTTTTATACCGGTTTTTCGGCTGGGAGGATATCATGCCGAAATTCGCCCACCTTCCGCTGATATTGAAGCCGGATGGAAACGGAAAATTAAGCAAGCGTGATGGCGACCGGCTGGGATTTCCGGTATTTCCGACAGAATGGAAAGACCCAAAAACAGAAGAGATCTATTCCGGATACCGTGAATCAGGGTATTTGCCTGAGGCGGTTATCAACATCCTTGCACACCTTGGATGGAACCCGGGCACTGAGCAGGAGTTGTTCACGATGGCCGAATTAATACAGCAGTTCTCGCTGGAACGGGTGGGGAAACATGGCTCCAAATTTGATCCGGAGAAGGCAAAATGGTTCAATCATCAGTATATGCAGCGGAAATCAGAGGATGAGCTTGCCTTGCTCCTGAAGCCGTATTTAATGCAACACGGGGTCACTCCATCTGAAGATTTCTTAACCAAGGTGATCAGGGTTGTGAGAGAACGTGCGGTTCTCGTCCCTGATCTGTGGAACACCTCCTGGTTCTTCTTTATGCGGCCGGAGCAGTATGATCAGCAGGTATACCAAAAGATATGGCAACCCGGCACCACAGGCTGGATCAGCAACTTTGCAAAAGAAGTTGAAAAGATGGATGTTTTCAACAAGGATACCTTACATGCCCTTGTGCAGGAGTTTACCACCAGCGCCGGAGTAAAGATGGGTCAGCTTATGAACCCCCTCCGTTTGCTCATGGTTGGTTCGAACCAGGGGCCGGGTATGATGGACCTGGCCGATGTTTTGGGTAAAGAAGAGTTTCTTGAGCGGATTGAAACCGGAATTGAGAAACTGAACAGATTATAACACCCGGAATATAAATGCAGACAAAACCGGAGCCGGATCAGGTTTGAAGCTCAAGAACAGCCTCCTCCAGGCCGGGGACAAGGAAGCCCTTTTCTTCAGCCCTCGCTCCCCAGTCGAGGATGAGTTTTTCTTTCGCGCCGGCTCTCAGGTTTGCAATGACAAGTCTTATCCCACGATCGGCAAGTCCGCTTTTCAATTGGCCTAATGTGTCGCATCCCGAGAGGTCAAGGTCAAGAACCAAAGAGGCATCAAAAATAAATCCATGCAGTTCACCTGCCTGCGATCTGATCAGTTCATCCGTCCTGCTATGAAATAAACTGCAATTGGCAAAGAACAACGGACCTGAAAACCGGTAAATGATCACCCCGGCGACAGGTTTTGCCTTGGGGTTGCCGTTCAAGTCGCGAAAGTCCCCCTGGTTCACCCGTCCGAGCACGGCATCTCCCGGGAAGGCTAATGATTTCAGTACCATGACAAGGGAAAAGAAAACACCAATTGCAATGCCTTCAATAATCCCGATGCCGACAATTCCGGCCATTGTCAGCAGGGCAATTATAAATCCGGCCTTGCGAAAGCGCCACATCCGCTTGAATTCATTAAAATCGCACAAGTTCCATGCTGCTGCGATGAGAATGCCAGCTAAAGCAGTATACGGGAAGGAATATAACAAGCCTGTCATAAAGAGCATCACACAGGCCACAATGATTGCCGCAACAACCGAAGTCAGCTGGGTGCGTCCACCGGCAGCTTCTGCAGTTGCCGTGCGGGATCCGCTGGCGCTTACAAGAAGACTTTGTGTAAAACCTGCTGCAAGATTTCCGATACCGAGAGCCATCAGTTCCTGGTTCGGATCAATCCTGTAATTATTCCGTGCTGCAAACCCCCTTGAAATTACAATTGTATCGGAGAATGCAAGAAAGGCTGCAGCAAAGGCAATGGGGATAAGCGCTTGAAAATCCTGAAAGCTAATTACCGGTACCCTGAAGCCGGGCAGCCCGACGGGTATATTCCCGAGAACAGCAACCCCGGAGCGGTCAAGGTGCAGGAAATAGACAACAAGGATGGCAAACACCATGGAAACGATCTGACCGGGAATATTTGACAACCGCCTGTGAAATGAAAGGATAATTACCAGGCAGGATGTTCCCAGTATCAATGTGGTTGCATTTGTGTCCGGCAGATGTCTGCAAACAGATATAAACTGGTCAGCCACAGTGTCGCCACCTCCCCTGATGCCCAGGAATTTTGGCAACTGGCTTACTGCAATCACGATGGCCAGCCCGTGCATAAAGCCGATGTTAACAGGCCTGGCGAGTAAATCAGCAAGGAACCCCAGGCGAAACAGGGAGCCAGAAATGCACAGCACACCAATTAACAATCCGAGAACACCTGCCAGGGCGGCCAGCCTGACGGCATCGCCTCCTGCAAGGGGCACCACGCTAATGGCAATCAGCGCAGCCATGGCAGAACTCGTTCCGATGATCACCTGCCGTGAACTCCCAAAGAGTGCATATGCGATCAGTGGAAGCATCCCGGAATAAAGCCCGGCCATAGGCAAGCCTGCCATGTCGCCAAAAGCCAGTCCTACGGGAACCATCACAAGCCCCAGCGTGATTCCTGCAGCGAGGTCTTTTGATAACCAGGAAACCTTATATGTCCTCATCACCCTTAATCCGGGCACCAGGCTTTCCATACGCGGGTAGATAGAATTTTTCATCTTGTTGATTTCGTGTGTGACAAGCACAAAAAAGGCCGTAAATCATTGATTCACAGCCTGATTTGATTTTGATAAGTTGTCCGACTAGGGGTCGAACCTAGACTCTAATGATCCAGAATCATTTGTGTTGCCAGTTACACCATCGGACAATCTGCGTGCAACATTAATACATTTTTTGCAAACGCGTCAACTTTATTTAACTTTTTCAACCTTTGCCCATGAATCTTTTAACGGGACCACGCGGTTAAAGACAAGGTTTTCAGAAGTTGAATCATGATCTACCGAAAAATAACCGGTCCGTTCAAACTGGAATTTATCCAGAATACCTGCAGATCCAACTGCAGGTTCGATAAATCCGGTGATGGTTTTCAGGGAATCAGGATTCAGATAATCTTTATAGGTCCTACCCTCTTCAAGGTCGTCGGGGTTCTCTTTGGTAAAGAGCCGGTCGTATAGCCTGATTTCAGCCTTAACAGCCTGTTTTTCAGATACCCAGTGGAGGGTTCCCTTCACTTTACGGTTGCTTTCGGGCATCCCGCTCTTCGTGAGCGGGTCGTAGGTGCAGTGAATCTCCGTGATTTCACCCGTTTCCGGGTCTTTTACGACACTTTCGCACCGGATGATGTATGCAGCCTTCAATCTCACCTCACGGCCGGGAGCGAGGCGGAAAAACTTGTTTGGCGGATCCTCCATGAAATCTTCCCGTTCAATCAGGAGGTTTTTGGAAAATGGCATTCTCCGCTTTCCCTTCGATTCATCTTCGGGGTTGCTGACAGATTCCATCTCCTCTACCAGGTCATCGGGATAGTTATCGATGATCACCCTGACAGGGTTGAGCACAGCCATCAGCCGGTTGGCGCGTTTGTTCAGGTCTTCGCGGATGCAGAATTCAAGCAGGCTGACATCAATTACGTTGTCGCGCTTTGCCACCCCGATGGTCTCTGCAAAATTGCGAATCGACTCAGGTGTAAAGCCACGGCGGCGCAACCCGCAAATTGTCGGCATCCGGGGGTCGTCCCAGCCTTTCACGTTGCCATCGCGAACAAGTTCAAGCAATTTTCGCTTACTCATTACCGTGTAGGTAACATTAAGCCGTGCAAATTCAATTTGGCGCGGGGCGTAGATGCCGATTTCACGGATAAACCATTCGTATAAAGGCCGGTGAACCTCGAACTCGAGGGTACAGATTGAATGGGTGATCTTTTCAATGGAATCGGACTGGCCATGGGCAAAGTCATACATCGGGTAGATGCACCACTGGCTGCCGGTGCGATGATGATGGGCATGGAGGATGCGGTAAAGTACCGGGTCGCGCATGTGCATGTTGGGAGAGCCCATGTCGATCCTGGCCCTCAGGACCCGGGTGCCATCGGGAAACTCCCCGGCGCGCATGCGGGCAAACAAATCGAGGTTTTCTTCGACCGACCGGCTGCGGAAAGGACTCTCCTTCCCTGCCCTGGTTGGCGTACCCCTGGTTTCGCTGATCTCTTCAGCGGTCATGTCGCAAACATAGGCACTTCCTTTGCGGATAAGTATAACGGCATACTCATAAAGCTGCTCAAAATAATCTGAGGCAAAGAACAGGCGGTCTTCCCAGTCAAAACCAAGCCATTTAACATCTTCCATGATGGAATCGACATATTCGACATCCTCTTTCACCGGGTTTGTATCGTCGAAACGCAGGTTGGTTTTTCCGTGGTACTTTTTTCCGAGGCCGAAATTCAGGCAGATCGACTTGGCATGCCCGATGTGGAGATAACCATTGGGCTCAGGAGGAAAACGGGTGTGAACACGGCTTTCATTGACTCCGTTCCGGATATCTTCTTCAATGATCTCTTCAATGAAATTAAGTGACCGGGTTGGTTTTTCTTCTTCAGGCTTTGCTATATCTTGCATAATTTCTGGTTATCGATTGTAATTTGGCATGTTAAGGGCAACTATAAACAATATTACCCGCAAAATTACTACAATTTAAAAAACTTATGCCGATTCGCAGGAATTTGATAATTTCACCGTTTGAAATAATCAGGTTATGGGTACAATTCTTCTTGAAGGAATGGAGTTCTTTGCTTTCCATGGCTGTTTTAAGGAAGAACAGATCATTGGTACAAAATTCATTGTTGATCTATGTGTGGATGTTGACACGACGGTGGCCGAAGGTTCCGACCATCTCCACGACACCCTTGATTATGTAAGGCTATACCAGGTTGTAAAGAAGGAGATGGAACAGAAGTCTCATTTACTGGAACATCTCGCGGGACGCATCACAGAGGTTGTCTGCACAGAATTTCCAACCATCACATGCATCGATTTGAAAATTGCCAAGCTAAACCCGCCGATGGGAGGCAAGATGAAGCAGGTTAGCTTTAAAACCCAATGGAAGAAATGATTTGGTAGGAATTTCAAAAATATTTGTAATTTTGCACTCCCTTTAACTCTGGTTTCGTGGCCGAGTGGCTAGGCAGCGGTCTGCAAAACCGTCCACAGCGGTTCGACTCCGCTCGAAACCTCACCAACCCGTTTCTTTCTGAAACGGGTTTTTTATTTTCCCCGGGGATAGAGCAGATATTCGCTGATAAGCATCAGAAACAGGGTGAAGGCACTGCTTAAAAGCATACGCACGAAGGTTGCCATGAATTCACTGAACCGGAATATCTCCAGGTAAAAAAAGGTAAAATGGTGAATGAGGGTCAGGATGATCGCATAGTAGAGGAACCACTTTAATCCCTGGTTTTTAAGCGAAGGAGTGTCTCCCAGCAGCGATTCCGGCCCTGAAGAGATCGCGGTTATCACAAATGGCCTGGCAAAGGCCATCATCACGCATGCGGCAGCATTCAGCCCGATGGTATTTGTAAATATATCAACGCTCAATCCCAGGATAAATGAGGTAATGAGCAACATCCATTTTGGTGTATCAAATGGCAATAACAGGATAAAATAGATATAAAAATAGGGATTGATATACCCGCTCAGGTTGATGTGATTCAGGATCAGCACCTGAAAAAAGATCAGAAAGAAAAACCGGATGATGTTGAAAAATACGGTTCTGGAGGTCATTACTGGGATTTAAAGGATTCTTTTAGCTCTTCTTTTTCTTTTCGCATCATGTCCACGACTACTTCAATATATCCAAGGCTGTTAAAATCTGTTGAAAACAGAATCTCCCCATTGTTAAAGTTCTCATCCTGTGCATTTTTAAAACCTGAGATGGTGCCGATCATCAACCCTTCCGGGAAAATATCCGAATTACCGCTGGTAATGATCGTATCGCCTTTAACCATGACAATATGCTTCGGGATCTCTTTGACCTGGCCTTTGCGGTAACTTCCCCCGTTCCACTCCACGTTCACAAGCTGGTTGTTTTTCTTAAACTTTCCGGATATGCGGCTGTCTTTGTTCAGCATCGACATGATCCAGCTGAAATGTGCGGAAACACTCACAACCTGGCCAACAATTTTATTCCCGATAATGACCCCCATGTGGTTTTCAATGCCATGCATGGAGCCCTTGTTGATCATCAGGAAGTTGTTCCTTTTGTTGGTGGAGTTACTTATGACCTTGGCGCTGATATATTTGTATTCGAGGTGTACGATCGAGTCTTTTTTGTAGAAGACATTGACATCGGTGGTATAAAACGCCTCGGGTATCCGGGAATGGAGTTTGGCCATCTCTTCAATCAGCACCCTGTTTGTTTTTCTCAGGGAGAAATACTCGGAAATTCCGCTGAACATGCTGTTGACAGATCCGGAAACTGCATTGGAAACAGAATAGAGTGAACTTCCCTGGAATTCATTGTAGTTAAAAAGCAGAATCAGCGAAAAGGTCTCCAAAAGCAGGAAAAGAAAATAGAAATAGTGCTCCCGGAAAAATAAAAAAAGATTCCGCATGGTGCCTCTTACTTGATGAGGAACGTGAATTTATCGAAATTCTTCAGTGCGATGCCTGTTCCCCGTGCAACTGCGCGCAGGGGGTCTTCGGCAACATGTACTTTCAATTTTGTTTTCAGGTGAATACGCTTGTCAAGTCCGCGAAGCAGGGCACCTCCCCCTGTCAGATATATCCCGGTTTCGAAAATATCGGAGGCGAGTTCCGGCGGGGTCATTTCCAGTGCATTCAACACGGCTGCCTCAATCTTAGCCACTGATTTGTCAAGGCAATGTGCGATTTCGGTATAATTAACAATCACCTCCTTGGGAATACCGGTCAGCAGGTCACGTCCGTGTACTGCGTAATCGGGCGGCGGGTTGTCAATATCGGCGATGGCCGCTCCTACTTCGATCTTGATGCGTTCGGCCGTTCGTTCACCAACGTTGATATTATGCTGCTTGCGCATGTATTCTTCGATGTCGGCGTTGAATTCATCACCGGCGATGCGGATAGACTTGTTGTTCACAATACCCCCCAGGGCAATCACCGCAATCTCACTGGTACCACCGCCAATGTCGATCACCATGTTGCCGATCGGCTCAAGCACGTCTATTCCGATACCAATGGCAGCAGCCATGGGCTCATGAATCAGGCGTACTTCCTTTGCACCGGCCTGTTCTGCTGAGTCTTTAACAGCACGTTCTTCAACTTCGGTGATACCTGATGGGATGCAAATAACCATCTTCAGGGCCGGGGGGAACCAGGATTTACGCAGATCTATCATCTTGATCATTGCCCGGATCATGTGTTCAGCTGCCTGAAAATCGGCGATGACCCCTCCCCTTAGCGGGCGGATGGTCTTGATGTTTTCATGTGTTTTGCCATGCATCATCTGGGCTCTTTTTCCCACTGCAATGATCTTGCCCGAACTCCGTTCAATCGCAACGATCGATGGCTCGTCAACAACTACTTTGTCATTGTATATGATGATGGTATTGGCTGTACCTAAATCGATGGCTATTTCTTTTGTGAACAATCCCATGGTCTCAAAATTTAATGTTTAAAATGTCGTATCCCGGTAAAAACCATGGACATATTGTGCTCGTTGCAGTAATTCACCGAGTCAATATCCCGGATGGAACCACCTGGTTGTATAACCGCTTTAATCCCTGCTTCATGCGCTATTTCAACGCAATCAGCAAAAGGAAAAAACGCATCCGATGCCATTACTGACCCGGATGTGTCGAATCCGAAAGCACCGGCTTTATTGATTGCCTGGCGCAATGCATCCACACGTGAAGTCTGCCCCATCCCGCAACCGATCAGCTGGTTGTTTTTAATCAGGACGATCGTGTTCGATTTCAGGTGTTTTACTATCCTGTTGGCAAAAACCAACGCCCCGATTTCCTGCGGCGATGGCCTCAACTTTGTAACGTATTGAAAATCTGTTTCTTGCTCCGATGATAAATCCTTTTCCTGTTCAAGGACTCCATTCAGGATGGACTTAAACTGGTGTTGTGAGAACTCAAACGAATTTTTTTGCAAAATTATTCTATTTTTCTTTGACTTTAAGAGAATAAGTGCATCATTTTCATACCCATCAGCAATTAATATTTCGAAGAACAGCTTATTGAGTTCTTCCGCGGTATCCAAATCCAGTATTCCATTGGCAATGATAATCCCGCCGAAGGCTGAAACCGGATCACAGGCGAGTGCATCAAGATAGGCTTCTTTCTGTGAAGAACGGCTGGCAACGCCACAGGGATTGGTATGTTTAATGATCGCAACGGCCGGCCGGCCGGTAAACTCCCCGATCAGGCTGATCGCAGCGTCAACATCCACCAGGTTGTTGTAGGATAGTTCTTTTCCGTGCAGTTTTGAAAAAACAGCTTCAAGATTCCCGTAAAAAGTTCCTTTTTGATGTGGATTTTCTCCATAACGCATTGGTACCGAAGTAAGGATACTTGTTTTGAATGAAGGAATAAGCTCTTTCCGGTTAAAATAATTGAAAATCTCACTGTCGTAATGCGATGAAATGTTGAATGCGCGGGCAGCAAACTGCCGGCGGTTGCTGAGGCTGGTTGTTCCATTGTTCGTGGCCAGGATATCAAGGAACGGCTCATAAGAATCTGCAGACGGAACGATTGCTACATGGGCATAATTTTTTGCTGCAGCCCGAATCAGTGAAATACCGCCGATGTCAATCTTTTCAATGATTTCCTCCTCATTGTTTGTTGTTGCAACCGTTTTTTCAAAGGGGTAAAGATCAACAACCACAAGGTCAACAGAAGGGATCTCATATTTTTCAACATCATCAGCATCAGAAAGCTGATTGCGGCGCCAGAGAATACCGCCAAAGATTTTGGGATGGAGCGTTTTTACGCGGCCACCGAGTATTGACGGATACGACGTGATCGATTCTATTGAAACAGCCTGTATGCCTTTGCTCAGCAGAAAATCATATGTGCCGCCTGTTGAGATGATCTGTATGTTATATGACACGAGTTTGCGTGCAAAATCCTCTATTCCTTCTTTGGAATAAACAGAAATCAGGGCGGATTTTATCTTTATCTGATCAATCATAACATTAAAATTTGTAACAATACCTGAAAGGGTGCGTCTAACATCGGTTTACGGGAACCTTTGCAATGTTACCAAAAATTACCGGAACAGACAATGGATTTGCGATAATCGCAAATCGCAAATCGTCTAATCGTAAATATGTATACCTTTACTGTTCTTAACTGGAAACCGCTATATCCATGATATTGATCTTACGATTGATACGCGAAAGCTATCTTTTTGCATTTCAGGCAATTATTGTCAATAAAGTTCGAACGATTCTTTCCCTGCTCGGAATTACCATCGGGATTTTCTGTGTTATTTCGGTTTTTACGGTTTTTGATTCCATGGAAAATGCGATCCGGAAAAGCATCGCCTCCCTGGGCAGCAATGTTCTTTATGTTCAGAAATGGCCGTGGGCTATGGGCGGAGATTATCCGTGGTGGAAATACTGGCAACGTCCTGAGACTTCCCTTGATGACATGCGTGAAATCGAAAAAAGGAGCACCCTTGCCGAATCGGTTGCCTTTATGGTGCAGGTTAACAAAACCGTGAAATACCAGAACAATTATATTGAGAACATCGGGGTGATGGGTGTTTCGCAGGATTTTGATAAAGTCTGGAAATTTGAACTGGGCACGGGGCGGTATTTTTCGATGACCGAATCGGCCAGCGGTAAAAACATCGCCATCATCGGGGCTGACATAGCAACCGATCTTTTCCGGGAGGGTGATCCCATTGGCCGTAAAATAAAGATATTCGGAAGGAATATTGAGGTAGTAGGGGTTATCACGAAGGAGGGCGAGGACTTTTTCGGCAACTCAAACGACAAGGTGGTTTATCTGCCGGTTAATTTTTTCAAAACCCTTGTTGATCTGAAGGAGATGGATGCGACCATTGTGGTAAAGGCAAGGCCCATGGTGTCAAATGATGAATTGCGTGATGAGCTGACCGGGCTCATGCGTTCGATCAGGAAGCAAAAGCCTTCGGCTGAAGATAATTTCGCCATCAATGAAACCGATATTATTTCCAAGGGGTTCGAAAGCCTGTTTGGCGTGATTGCCATGGTTGGCTGGATCATCGGAGGATTTTCCCTGCTGGTAGGGGGGTTCGGTATTGCCAACATCATGTTTGTCTCGGTGAAGGAGCGAACCAACATCATCGGGATTCAGAAGGCGCTTGGCGCCAAAAACTACTTTATCATGCTTCAATTCCTTTTTGAAGCAATTTTCCTATCCCTGATCGGAGGTGTGTTTGGCTTGCTGATCATCCTGATACTGACATTGATGGTATCCTATTTCACTGAATTCAACCTGATACTCACACAGGGGAATATCATCCTGGGCATCGGAGTTTCAGCAATTATCGGGCTTGTTTCAGGTATTCTGCCTGCCTACACAGCTTCCAAACTCGATCCGGTAGAGGCCATGCGCACGGGAACGTAGGTTAGAACGGCCAGAACTGATTGTCGTTCCAGATCTTTTCTTTCAGCTCATTATCCATATCACTGAGAATTCTAAGATGCCCGCCTTCCCATTCGGCAAGCCAGCTGTAAAGGGCTTTTTCGTTGGGATCATTGGATGTTTCAGCCTGTTTTGAATAGACCTCCACTGCTTTCTTCTCAAAATCGATGGCTGCTGAAATGGCTGCGGCTTCAAATCCTGCTGAAGAAATTTTGGTCTTCATCTCTTCGGTGAGGATGAGGGTGGCAAAGCCTTCATTGGCCAGGTCGGGCAAATCAACTTTCAAAAATGTTTGGTTCTTTTCATACCCGATATACTGCTCTGACAGGAACTTAACATGCTTGGTTTCCTCATCCGCCATGGTCAGAAAAATATGTTTAATCTCCGGATCGGGTGTTTGTTCTGCAACTTTTGCATAAAATGCATGACCTCTTTTTTCCATAAGAATGGCCATTTTAAGAATTTCGAGTGCTTTGGATGTTTCCATGATGTGTGGGATTTGAGGGTTCAAACTTACGAAGATTTACCACAATAGGCACATAGAAAACAATAGAAAATCACAATAGACAGAAATTTTCAGGGTTTTATTGCTTTCCGAGGAGCTGCATGGCTTCATGAACTGTTTTCACCGGAAGATAGCATGTTTTACCGTGGCAAACGCTGATGAGCGTTTTTCCATTGCCATCATGATTTCGGTCGGTCCCTGAAGGTTCTTCAGGACGGGTGCCTGAAAATAGTACATGAGGTAAATAGCAGGTCGAAAACTCCTGCAACCGCAATGATGCTTCATCTCCATAGATGTTCACCACAGCCGGACCGGCATTAAAAACAGCAAGCAGGGATGCCCAATTGGCGAAAAAAGCAGGATTTCGTTTGATTTGCGGCACCATTGTTTTTACCATTTTTTCTGCGCGCT
The DNA here is from genome assembly GCA_903926565.1 of uncultured Bacteroidales bacterium. Classification (GTDB taxonomy): domain Bacteria; phylum Bacteroidota; class Bacteroidia; order Bacteroidales; family FEN-979; genus CAIVAT01. The sequence goes on from CAIYJU010000046.1 coordinate 124,933, forward strand.
GCAAATATTCCTCCTTGTTCAGCAGGTGTCCCAATACAAAGAGGTTCCTGGCCATCTGCGAATTTGAGGAAGGGATGACATTATCGGAAAGTTCAACCGATTCCTGGATGAGGCCTGGTTCTTCCCCGGAAGTTAACCTGAAAAACAGCCGGTCCTCTGCATTAAAATGTGTCAGAACCTCCCCGGTTAATGATTCGGCTGACGTCAACCAGGCTTCATCAAGTGTTGCCTGGTGAATGTCGAGGAAAGATTTGATCAGAAAGCAGTAGTCGTCGAGAAACCCGGAGATTGCGAAATATCCTCCCTTTGAGTTTCGCCAGAGTTTTCCATTGTGTGCAGCAAGTTGAGCCTGGTAAAAACCGGCAGCAGTGATGGCTTTTTTCAGCCAGAGGGGTTTGTTAAGCGCTTTGGCAGCCTCGACAAGTGCGCTGATCATGAGTGCATTCCAGCAAGTCAGGATTTTATCATCCGTGGCGGGCCGCAACCTGTTGGAGCGAACGGTTAACAGCTGATTTTTGTAAACCTCAACAAATGCAGATAGTTGATCGTCGGTCAGGCCATGTTTTTCTGCAAAAACCGTATCTGCCGATGATTTTCGCAGAATATTCAGATTTGCCTCCCAGTTTCCGCGCTCTTCACAGGAATAATATTCGAAGAGCAAACCGGAATTGTCACCGAGATACTTGCGGATCTCCCCGCAGGTCCAGGCATAAAATGCACCCTCTGCTCCGCCGCTGTCGGCATCGATCGAGGCATAGAAAAGTCCGTGGGGACTTGTCAGTTCACGGTCAATAAATTCAACAGACTCTTCAACAACCTTCTTCCATGCATATTTTTTTTTAACTGCATAGGCCCTGGAATAGAGGGAGATCAGCTGGGCATTGTCATACAACATTTTCTCAAAATGCGGCACTTCCCAGCGTGCATCCACCGAGTAACGGCTGAATCCGCCTCCCAGCTGGTCGTAAATCCCTCCCATTGCCATTTTATCAAGGGAAAGCTCCAGATGGTTCAGTGCCATCGTGTTTTGCCGGGAAACACCATGTTCAAGGAGAAAAGCCATATTTACCGGCATGGGGAATTTCGGCGCACCGTGGATTCCTCCATTTACAAGATCAAGATCATCCTGAATAACCGCAAAAATATCATCCTGTGCTGGTGATTCCATTGATCCGGGGGTATCTTGGGAGGGAAGGCGAAGCTGTTTTTTCATTCCGGTTAATATCTCCGCGGACTGATGAATGAGTTCCTGCGGATGCGACTGGTGGAGTTCTGCAAAATAGTTGAGAATATAGATCCAGTCATGCTTTGAAAAGTATGTTCCTGCAAAAACCGGCTGTTGATTCGGAAGTGCGATCACATTCAGCGGCCATCCGCCACGGCCTGTGGTGGCCTGGGCTGCCGCCATGTAAACATGATCGATATCCGGTCGTTCCTCACGATCAACTTTGACTGAGATGAAATGCCGGTTCATCACTTCTGCAACGTCAGCATCCTCAAATGATTCATGCTCCATTACATGGCACCAGTGACAGGCGGCATAGCCGATGCTTATGATCAGCAGTTTATTCTGTTCCAGGGCATTATTCAAGGCATCAGGTCCCCAGGGATACCAATCCACCGGGTTAAATGCATGCTGAATCAAGTATGGACTATTTTCCTTTTGGAGGTGATTTGGCTTGTTTTCCGTCATGGACATCAAGATTGATGTGCGTTTTAATCCGGGAAGAGAGGATGTCTATTGCCACCTTGTTTTGTCCTCCCTGGGGCACAATGATGTCAGCATAACGTTTGGTTGGCTCGATAAATTGCAGGTGCATCGGTTTCACAAAACTGTCATAATGTTCAAGTACCTGCTGAAAGGATCGGCCCCGTTCCTCAAGGTCGCGCCGGATGATGCGCATCAGGCGGTCGTCGCCATCGGCATCAACAAATACCTTGATGTCCATCTTTTTTCGCAACCGGGGATTTGACAGGATTAAAATTCCTTCAACAATGATCACCTGTGCCGGATTCACCGTAATGTACTCCTTCGAACGGGCACAGGTAACATAAGAATAAATAGGCATTTCAATGGAGTTGCCTGTTTTCAGTATTTCCAGCTGATTGATCAGCAGGCCCCATTCAATGGAAGTCGGGTGGTCAAAGTTGATCCTTGCCCGCTCTTCGGCTGATTTATGGCCATTGTCCTTGTAGTATGCATCCTGGGGGATAACGGTTACCGCTTCTTTGGGAAGGTGTTTGATAACCTGTTTTACAACGGTAGATTTTCCTGAGCCGGATCCACCGGCAATTCCTATAATCAGCATGGTTTTTTGATGTCAAATGTATGAAAAAATGTGGATCCGTGCCATGGCACGGATCTACGACGGGTTACAAAATTCGATTAACACGCCGTGGGTTGATTTCGGATGCAAAAATCCGATATTCATGCCTTCAGCCCCCTTACGGGATACCTTATCAATCAGGGATATTCCCTGTGCTTCAGCCTCAGCAAGCGCGTCTGTTGCGTTATCTACAGCAAAGGCTATATGATGGATGCCTTCTCCTTTTTTCGCAAGAAATTTGCCGATCGGACCTTCAGGATCGGTTGATTCCAGCAATTCGATCTTTGTCTGGCCTACCTGGAAAAACGCTGTTTTCACCCGCTGATCCTTTACCTCCTCAATATTGTAACATTTTATTCCGAGAAGGGTTTCATAATAGGGGATACTCTCTTCAAGGCTGTGAACAGCAATTCCAAGATGTTCAATATGTGTAGGTTTCATACAATTATTGTTAATACATTAACAAAACAAAGTTAAGCAGTATTTTTGTACATTTCAGCAAATTTGTATGTCCCCATGAAGAATCTGGAAATTGAACGCAAGTTTCTGGTTGACAGGATAAAATGGTCATTGCCGGCAAAGCCTCCCGGCACGGAATATCTCCAGGGCTATTTGAGTATCGATGAGGAGAAAGTGGTCAGGGTAAGGGTTGCAGGAGATAAAGGATTCCTGACCATCAAGGGGAAATCAGAAACATTTTCCCATCCTGAGTTTGAATATGAAATCCCTGTTGACGATGCCTCAGAGCTGATCACGCGATATACAGTTTCCCGGGTAGAGAAAACCAGGACAAGAATCCCGGCCGGCAATCATACCTGGGAAGTGGATGAATTTCACGGTGAAAATGAAGGGCTTTTAATGGCAGAGATCGAGCTAAAGAGTCCCGGAGAAATCTTTGATACACCTGATTGGCTCAGGGAGGAGGTAACCGGAGACAAGCGTTACTACAATGCATACCTGTCGCTTCACCCGTTTAGAACCTGGCCGTAAAAAGCCCCGTATTCTCAATGAACACAGGGCTTTTAAACAAACACTTCCGGTTCCAGGACCTACCGTTTGATGATCTTCTCTGTTTCAGATGTTAAGCCTGAAGTTACGTGAACAACATAGACGCCGGTTGGTTTTTCAGCAAGGGAGAACTCTTGTTTCCGGTCGATCTGCATATCCTTTGACAGGATACGATCGCCAAGTACCCCAAAGATCTCAACATGCACCTGTAATGGGGTAACATCGCCTTTCAGCTCCAGGGTAAATTTCCCGGGGGTTGGATTCGGATAAATCCTGAAAAAGGAGTTGTCGTGGTTGCCAATACCCGGTTCTTCCAATCCTGCCACCACCGGCGCCGATGCTGCCGGATGAATGTAAGGATTGCAGAATATGGTTGAAATGTACCCATGCAGGTATCCGCCCGGGTCGACAATGCTACCCGGATAATAAAGGATGTTCGTACCTGCTATATGCTTCACATTCCCTGTGCTGGTAACGTGATAAAAGGTTCCATTTCCGGCGATCAGCAATGTTTGGGTGGCATCTGCACATTCAGGTCCAATTGAAATTGTTTTGTCCTGTAACGAACGGATGGCAGGAGGAACGGTACCATCGCCAAGGTTGCCCGTGAATGTTCCAAAAGAGGACAGCCCCAGAGCATTGATTGTATTTGCTCCAGTGTTCGCGACATTATAGGCGGTAAAAGGCAAAGGGTTTACCCTGAAACAGAAAATATCACTTTCAGTTCCAACCACATCCACATTTACATACCCGAAAGTTGAATTACACGAAAAACCTGTGATGCCCGATTGTGAGACATTCCAGTACCGTGTCAGGTAACTTGTCGCAGTGCCTGGATACTGGGCATCGGTCAGGTTGACAGCTGCGTAACTTCCCACACCGAACGTGCCGCTGTTGAACGCGAGCGTAACGGGTGAATATTCAGCTGTTCCTGTAGCATCCCCCACAGGGAAGATAAAACTGCCGGCAGCGGCATACTCTTTGCGGAGTTCGCCTGCCCCGGTAGCAACAACCATATTTGCAGCCGCAGGACCACCCGCAACAGTTGCAGTGGATCCGAGCTTAAGGTTGCTGGATCCGAGGGTTACCAGGCCACTGGTGAGTGTAAGCACGCCATTGACATGTGTATTGCCGCCAACTGTAAGCCCGGTGGCATTGTTAACCGTGAGGTCCTGAATGATATTAGATCCACCGAGGGTCTGAGGGATTGCTCCTGAGAACAAGACCCCACCGTTTCCGATTGAATTGAGGGATGGGTTTCCGTTGAGGAGGTCTTTCTTAAGGACAAGAGTTCCTCCCACATCAAGCGTTCCCCCGGAATTCAGCACAACATTTTCGGCAGAATACAAGGTCGAAGTTGCGAGAATTTTAACGGTCGTACCGCTGAGTACCGTCATCTGGGAAAATGCCGGATTCAGGCTGGAAAACACCGTTGCCGACATGAAAAACCCCGACAGGCATATCCCTTTGATTGAGTTATAGTGAATTTTCTTCATAATTTAGTTTTTACTCGTTAATTTTTCCGATGTAGATTCCACGAACTTTTATGATGGAATTAGCCATAGGGGCACCAAGATTACACGGGCCGAGTTTGGCCTGGAACAGACTGTTTGCCATCGCATGGAATCCTGTTGTGAGTTTTACGTAATTATCGGCCTTATACTGTACATCCGTTCCCAAACCCCCTGTTATGGTCCTTGAAGACTGAACATAATTACTCGCTTCATAAAACTGGTATCCGGTGTAGTTAGGATTACTGGGATCATTGGCGACTGTAAGCAGGAAATTGGGTTCGCAGGTGTTAAAAAGAGTTGAGCGCCATAATCCCCTTCCATAGGTTCCTACTGTAAGTACTCCGCTGGTTTCATTGATCTCGATGTCGAACACCGGCACAGTTGGCAATCCGTTCCGGAACGGGATCCAGTCTGTATGATTGTCATCCCGGTAAAAAACGCCGATATCGTTTCCAACATACAGTGCATCAGCCGGGACACCATTGGTATTTTCGTAAGCAATACAATTTGCCGGAACATTGGGCAGCGAGCCTGACTTGTTCGTCCAGGTAGCACCTCCGTCTAAACTCTCATACACTTTCTGTCCGGCCGTATAACCGCCCAGGGTAATAAAAACATTAAGTGAATTCGAAGGATCCACCGCAATGAAGGTAATGGTGATTCCGGGTAAACCTGCACTGACATTGGTCCAGGAGACTGCCGCATCATCCGACCTGTAAATTGTAGCTCCGTTTGAAGCATATATCCGGCTGGTATTGCTGGTTCCCATGGCCATGGCACCGCGTCCGTCTGCACCCATATTCGACCAGGAACCGCCACCGTTGGTGCTTTTGAAAACATCATCAAAACCTGCATAGATGATGCTGCTGTTGGCAGGGCTCATGATAAAAGGTGTCACCCAGCTTCCTCCGATCGTATCAGGTTCAACGTTGGAAAAAGTCGTACCCCCGTTGGTTGATTTTCTCAATCCTCCGTCCTGGATTGCATTGTACAGGATATTGGAGTTGGTATGATCGATCATGCAATCCATCCCGTCGGCTCCAAGCATGTGCAGCATGGCTGCACCACCGGTCCATTTATTCGATCCATTGTCCTGGGCCCCGAAAGTATGCAGATTGCTATTGGGTTCATAGCCGGCAAGTCTGTAAATTTGTGTATGTGCGATGCCCGAGGTCAGATCTGACCAGGTGCTGCCGAAGTTGGTCGAACGGAAAACACCCCCATCGCTGACACAATAAACATAATCATTCAAAGGATTGATCTCCAGCCCGTGGATATCAGCATGGGTATACCCGATCCCGCCGGTATTATTCCACATGGAGGTGATGGTCCAGGATGTTCCCCAGTTTGCAGAGGTCCAGGTATTTATTCCACCAATCATAACATCTGCATTGTCAATCCTTGAAACTGCAATCGCAAGATCGTATGTTGACTGGCTTTTATCATCACCTCCGACACTTGAATAGCCCAGGATATTAGGCGTGGTTGATCGTGTTGAAAAGCTTACGCCGCTATTTGTAGAAAGGAACGTTCCTTTATATGATCCCGGGCCCGTATCCGGACCGGTGAGCAGGTAAACATATCCGGCAGCATCCGGAGTTACACCAATCGCCATCCTTGAGGCTGAAGTGGGCACGCCGGAAGTAATCTCTGTCCAGGTATCACCTGTATTTGTTGACCTCCAGAATTCCGTGCTATTGCCTGCCGCATATACAATCGTCGGATCTCCCGGTTTGAATTCAATATCACGGAAGGAACCAGATTTAACCAGTGTCCATGTTGAACCACCGTTCGCTGTTTTATGAACGCCATCGCTTGCGACCACGAAAAGAATCAGGTGGTTGGTCGGGTGCATCAGCAGTTTGTATCCACGTACCGAAGAAGTTACAGCGTAGGTTAAGCCGGTTGCTAACCAGGTATCGCCTCCATCAGTGGATTTAAGTACACCGATAGAATAGGTATCGCCGCCGTCTCCATCACCCGAGAGGATATAAAGGATGTTGGTGTTTGTATAATCAACGGCTATTCCGGAAACACCAATACTTGGCATACCATCGGTAATGGGAGTCCACGAAGTACCGCCATTGGAGGTTTTCCAAAGGCCGCCTGCGGGAGCGCCTACCCAAAAGATGCTGGAATTTGATGGGTGGAAGGCAATGCAATTAAGTCTTCCCACGCCTCCGTTCCAGCCATTTCCCCAGGTGAAATCGGTGGGTCCTAAACTGGTCCAATAGCCATTGGCAGCATCGGTTTGATCGCCATTATCCAAATTTGCACTGCCTTTGGTGTATTCCTTATACTCATCAAAATTGCGGGCTGCCCAATTGGCTACTTTCCCGTCCGGGGTGAGCCTTCGCTCCGCCAGGTATTCCCAGCGCTTCCATTGTTTGTATCCCGATCCCTGGCCCGTGCTCTTGCCTTCAAAATACTGGTTCATCGTATTCTGGATTGTTGCAAAGTCATCAGTTCCTGAGTTTAAATAGAGATCGGATACACTATTCTTCTGACCCGAGAGACTTCCGAAGCCTAAAACAAGGAAGACCACCAGGATTATATGTATGTGTTTTCTCATTTTTATCACTTTTTTTTATGACAATCCCGCCTGTAAACAAGCGTTCTAAATTTATCGTTTTGGCTTTTCGCCTTCAGGTTGAGTCTTCGGCCCTTTCAGGTTGCTTCTGTTGGTCGGAGCACCGGAAACCGCAGCTTCAGGCTGTGTTCTTGGCCCTTTAATGTCGCGCCGGTTCACGGTTTTACCCTGTGGCTTTGCGCCTTCAGGCTGAACCCTGACGGGAGTAGCCGGCTTGCCGGAAGCTTTTGTCTGTTCAGGATGGTTCACTTCCGCCTCAATGTTGGTCTCATCCACAAGAGGGGCAGCTTTCCAGTTCGCCGGACCTTCATGAGGGACCTGGGCAGGATCCATTTTAGGATCAACCAGGGTTCCGGCATTAGCCGGATTCAGGGGAACACTCTTTTCAAAGGCGGCCTGTTCATCAGGAGTTTTCCTGAGGACCTCCTCGTTGCCCTGACCGTATGTTGCTGATACTGCTAACAATAGCAACAACATGCCAATATATGTGAGTTTTTTCTTCATCATACCTAATTTTTATTGGCTTTTTTCAGGGATGCGTTTTCTGCCTTCAATGCATCGATTTCCTTTTTATGTTCCCGGAGCATCTTTCCCAGCTCAATGGTATAGAGGGTCAGTTCTTCAACCTTTTCAACCACCTGCTTCTGCATATTGCCAAGGTGGAGGCCATTGGTTTCAATGTCCTGTGCTGAAGGAAGTCCTGGTAAATGCCCGTTTTCCTTAATGCTTTGTTCCAGGTTGTCGAGACTCATGAGGTTATAATCGCTCTTGAAGACATAATCGGGCCATGAGGCCATATCCTGAACCAGAACCTCTTCACAGGCAATTTTACCGTTAACGGAAACTGTATAACCGGTTGCCTCGGTTGTTGTTCCGATGCGCAGGTCGCCGCTCATATAGTTTGAGCCAACAAAATAGCTGCCCCAGTTGGTGGCTCCTCCGGTAGCATTACCATACACACCTATCCGGGTGCCGAGAGAAGTTCCCGAAGCATAACCATAAACCCCGTATGAAGTTGAGGCATCAGCTCCTCCATAAGCCTGACCGTAAACGCCAATGTAACCACCATAGCCATGCACGCCATAACCATAACCATTCTGAGGCAGGGAATAGCCGTAAATTGCTTTGGTATCACTTGTACGGGTGTGATTTACATGAGCATAGAAAAGTGTCGAAGTGCTATCGTCACCAGCATTGCTGCCACTATTCCCTTCAACCGAAACACGACCCTGGAAATAACCGGCATAATTGACATTGCCTTTTTCAGCAGCAGCATATACGCCGTAGTTTGTACCTGAAACGGTGTTGGTGCCATCGGAATAGAAAAGGCCGGCATAATTCGATGTGTTGTCATCATTGTTCCATCCGTAAACAGCTGCTCCGGTCCCACCATTGGCGACTTTAACACCCAAAACACCAATATTGGTGACACTTAAAGGAACCCCTAATAATGAAGGAGAAAGAACGCCAAGGTAACCTTCAGCATAGATTGTCAGGCCATCCTGATCTGCACCGCGCACAGCTCCCCTTCCACTAAAATAATTGACTACGTTCAACCCATTGTCATCCGGATCCGTTGTCCCGATTCCAACCCGGCCTGTATTGAAATAAATATCCGGGCCGTTCGGATTCCAAAAATCGTACGCGGCCAGGCTCATTTTATTCCAGGCGGCACCATCATAGTAATAAATTCCGGGGACAGAGTTGTTCTGGTAGATTACCAGGCCAGCTGCAGGGGCAACAGGCCGGTTTGCGAAGGTCATCCGGGGCAACAGGAAGCCTTTCCCGATTGCTTTTACCTCGAGCATGGCTGAAGGATCAGGAGCACTTCCATCAGAGTTAATGCTTACCTGCGTATAACCCGATATAGCTGAAAATATTGAAATGAAAACAAGTATCCATTTTACTTTGTTCAAGGAGAATGGAGCGTTTAAACCGAATATAAAATTTGATTTCATGGGATTAGATTTTGTGAATAACTTCATTTGACTATTTAATAAAATACTCCTTCTAAATAATTATGGTATATAAGTACTCTTTTATTTAGACCAAGTAAATTTAATACATTTGAAAGGCGAAGTCAAGTAATATTTCATTTTTTTGCTAATTTAGAATATAGCGATGACGGTTGTTTTCAACCATCGCTTGCAGAATATTTAATTTTTCCCACCAAATATGTCTATAATACTGGTATAACAATAAGAGTGCTATCCCAATACCCCGCCCAGCCTCAATATGCCGAGGAGATAACGATGTTTATTCGGTATTGTAAGGGTATCCGGAAGTTGTTTTAATACATATACATCTATTTTCTTCTTAACTTACAGTCAACTATCCGCTAATAAAATAAATCACATTATATGTTAATGTTACCTAATCGTGATGTTACAGTTTCTGCATTGCAACCTATTTCCTTATGTCATAATTACTTAGCAATATTTCAGGCGATCATATTACTTTAGCATGGAATCAATACCGTGCAGTGGAGCGGCTGGTATTAAGCCGACATCGCGCTATTTTTTATAAATTGCGGTGAAATACAGCATGACACAGGCATAAAAAAACCGGAATTCCTTGTAAACAAAGAAATTCCGGTTGTTCGGGTGGAGAATAGGGGAGTCGAACCCCTGACCTTTAGACTGCCAGTCTAACGCTCTAGCCAACTGAGCTAATCCCCCAAAGCAGATGCAAAATTAACAACTTTTTAATATGAAACGACTATTTGCTGCGTTAAAAATTCATCCGGATGATGATTTCCTTGTAAAATACCGGGAATTGAAGCAATCATTGCGTCATGAACAGATCAAATGGGTGGAAGAACACAACATTCATGTCACCCTCAAATTTTTCGGTGAAACGGAACCAGGCGTAATTCCCGGGATTTGTGACGTGTTGAAAAACCGTGGTGTAATAACACCTTCCATCGATTTGCAATTGAAAGGAACCGGTATATTTGGAAGTTCTTACGCCCCAAAGGTTATCTGGCTTGGCATCGAACCTTATGCAGAAATTTCAATGCTCATGCAGCAAATTCATGGCGACCTGAAATCCATCGGGTTTGAACCGGACCGCCAGAACCTGGTGCCTCATCTGACCCTGGGCAGGATCAGATCTCTCGATGATAAAGTGATATTCAACCGTACCCTGGAACGTTTTAAAGGCATTTCCTCAGAACCGGTACACATAGGTGAGATGATCCTTTTTGAAAGTATTCTGCGCCGGGAAGGGCCGGAATATATTGCATTGGAAACATTTCCCTTTTTAAAATAATCCTCTTCGCCGCAAGCAACGGGTATTAACCAATTCACCTCAACCCCCGTCCCCTTCTCCTGAAGGAGATGGGGGGCAGGAGATGAGGAAAAAAAAATCCCCTGACGACCTTTCAGTTTAGCCAGGGGATTTTGTGATATGAAGAAATTACTTCAGCAATTTACGCCTTGACAGGTTCCTCAAACTTATTGGCAATCATGTGATAGATAATCAGTCCGATGCCGCCAAAGAGGCAAATCATGGAGAAGAAAGCCGGTTCTTCTTCCAGCGTTGTGTAAACTGCGAGCACTTTGCCCAGCAGGATTCCTGTACCAATTCCTACAAAGAGCAGCCCCCATTTTAAAGAGGAGGGTTGTTTTGACGCCTCAAAAATGCTGGCATCGGCGCCTTTTGCAATCAGCGCCAGGCGTTCTTTCTTTCTTACAAAAAGGTACACGATTCCATATACCATTGCAAAGAACGCGATCGGGATCAAAAATTCAGTATTCATTTCCGTTGATTTTTGGTTTGTTTTCCGTTTTCGATCCGTTTGACGCAGCATCAATGCATTGGTTACAGGTTCTTTCCCAAATCATTATTGAACAACAACCTTTTCAACATACTCGCCGTTATTGTTGAACAATTTGAGGAAATAAACACCTTTGGCAAATTGAGTCATGGTGAGCTTCTTCTTAAAATCTGCTGTGAGATTTGTAAGAGTCTCAGAATAAACAACCTGTCCGTTTGCATTTGTTAACGTAAGGGCCAGTTGCTGTTCCTTTCCTTTAATGTTAATTGTTAACTCATTACTAACCGGATTCGGGTAGACCCTTACGGTTGCTTCCAGGTTGTTCTGGCCAATTCCGGCGCAATTTTTAACAAATACCTGCAAGGAGGTTTCAACACCATCTCCGCAATCGTTGTTGCCTTTAACGGATACTGTTCCTGATTGAGCCGTTGCACTGTAAAGCAGGGTCACCTGGTTGGTGCCTTGTCCTGCAAAAACTGTAACACCGGCAGGTAAAGTCCATACATAAGAGGAGGCTCCGGTTATTACGGGAACACTGTAAATATAGTTGCCATGTCCCAGACAAACGCTATCATTACCGGATATTGCAGCAGCCGGCTCAGGAATTGTTTTTATGCCAACAGATTTTGTGATCACCGGTGTTGCTCCGCAATCATTCGATGCAAATACAGAAATATCACCGGCTGCAGTTCCCCATGTAACCTGGATGGTATTTGTACCCTGGCCACTGGAAATAGTAACACCTGCCGGAACAGTCCAGTTATAGGTTTCAGCCGATCCGGCTGTCGTAAAGGAGGCACTTGCACCGGTACAAACCTGATCAGGGCCGGTAACAGGATTTAAGGCTGCAGGAGGGTGGTTAACCACAACAGGCAATACAGAAGCAAGCGGGTTATTCCCACAATCATTGCCGGCAATTACCTGGACACTGCCTGAGTTATTTCCCCAGATTACTTTAATACCAGGTGTGTTTTGTCCGCTGAGAATCACTGCATCTCCCTGAACAGTCCAGGAATAGGTGGTACTTCCAACAACTTCAAAAATAGAATAATCAGCTGTATCGCCTGCGCAAATTGTTTGCATGCCGGTTATCGGACCTGGAGCAGCGGGTGGTGTATTTACAGTAATTGTAACACTGTCTGTTGTGGTATGCGCAGTGTTGTCAGTTACGAGTACATGATAGGTGGTGGTGGCAGCCGGAGTTGCAACCGGGTTTGCAATTGCAGGATCGCTCAGGGATGAAGAAGGAGTCCATGCATAAGTGAGCGGAGGAGTTCCACCCACAACAACAGCATTCAGCTGTGATGTCTGACCCTGGCAAATGGTGGCAGGGTTGGCACTCACGGTAGCCAGGAAATTATTTCCTGGAAGTACCTTTATCGTGGCTGTGCGCTTATGGGCGGGCGTTCCATTCGGGCCGTTTGCATAGAATGTTGCGGTATAATTACCAGTAGGAACACTGCCGCTTAGGACTACTTTTACAGGTAACGTTGCAGGATAGGTGGTAATCTGGTTGCCTGAAGGGAATTCAAAGGTGATTGTTCCGGCAGCAGGTACAGGAGATACAGCACCTGACAACAGTACTGTATCTGTGTAAAGTTTTACCTCCGGGATCGAGACCTGGAAGATCGCATTGTCAGCAGATGTATATAAAGTATCCAGGCTGTGGTCTATGGCCATGGCAAAATCAGGAAGATAGGCAGTCATGCTGGCAAAGTTGCCTGACCTGAAATCGGTCCATCCCATCATGGCAACTTTTTTATTTGATGCAATACCGTTGTAATCGCCTTCATAAGCGGGAGTTCCGCCACCTCCGCAGGTTGTACAGTTAATTTTCATTTTTTTGTTGGAAACCCGTTGGTTAGCAGCCCATGTTGCGCCTCCGTCAGTCGAGTATGATGCATACATGAATGCACTGTCGTTGGTTGGCGTATCGCGGGTATCCATCCATAAGGCGTAAAGTTTTCCGGTCTCTTTATCGCACCAGATTGCAGGGTGCCACTGTTGAAAGTTTTCTGTATTAGGGTCATCATTCACCCTGACGGCGCTGGTCCATGTTGCGCCACCATCTGAGGAGGCGCGGCACCAGACATCGGATTTGCCGTTTGAACTGGCCGGAAAATTGGACGCATATACACAATAGAATTTGCCCCGGTTTGGACCGTAGCTGTTGTCTGCTGCAATCATCGGATAGGGGCGGGTACGCATGTTTGAAACAGAATTCCTGCCGCCAACCTGCGAACCTACTGTATTGGCCCACTGCTGTGATGATCGCTGTGTAAAGGTTGCACCTCCGTCATTGGAACGATAAAACGTGTACGTGGCATTGAATGAGCCCCCGCTGTTGGTTACAACATAAACGGCTCCTCCCTGGGTATTTCCCTCAGGGCCAACGGCTACCATCATACCCGGCAATGCTTGTGTAGTGGGTGCAAATGTGGAGTTCCATGTAAGTCCATGATCAAGACTACGTGCAAAATTTCCAACGCCATTGTTTGTCATGGTCGTATA
>CAIYJU010000047.1 GCA_903926565.1 uncultured Bacteroidales bacterium
CCTCTTTCCGGATATTGAACATATCAATAAAACAGAACCTTACAGATGAATCTTCCTGTTGAATTCTATCGGCAACCTGGCGTACAAGAGATGATTTTCCCCAACGCCGTGGTGAAACCAACATGGAGTTTATACCCGAACGGATATTCCTCTGAAGGCGTTCCTGTTCTATTTCCCGATCCAGAAAAAGGTCTCCTGAGATAATCTTCCCGAAAATAAAAGGATTTTCCATTATTCTAAAATTTGACACAAATGTATAATACATTTTTGTATAATACAAACTTGTGCCAAATAAAAAGGTTTGTTTTTTGATTTATTGCCTTAATGCTCTATGCTTCCAATGCTAAATCAGATTCTAACTGTTTTGAATGAACTACCCCGCTGCAGAGCAACAGGGTATCAAAAACTCCATCGCACATGCCAATTTTCGCCGCAGAGCGGCGGGGAATAAAACCCGTGATCCCTCGACAAGCCCGGGATCAGTTCGACTTAATGATTTTGCTACTCAAAATCATAGTCTCACTGATTTAACTGGCACAAGTAACAGAAGGCGATAAATGAGAAACCTGAAGTTACTCTATGGATTGCACAAGTATTCACACTAATTTTTAATACACCTGACCGAGACGGCAAACGCCTTGTTATAGCTGTTCATGTTGCAGCCTGTGCTGAAACCAAGCAGCCATGCAGTGGTTGTGAAGTCCATATCGGTGCTCCATTGGCTGCCGCCGGTTCCACGACTTTGGAGTGAGCCATCGCTGAAGTGCAGGGATCCTGCCTGATGCAATTTTAAGGCTGAATTCCAGGGACCATTGGCGCTGGTCCAGTTTCCTGCAGCATCCACATTGCCCCATTCGGTGCCTGTTGGGATACGCCATCCATTGCCAAATTCAAGGGTGCATGGATCGTTGGCGGCTACCCAACCGCTGTTTTCGTCTATACTGCTGATCCAGGTAGTGGCTGGTGTGCGGATTGAACCATCGTGCATATAGCCCTGCTGCCGGTTAAACTGCCAATACCAGCCTGCTGAGGCTTCGGTGGCATCAGTTTTGGCAGTTGCCTGGTGGTCGGCACCCAGGTTGCTTGTTATCCAACACTTTGTGGTTTCGCCGGGGATATTTGTGACAGTGCCGTAAGTAACCGTTTTAGTTACCGGTGCTACGCTTCCTTCCATATGGCTGATCGTAATGGTACCCCCACATAAAAAACCTGGTGTAATTGTTCCTGTACCATATGTTACTTCCTTCCATTGCACATCTGTTGAAACATAAATATACATTTTGTTGTCAGTTGTACAAAACACGAGCAATCCATTGGCAGGGTCAATAATTGAACCGATCTGCGCCTGTGTCATCCGGGACGGCAAGAGTCCTTTGCTTGATGATTTTACGTCCAACATGGCTGAATTATGAGGGGCACTTCCATCGTCATTGATAGCTACCTGAGCGGATACATTTATCCCTGCTACGAACAGTAAAAGAACAAAAAGGTGTTTCATTATCTTCAATTTTTATGGTCAAAACTCTGCCATCCAGTCAACAGCAGGAAATTAATTTATAATTACAGCCGAGTTAATTATGGTAAAGAAG
>CAIYJU010000048.1 GCA_903926565.1 uncultured Bacteroidales bacterium
ACTCTTTAGTAGCCGGATACATGGAATTTGCATACATAAAATCCTGCCACACCATGATCCCATTCTCATCACACAGGTCGTAGAAAATATCATTCTCATAGATCCCTCCGCCCCATACACGCAGCATGTTCATGTTGGCTTGCTTCACATCGGCAATGATCGCCCTGTATGCAGAGTCCTTTACCCGGGGAATGAAATTGTCCTGTGGAATATAATTTGCCCCTTTTACAAATACAGGAAGGCCATTGACTTTAAAATAAAAGGATTTACCCGTTGAATCTTTGTCCTGAACGAGCTCGATGGTCCGAAGCCCGATCTTCTGGCGGCCTTCGCCGACAAGGCTCCCATTAAAATACACTTCATATCCGAAGTTATAAAGTGTCGGATTTCCCATGCCGTTCGGCCACCAGCGCTGGGGATCCTTGATGGAAAAATCACCGCTGATCACATTGGGCCCCTTGTTCAGAATAACATTCTGGCGCAGGATTTCTGTACTGTCAAGAAAAAGCCTGATGTCGGCAGAGTCGCCAAGTTCAGAAAACAGGGTAAACCGGGCGGCCATCCTTGCGATGGTATCTGTCAGCTTTTTCTGGACGAACTGGACTCCCAGCACATTCACGGCATTCCATTCCCTGATATAAACCGGGCGCCAGATTCCGCTGGTAATAAGAGACGGTCCCCAATCCCATCCAAACTGATAAGCTGCTTTCCGGCACACCACTTTTTCATCGCCCGGGAGTTTGTATGGCAGTTTGGCATACCTGGCTTTGTTTTCGGGTATAACTGCAGGAAATTGAATCCGTAGTGTATTGGGACCGATATGGAGCTTCATTTTGATATCCACATACCACTCCCTGAACATGTTATCAGAAACCAGGATCAATGAATCGTTGAGGTAAACATTGGCATACGTGTCCAACCCTTTTAAAACCAGGTCTATATGGCGCCATGCAAAATTTCGCTCATCATATTGAAATGTTTTCATGTATTCCCAGCCAACTTCTCCGATCCATTGCAACTTTGACTCATTATCCCGCAGGTATGGATCGGGAATCATGTTGTTTCGCATCAGGTCCAGGTGTACTACGCCGGGCACCCTGGCCGGATACCACTCTTTGGTACCTGCCCTGCGGAATTTCCACCCGCCTTCAAGTTCGAAGGTGTTGATATCCTGACTACATGCAAATTTCAAATTAAAGAGGGTAAATGCAACGAATAATAAAATAAAACTGCGATTCATAGGCGAGTGATTAGGCTTGGCAAAATTATCATTTTCCTGCTTACCGTATCATGATAATTCTTTATAACTTAGCTGAAAGATTCCCCGTCTCAGAAATGAATTTTAACTACAATAGCTGCCCATGGAACTGAAAAAATTAGAAGAGCATTTTTATGGTTTATTCGGCAATAGCGAATTAAAACCGCGCACTTTTTTTGCCCCCGGCCGGGTTAACCTGATAGGAGAACACACTGATTACAATGGAGGGTTTGTCCTGCCTTTTGCTATACAATATGGTACTTACCTGGCAATCCGTCAAAATGCGGATGACCTGGTGCGGCTCACCTCAACAAATATGGATTTCCGTGTAGAAATTCCGCTGAAAGAGTTGTCAAAAAGAGTTGAGAAACAATGGGTGAACTATCCCCTGGGCATTTTCGACCAGTTCAGGCAGGCGAATATACCCCTTTCAGGGTTTGATCTGTTATTCAGCGGTGATATTCCAAACAGCGCCGGATTGTCATCTTCGGCCTCCATTGAAATGGTAACGGCATTTGCACTGAACACCCTCATCCCGGAATCGCATTTTGAGATGATTGACATGGTCAGGATGGCACAACGAGCTGAAAATGAGTTTGTCGGAGTCAATTGCGGTATCATGGACATGTTTGCCGTGGGGTTTGGAAGGAAAGAACATGCCTTGTTCCTTAATTGTATGACTCTGGAACACAAACATGTCCCGATTGAACTTCATGGGTTCAGACTGATCGTTGGGAACACCAACAAACAACGCGGACTGGCAGATTCGAAGTACAATGAGCGGGTTGCCGAATGTCAGCTCGCGGTAACCTACCTTAACCCGGTCATGCCCGTGACAAAACTGGGGGAGATCAGCTTCATGCAATTCTACAAAATGCAGGAGGAGATTCCTGATGAGGTGATCAGAAGGAGGGCACGTCATGTTATTTCTGAAAACCAGCGGGTGCTGAACTCCGTATCCAGTCTCCTCAAAGGTGATATTTTGCAGTTCGGAGCCCTGATGAATGCTTCGCACGAATCTTTGAGGGATAATTATGAGGTCACCGGTTTTGAACTGGACACCATAGTGGCTGAAGCTCAGAAAATCAACGGTGTTGTTGGATCACGCATGACCGGAGCCGGGTTTGGCGGCTGCACCGTAAGCCTGGTACGTGAAGATGTGGCGGACAGATTTATCGAACAGGTTGGAAGGGAGTATTCCCTAAAGACCGGGCTCCATGCCGATTTCTATCTGACTGAAGTTTCTGACGGTGTAAGGGAGATAGTTTAATAAGAGTCAAAATGCAAAATATCCCGACTATTTTACATTTTGACTTAACACTTAACACTTAACACTTCCTACCTTATACCCGGGCACCCCTTCACTTGCCCTTAGGTTCAACCCCCATATTATAAAACATAAAAGCCCATTTATCTGTCTCACCATCAATGATCTTATCCAAAGATGCACCTGAAGCTCCGTGTCCCTGGTTCATTTCAATGCGTATCAGGACAGGGTTCGGACCTTTCTGCTTTTCCTGCAGGGTGGCAATAAACTTGAATGAATGGGCAGGCACCACACGGTCGTCATGATCGGCAGTTACGACGAGGGTGGCAGGATATTCAACTCCGTCTTTGATGTTGTGCAACGGAGAATATTTATAAAGGTAGGGGAAGTATTTTGCACTGTCGCTTGATCCGTACTCGACCGACCATCCCCAGCCTACCGTGAATTTCTGAAAACGAAGCATGTCCATCACACCAACTTCCGGGATGGCTACCTTAAACAGATCCGGACGCTGGGTCATTACCGCGCCGACCAGCAATCCGCCGTTAGAACCTCCGTTGACGGCCAGCTTCTCCTTTGAGGTGTATTTTTGGTCAATCAGGTATTGTGCAGCAGCGATAAAATCATCAAAACAATTCTGCTTATTCAGCAAATTTCCGCCTTTATGCCACTTTTCCCCATATTCGCCGCCACCCCGGATGTTGGGCATGGCAAACACACCATCATTCTCATAAAGGATGATCTTCGTGTTGGAGAAATATGGTGTGGAGCTGGAGCCGAACCCTCCATAAGCGTAGAGCAGGGTAGGATGGGAGCCATCCAGTTTAATGCCCTTTTTATGTACGAGGAACATCGGGATCTTTGTTCCGTCCTTACTGGTATAAAATACCTGTTCCGTTTCAAAATCGTCGATATTAGCATTGGGAGTTGATTTTTTAAACACCTCTGAAATCCCGGCAGTGAGATCATAACGATAAATTCCCGGGGGATTTGTGAATGATGAAAAATCATAAAATGCATAAGTGTCGGTGGCATAACCGCCAATACCGGAAGAAGTGCCAATCGCAGGCAACTGCACTTCCCTTTCAAAGGTACCATCCGTTTTATATTGGTAAACCCTGGTGCTGGCATCTTTCAGATAACTGGCAAACAGCTTTCCACCCAGGGTTGAAGCGGATTCCAGCTTCTCCGGCTTCTCCGGGATGATCTCTTTCCACATTTTCTTGTCCGGATTGGCCGGATCGACCTGTACAACTTTGTAGTTTCCCGCGCCATCGTTGGTGTTGACGAGAAGCTGATCCCCGAGATTGTTGAGTACACTGTAATTGTATTCAAAGCCTTTGAAGAGAAGCTTGAAATCCTTTTGGCCGTTGGTCAGATTCCGGTAAAGGACTTCAGTTCCATCCGTTCCCGGGGTCTTGTAAACGAAAAGATACCGCTCATCTTCAGTCACCTGGGGATAGTAATATCTTTGGGAATAGTTTTTATCTTCAAATATCAGTATATCCTGTTCCTGCCTGTCACCCACCTTATGGTAGAAGATTTTCTGAAATTCGCTTTTTGCAGAGAGTTCTGTTCCTGCTGCAGGTTTATCATAGCGGCTGTAATAAAACCCTGATCCCTGCCATGCAGCGCCACCGAACTTCAGCCAATCCAGCTGATCGTCAAGCTTCTTCTGCGTTGCAATCTCCATAATATACATGGTTTGCCAGTCACTTCCGCCTTTATTCACATGATATGCAATGTACTTTTTATCGTTTGATACACCATCAAGCCCAACGGAAACCGACCCGTCATCCGATAATTTGTTGGGATCGATGAGCACTTTTGGTTCACCATCCAAACCCTTCTGGATATAATAAACCGATTGGTTTTGCAGACCTTCCTGCTTTGTATAGATGATATATTCACCTGCTTTAAAGGCTCCGAAGTACTTGTCATAATTGAGAAGTTCCTTGTAGCGGTTCCGGATATTTTCTCTGAATGGAATCTGAGACAGGTACTTCTCGGTGACTTCCTGCTCGGTTTTCACCCAGGCTTTTGTTTCGGCCGATGTGTCATTTTCGAGCCAGCGATACGGATCGTTCACAACAGTACCGAAGTATGTGTCGGATTGGGTTACTTTTTTTGTTTCCGGATAGGTGAGCTTTGAGCCGGGTGATTTACATTGTGAAAATGAAAATGCCATGGTGATCGCCAAAAGGATGGGGGTTATAAGTTGTTTTTTCATAAATGCTGGATTAAAATGAGAACTCTGAAATAATTATCGGTTGAAATGTAAATATGTAAATAATGTAAGAATGAGCATTCATCAGGGGTTTGATTGCCTGATTAATCTATTTGAGGACGGAAAACCGGTAAACCGTCTTCTCTGAAAATTTCTCACCCGGTTTTAAGATCGTATTAGGAAATAAAGGCTGACTAGGTGAATCCGGGAAATGTTGTGTTTCAAGGCAAAGACCGTAATGTTTCTGATACATTTTTCCTCCTTTTCCCCTGATCAATCCATCAAGGAAATTTCCCGAATAGAATTGCACTCCGGGTTGGGTTGTAAGAATTTCAACCTGCCTGCCGGTTCGCGGATCGTACAATTGTGCTGCCATGGCAAGTTCTCCCGGTTTTTTCTTCAGAACATAGTTGTGATCATATCCGCCCTTAACTTTGGCAATGTGCTCCCCAATGGGCACAGAATTGTTAAAATCCATGGCGGTGCCCCTTACATAAGGAAGCACGCCCGTTGGTATCAGTTCATTGTTGACGGCAGTGTATTGATCTGCATACAATGTAAGGATATGCCCAAGGATGCTGGTATCAGCTTCACTCAGGTTAAAATAGGTATGGTTGCAAAGATTCAGGGGGGTAGGTTTGTCCGTTTCAGCTTCAATCGTCAGGGCGAGCTCATCATGATCATTGAGAATATATAATACTTTGACTTTCAGGTTTCCGGGATAGCCTTCCTCTCCGTCTTTACTGAGATAGGACAACTCCAGGCCGGGGGAAGAAGAATCGGGCAGGACCCTTGTATCCCAGACCACTTTGTCAAATCCTTTCAACCCGCCGTGTAAAGCATTATTTCCATTGTTAGTGGCAAGTTTATATGTTTTGCCATCCAGGGTAAACCTGCCTTTCGCAATCCGGTTTGCATAACGTCCCGCAATGGCACCAAAATATGGGTTATTCGCCATATACTGGCTCAAACTGTCATAGCCCAGTACAACGTCTCCCATATGGCCGGTTTTATCCGGGAAAAGGATGGAGGTAATAATCCCGCCATAGTTTGTGATTTTCACCTTCATTCCGTTGCTGTTGACCAGCGTATAAATGAAAACCTCTTTCTGGTCAGCTTTTCCGAAGGGTTCTTTCATGATTTCCGGTTTAATTATTTTTTTCTCATCTGCTCCGGTGTTAATATGGATGACAACACCTGAATCAGATTCGTTCTCTTTCACATCATTTGTCGTAATATTTTCATTGCAGGAAAAACAGAGCAGGATCAATAATCCCGGGAAAAATAAACCAATATTGCTCTTCATGGAAATTACATTTATACGTACAAACATATTAAATTATTAACATACCAGCAACATTCTTTTTACTTTTGGCCTCGTATTCTGATTTTCATTTGTAAATAACCAAAGTGCAATTAGCTGATAAAGTCATACTCATAACAGGTGCATCTTCCGGTATCGGTGCAGCTATTGCCATGGCACTTGATAAAGCCGGTGCCAGGCTTGCCATTGTTGCACGCAGGCAGGAAAAACTCCGTGAAGTGGCTTCTCACCTGCACAATCCATTGGTCATTTCCGTCGATCTGTCAGATGAAAAACAAGCCAGGGAGATGGTTCGTCAGGTGGTAACACATTTCGGCCGTATTGATGTGCTTATCAACAATGCAGCGAGCATCATTGTTGCAAAATCTGATACAGTGAGTCCTGCTGACCTGCTCACAGCATTCAGGACAAATGTGATCGCTCCCGTTGTGGCGACCCAGGAAGCCATTCGGTTTATGCGCATACAGGGCGGGGGACATATCATCAACATTGGCTCGCCTGGCTTCATGATGGGGATCCCGTTTTATGCTCCATATGTTTGCTCAAAAGCTGCATTTTCAGCCTGGACCCGGACAATCCAGGCTGAATGGTCAGGAACGGAAATCGTTGTCAGTGAATATTTTCCGGGTTACATTAAAACAGATTCACTGCCGGATTCCCGGCTGGGTTCGATTGATCAGGATTTTCTGATGGCCGAACAGCAAAATTTCATTGCCAGGTTGTTTACGAAACCAAAAACACCGGAGGATGTGGCAAGGCATCTGGTGAAATTAATTCTGAAGCCGAAAACACTAGCCTATTCAGATTTAGGTGTTAAAATCGGCGCTTTTATTTCAAACATTCCCGGGTTCCGGCTGAGTATTGCGCGGCAACTTGCAAAAAACGCACGGGATAAGAAAAATCTTTCTATTTTTGATGCACCCTGACGGGGTCCATCACCCTGACGGGGTCCATCACCCTGACGGGGTCCATCACCCTGACAGGGTCTAAACTGTAATTTATGAGACAACCCATCCCATTAAAAGAACGCAAAACCGACTACATCTATCTTGCTTTTTTCTTTCTGAACCTGTTTTACATAACCTATATTGTCGATTTGGAACAACTCGTTATCGCAAATCCTGATAACTTCCAGTATCCATTATGGCCCTTTCCTTTCCTGGTTGACATGGTTCACTGGTGGGGAAAAAGTTTCGACCCGCTGCAATGGGCCAGGCCTGTCTGGTGGAAAGCAACAATATGGCTCGATGCCGTGTTCTTTGGCCCTTACTATGCTTTCGCGATCTATGCGTTCATCAAAGGGAAGGAGTGGATCCGTATCCCCACCATCATCTTTTCTTCTATCCTTTTTACCAATGTCTTTATCATCATGAGCGAGGAGTACTGGGGCCCCCATGCCTCAAATGCCCCATTCATCGTTACACTTGCCAATGCACCCTGGTTTTTGTTCCCGATTTTTCTTGTCTGGAAAATGTGGAAGCATGAACACCCCTTCACCCGGGAAAATTAATTCTATTATTTCCGGGATAACGCATCTCCCTTCTCCTTCAGGAGAAGGGTCAGGGGATGAGGTGTGAAAATCATTTCCCCAACTCCACATTCATTTTATTGACTACCAGCTTAAACCTTTCCATATCCTGTGCCTCAACCGGCCTGGCAGGAGGTGACTCAAGTTTTAACGGATCTGTAGGGCTGCCATTCCGGTAAACCCGAAAATCAAGATGGGCCCCGGTTGAAAGCCCGCTGCTCCCGACATAACCGATGACCTGTCCCTGCTGCACATGGCTCCCTGCTTTTAATCCTTTTGCATAACCTGATAAATGGGCATAAGTTGTGGTATAAACGGAGTTGTGCCGTATACTGATAAAACGGCCATACCCTCCGTGAAACCCGGCTTGATTCACACTCCCATCGCCCAGCGCCACAACCGGAGTACCCCGCGGGGCAGCATAATCAACCCCGAAATGCGGGCGGGCAATGCGCAGGATCGGATGCATCCGTGAGCGTGAGAAACGCGAACTAATATGGGAAAATTTTAATGGTGCTTTCAAAAACGACCGTTGCAGACTTTGACCATGCTCATCAAAATATACTCCTTTGCCCTGTTGCACAAAATTATACGCGAAAAAATCTTTCCCATTGGTCTGGAACCGTGAAGCGAGGATACGGTCAATCCCGACCATCTTGTTGTCAACAAACATCTCTTCATATATGACTGTGAAATTATCTCCCTTCTGCAAACCATAAAAATCTACGGTCCAGGCATAAACATCCGAAAGCGCCAGCCCGAGGTTCACATCCAGCTTGTTTTCTATAAAACAGTTCCACAATGAGCTTTTAATCGTACCCGTTGCAGTTTTTACGAGGCGGGTTACTTTCTTTTTCTCTCTGTAAACCTTAAGGGAATCCCTGAAATCGTAAACAACAAAGTCGATTGGGTTCAACTCATAGATAAAAAACATCGTGCGTTTTGAGCTGTCTTTTGAGAAAATCCTTGCAAAACGATTACCCGCCTTGATTTTCCTGACATCGAAGACCTCTCTTGTATCCCTCGCAATTTTTTCGATCATCCCGTCAGGTACATATTCAGAAAGAATCGTTGAAAGATTCTGGTTATTCTCAACCACTCCAAGTACCAGGTCCATACTGTCGAGTCTTATGCCATAAGCCACAGGAGGCAAGGTGGCAACTACATGAGGTTTTAATGGAACTTCCCTCTGGTAGAAAATGAAAAATCCAATGATCACAACAACGACCAGAACGACAAAAAGCGCTATTAACGAATAGATTCTGAACGATATTTTTTTCATAAAAGCTCTTTAGTTAGGTAGTTTCGGTTCATCCCCGGCATAAAATGGTTAGGTTAGCTATTCAAAGTTTAATTTAATCTGTACAATCTCCGGTCTGTTACCCAGCCTCACTGGCGGGCCCCAGGTGCCAAAACCGGTGGAGACATAAAAGTGGGTTTTTCCGATCAGTCTATAACCACAGCTGATTTCATAGATAGCGGTGGTAATGTAGTTGAATGGCCATAGCTGTCCATGATGCGTGTGACCGGACAACTGAAGGTCAACACCTTGTTTCACTGCCCGCTCAAGGTTAAATGGCTGGTGGTCCATGAGTATAACCGGAAAAGAGTTGTCCACTTGTTGTAGCAGCTCAGACAGTTCTTTGCGTATTTTTCCGGTAAACCTTGGTTTGTCACGGTCTTCCCTTCCCACCAGGTAAAATCGCTTATCGATAAACAAAGCTGTGTCGCGAAGAACAGTTACACCGTGCTCGTCCAGGTATTTTACGGCTTTTTCAGCCCCGCCAATATATTCATGGTTTCCGGTGATTGCATAAACCCCCAGTCTCGATTTGATCTCAAGCAAGTCTGCTCCAAGGTTGTTCCTGATTACAGGTGCCAGGTCCTCATCAACCAGGTCACCAGCAAACAGCACGATGTCTGGGTGGAGTTCATTGATTGCGGCAACAAGCCGGTGGGCTTTTCGCTTCGCAATGATGGTGCCAAGGTGGATGTCCGAAGCCATTACAATATTAAGTGATTTAGCTCCTGGTACTACCTTTCCGATATTGAGTTCCAGTTTTTTTACCCTCGGGTTTCGCGCGTTAATGAAGCCTCCGGCAACGATCAGCGTAGCCAGAAACATAGAGGCGTACAGAGTTGCCAGTTTTGTCTGCTGGTAGTTTTCGTAGAATGATTGCGGGAAAATGTGAAAGAAATGGTTGATAACCCTTGCTAAATCTATGAACACAGCGATCAGGATAAAATATAGCATGAATGCAAGCCAGAAGGAGCCGATCCACGTGATGATGCCTGTAAAATCGCCCGGGTACGCTCTCTCTAAAATTCTTGCCAGAACGAAGGTGGATGCAATAAACCAGAACCCTGCAATATACCAGGGTCGCCATGTGGATCCTGCAGGAATGGCCTGCAATCCCCTGATGAAAATATAGCTGTTGACGAGGCCATATATGACCAGGACAACCGTGATAAATATTATAAATGCGCTTGCTTTCAATGTTTTTATATTTTTTTTGATTTTCTCGCGGCAAAGTTACCGTTTATAAAAATTACTTAATAAATTTGTTTGCTTATGACAGATACCGGATTTGTACTCAGCTGGATTGACTATACCATCATGATAGTCTATTTCGCCTTCGTCCTCGGAATTGGATGGGCATTGAAGCGTTACATGAAAGATGCCAGCGCCTTTCTTGAAGCAGGTCGCTCCATGCCTGCCTGGGTTGCCGGGCTGGCTTTTATTTCAACAAACCTGGGTGCGCTGGAAGTGATGGGTATGACCGGCTCCGGAGCCAAATACGGGATGCTGACAACCCATTTCTACTGGATAGGCGCAATTCCTGCCATGGTTTTCCTTGCACTCTTCATGATGCCTTTTTACTATGGGTCCAAAGCCCGCTCTGTTCCGGAATACCTCAAACTGAGGTTCGATGAAAAAACCCGGGGATTAAATGCAATCCTTTTTGCTGTCATGACCATCCTTGCCTCTGGAATATCAATGTATGCCCTCGCCATCCTGATGGAAAAAGTCCTTGGCTGGAACTTCCACCTGAGCCTGGTTTTATCAGCAGCAATCGTATTGGGCTATACATATCTTGGCGGACTTTCTTCAGCGATTTACAACGAAGTTCTGCAATTCTTCATAATCGTCATTGGTCTGCTGCCGATTGTTTTCCTCAGCCTTCAGGATTTGGGAGGATGGTCGGGCATGAAGGAACAACTTGCTCCGATCGTCTCCGCCAAAGGATTTGCACCTGATACCTGGACCACGACCTGGAAATACACGGGTTCTGCTGCTTCGAATCCACTGGGTGTGGAATGGTATGGGATTGCAGCCGGACTTGGTTTCGTTCTCTCATTCGGCTACTGGTGTACCAATTTTTTGATCGTTCAGCGGGCAATGTCGGCCGAATCGCCTACCGCCGCCCGTAACACGCCACTCATCGGGGCCCTGCCGAAAATGTTCATCCCGTTCCTGATCATTGTTCCGGGGATCGCCGCCCTGGTTCTGTTGAATAAACCCGGTTCAGGTTTTATACTACCGGAAATTTCCCCGGGGCATTATAATTACGACTATACCATCATTGCCTTGTTGAAACAATACCTGCCGGCCGGCGTGCTCGGATTGGGGATTACCGCGCTGCTTGCGTCCTTCATGTCGGGAATGGCAGGAAATGTATCTGCATTCAATACAGTATGGACGTATGATATTTATCAGAGCTATATCCGGCCGGTTACCTCGGATAAAATTGCCGATGACAAACATTATCTCTTTGTTGGCCGTATGGCGACCGTCTTCGGGGTGATCGTCAGCATCGCAGCGGCTTACCTGGCCAGTCTGTTCGGGAATATCATGGACTTCCTTCAAACCATCTTTTCCATGGTCAACGCTCCGTTGTTTGCAGTCATCTTTCTGGGGATGTTCTGGAAGAGAACTACCGGAAACGCTGCATTCACCGGGTTGCTGGCAGGTTTCTTCATCGCTTTGCTGCACCATGGGCTGACTGTTCCTGAAGGCGCTGCAACACTTGTCAAGGGGGGATGGATTGCCAACCTTCATACCTACCCGGTTGAAATGGCCCAGAACTTCTGGACGGCCATTTTTGCCTTTTCAACGAGTGCCGTCGTTACTGTTGGTTTGTCACTGGTCACCCTTCAGAAAAAATCAGATGAAGAGCTGAAAGGTCTTGTCTATTCGCTCACACCTAAATATGTGGAGAAGAATATCGCCTGGTATCAGCGCTCATCCACCCTTGCAATCCTGGTTCTGGCAATCGCCACAATTCTAACAATCTTCTTCTGGTAAAAACAACAATGCATTGTTTACAGTCATTAATTCGTTTACAAAATGGGTATAGATATCAAATTTCCGATTGGCCTGATGTTTACAATTCTTGGATTGCTGCTGACAGTTTTCGGTTTTATGACAAGCGGAGATAGCGCATTATACGGCCGTTCACTTGGAATAAATATTAACCTCTGGTCCGGATGTGGAATGCTCGCATTTGGACTCATCATGCTCTTTTTTTCCCGGAGATCAGGGAAAGCTAAAACTAAGTAACATGAGTACGGTCCAACGGGCTTTTCTTAAAACGCCTATCGGTTTTCTTGAAGTAACTGGTTCTGAAAATGGAATACGTAGTTTGTACTTCCTTGATTTCAGGGTCAAGCCGCAGCATATTCCTTCCTGCCTGAAGAGCTGTATCATACAACTGGAAGAGTATTTCCATGGCTCACGCAAGAAATTTGATTTGAAACTCGACCTTGAAGGGACACCGTTTCAGGTGAAAGTATGGAATGAACTTTTAACCATTCAATACGGATCAACCATCTCATACCTTGAACTGGCACGCCGCACAGGTAATGTAAAAGCTGTTCGTGCAGTGGGGGGGGCCAATGGTTGTAATCCTGTGTCCATCCTGGTCCCGTGCCACCGGGTGTTGGGTTCGAATGGCAAGCTTATCGGCTATCGTGGCGGATTGAAACGGAAGAAATGGCTGCTGGAACATGAACATGCCTTTTCACAACGGGATTTGTTCTATGGCAAATTGTAGGATTTGTTCGTGTTAATATTAACAAAATTACCACATTAGATACAATAGGTACATTAGAAAAGCACAGTAGGAATTCTATTGTGCTTTTATAATGTGTTCTAATGTGCCTATTGTGGTTAACCCAAATTCTAATCTTTGAAAAGAAACATTCAGTTGTTTGTATGGGTTTGCCTGTCAACAACCTTATTCGCTCAGAACGGCCTGCTGCGGCTCGAATCTGATCCTCTCAACCAGTTCATGATCAGGTCAGTTGTAACACAGAAGATGGTTACCCTGAACATTTTGGAGCCACAGCCTCTTTTTTCGGTGGTCATTGACAGTGTTAACCAGAGGGCTTGCAAAAGCCCCCGGGTCAATGCCGATACCTTATTTTTCACAATGGCCGACACCATCCGGGTGTGGGTTGTACCAGAGAAGAATTTCAAACCTGGAATAAAGTACATCGTTCGCTTCATCAATACCGGGAAAGGCTCCCACCAGATCGAAAACCTTGTCCCCCTGGGTGAAAGCGTGGATAAAGTCTATATCACTGCCGCAGGAACCAAAGAATGGCCTGATTATCTCTGCAGATCACGCCTTTACCGCCCGGGATATGGTCCGGTAGGAGTGGTCCTGCCCGATAATGCCTGGCACCTTGGCTTTTCCAGCCTCATGGTCAATGAATCGCTTACCCTGACGGCATTGGCCCGAAGAGGCAATCGAGACAAAGATAAAACCGACATCGACAGGTGGAAGGTAACGCTTAAACCCGGCGGGTGGGTTGAGTATTCCATATATGCAGACTGTCACCCCGGTGACTGGCATGAAGGCCTCAGGCTCATGTTCCGTGACAGGTGGTTGTATGATCTACCAGAGTTTGACAATTCGATGTTCATGCGTAACGATCTTAAGTGGATGAAAAACAGCTACCTGATGCTGCTTCAATTCGCCTGGGATAAAAAATATTACGATTATTCAAAACAGAAGCACACTTTTTATCAAAACCTGATTGAATACGATTCTTTAACTGGCGGATTCGATATTTACACTCTTTGGCCTACCTGGCCCAGGCTGGGGCTGGATCAGCGCAACCAGTGGGATATGTACCGCGATTTGCCCGGCGGGCTGGGTGAACTGCACAAACAGGTTGAACACGCCCACAATGCAGGAAAAAAATATTTCATCTCATTCAATCCGTGGGACGAGGGAACCCGAAAGGAAGACCAGTTAAAAGGGATGGAGGAGCTGTTAAGGGCAACGGGTGCAGATGGTGTGGTCCTCGATACCAGAGGCTCATCCAGCATTGAACTGCAGGCTGCGGCTGACCGCGTGAAGCCGGGAATCATCATGTACAGTGAAGGTATGGCGATACCCAAAGATATGCCAGGTATCGTTACCGGCAGGGTGCATGATGCATTGGTTATGCCACCTCCGCTGAACCTGAATAAGTTTATCAAACCCGATTTTGCCATATTCAGGGTGTTGCAGCTGGCCGATGACAGGCTTCACCGGGAACTTGCCATCTCGTTGTTTAATGGTTACGGCGTGGAGATCAATACCATGCGGCCCGGACGACCGGATTGGATGCACGAGGAATTCGCCTACATGGGCCGTACAACTAAAATACTGCGTGAAAATAAGGCTGTGTTTACGAATGACTCATTTTATCCTCTCGTACCTGCTCTAATCGATTCTGTTTATGTTAACCGATGGGAAGCAAAGGGAAAGATAATTTTCACGGTTTATAGCGTGAACCCGAAAGGGTGCAACTCTCCATTGTTTGAGCTTGAGGATCCTTCCGGGATGATCAGTCAATATCATTTTGTTGACCTGTGGAATCATCAGGATATCAAGCCTGTGATAAGGGATTCGAAATCATTCATCCCGGTAACGGTTGATGCCTTTGATCCGGCATGGCTCCATTCGCGGCGGGAAGGGAATGCAGGTTGCATCGCAGGATTTCCCAAGTTACTTAACTTGCAAAGATCTGGCAGCGTCCTGTCCTTTAACGGTAAATCAGGTGACAGGATCGTTTTGACCGGGGAAAACCCTTCATACCTGTCTAAACAACATATATATCCTGTATCCGGCACCACAATTGACTATCTGACCCTTTTCCCGAAACCCGCTGAAAAAATTGTTGTCCAACTTTTCAACGGCAGTGAACTCATTGATGAGCTGATTGTCTCCCCCGGAATTGCCTGTCCGGTGCTTATCAGCAAATCAGTTCGCACTTTACCGGCCAAAAATGTTCCCAAAGAGATGGTCCATATTCCCGGGGGAAACTTCAGGTTTTATACCAAACGTGACCCTGGTACACTGGACCCATTTATTCCCTTTCCCGATTTTAATGATACCATAAATATTCAGATGCCCAATTTTTACATGGACAGGTACCCGGTAACCAATGCACAATACAAATTATTTATATCTCAAACATCTTATCTTCCGAAAGATACAACCAGTTACCTTGAAAATTGGTTTAACAATAATCCTCAACCGGGAACAGACGATCTCCCGGTGGTATATGTGAATCTTGATGATGCAAAGGCATACGCAAAATGGGCTGGCAAGAGGCTGCCAACAGAGCAGGAGTGGCAATATGCCGCACAGGGAGTCGACATGCGGAAATATCCCTGGGGCAACAAGCCGGATTCACTCAAATGCAATTTCAGCCTGAATTTTCCAACACCGGTGACTAAATTTCCAACGGGAGCGAGTCCATTCGGCGTGATGGACATGGTGGGCAATGTATGGCAGATGACCAATGATGTTTACGATAACGGGAGTTATTATTACAACATCATCCGCGGTGGAAGTTATTACCATCCGACCCAGAGTATCTGGTATGTCACAGGAGGCCCATTACCTGCAGATCATCCCGAAATGCTGCTGCTTATTGCTCCGGGGCTTGACCGGAATGCGACAGTGGGCTTCAGATGTGTGATGGATGGGAAGTAATGAAGCAAACAGGTTAACAGGATATTGGAATCATCTCTTCAGAAGCCAGGCATCCTTATATACCTTTTTCACCTCTTTCAGTTTCGTCATCACAACAGCTTTATCAGGAGATTCAAAGGCGGAAACCCTGAGTTTTCCATCCTTTTCAAGAACCCTGGCAAGTGGATATTCGCCGGTTTTCATTGTGTTGACCAGCTTATTGGCTGCGTCAGCGGACAAATTTGTTTTAACGATGATGTAATATATAGCTGAAATTGAGTCAGCTGGCGCTTTGGACAAAGGTACAACAGGTTTGATCGCAGGTTTTAATGAATCTGTAGTGTGTTTGGGAGGCTTGCTGCCACACATGAACACATCACCTTCAGGATCAGCGGCTTCGCCAAACCATGCACATGCATAGTTCTCATAAACAGCGATCCCGATTGCATTCCATGTCTTGCCTTGCCATTTACCTGTATTTAATAAAAAGTTGCTGAAATACCCCTCCATCTTCCAGACCATCATGATGGTATCCTTTACGAGTGGATTATTCTCCCAATATACGATCTCATAAGCTTTGGACGGGTATTTTGTTAACTCATGCGGTTTATCCCACACTGAGTTTTTTTTGCTTTCATCCCTAGGATAACAGAACGACGTCCAAATTCCTTTTCCCGACCATGAATGGAAATTGCAGGATCCCTGATCAGGATGATTGAAATACAGATCTTTGGCATGCAATGCGGCAACGTAGGAGAGAGACTTTGAGAGCGGAATAGGAGCGAGGTTATAAGTTTGCCGGTACTCGTTGATCATCCGGTACAGGTCCATTTCATTGGCATTAATACAGAAGCTTACCGGTACGGCGGAACCTTGCTTAATTCCTGGTTGACCTGAAACCTGGCAATTGCCTGATGAAGCAAGGATCAGCAGGAAGGTTGTAAAAAATAAAACGCCGAAGTGTATGCTTTTCATTTTTTCTTTTCAGGTTCCAGGTTCTGATTTGCACTCACGACAAGTTTGTTGCCGGTATTAATCAGCCTGGCATAAAATGAATATGCGCCAAAATTATTCTCAATTTTCAGCAGGAGTTTATTCCAGCCTGGTTTC
The DNA here is from genome assembly GCA_903926565.1 of uncultured Bacteroidales bacterium. Taxonomy (GTDB): domain Bacteria; phylum Bacteroidota; class Bacteroidia; order Bacteroidales; family FEN-979; genus CAIVAT01. The sequence goes on from CAIYJU010000048.1 coordinate 16,688, forward strand.
ATGGTCACTTCAATTTCAGCCTGGTCGGGCTCTGCAACACGCTCACCCAGAAAACGATACACCTCCTCCCCGTTGAAAAACACCTTTGATCCGTCGTCGCTTCCGACGAACAGTGTTGTTTTTCTGGTATCAGGTGAATAAATGTAGGTAAGCGCATAAGTTACAACCAATTCATGCGGATTGATTTTGTCAGCAAGTGACAGACATCCATTTTCAGGTGTTTCTGCGTATGACCATCGAATTGGTTTCGCAGATGCACCATGATAATCCATCATGAGATCAATTTTTGATTCTGGAAGATATACAGAATCGAGTCCACGCCGGTTTGAACCTATTTTACGCGGGTTGGGAAATGGTCCAAGGATGTACCATTCGCCAATATAATTACGCTGAGGCTCCATGCTCACCCCATCGAGTCCGACAAAATACCCCTTGGATAAGGCGTTCTTGCCGGTAACCACAAAACGAATATCCACCGACCCCGTCAGGGTCCTTAACCCTGTCAGGGTGACCTTGCCACTGGGCAGGATGTGTGGCGAATAACCACTGATCGTACCGGCTTTGATATTATTTACAAAAATATCGGCATTTCCATAATCCGGCCCTTTTGAATAATAGAGGTTCATGTCATAAACAGGTTCCTTTAACCCATTTATCGGTAATCCAAAAGACGATTTATCCCTGGATTCAATCAGAATCTGTTTATTTGCTCCCCATTCAGGTCCATCGTCTGACATATCCATAATTCTAGACTTCAGCCCTTCCAGCCGGAATTGAAGCTTCTCGGCTTCAAACATACGTGCCGGTTTCACAATCCGTAAAGGGATCCGCTGGCCAGCAATCGGAAAAGATGGAAAAGGTTTATGTGGTTCCATCTGGTACCAGTAAACTGTTGAACTGTAATCTGCGATATCCTGGTTGCCGTGACCATGTTCAATGGTGACCTTGATATTTTTCTTAAATGGAATCGGATCCATGATAAAAAAACGGTAGGCAGCTATCTGGCCAAGCGTGTCATTCTTGTATATCAATCCGCTGTAGGGACTTGTAAACGCTCCTGAATTAAAATACCACCCACCCGAAAAAAAATCTTCCGTTCCCGTGCCATGAACGGCAGGACGCTTTTCACCATCGACATAGATCATGTCATCTCCTTCAAGAAAACCAAGTGCCCCATCGTAGGACTGCACATTGAGATTAACTCCGACAAGATGCCCCTTGCCCTCAGCATTCAGCATCACATAATTTGAATCATAGTTGGTCCTTATGCTGCGGTTCCACTGTGCATGGAAATAGGCTACATCTGTTTCCAGTGCCCCTTCGAATTTCTGGTAGTCAACCTGATATAAAAAACCATTAACCTCCTGCCTGGTGTCATTGGCAATCTCAATGCGGGCAGCACGTTCAAAAGGCATGGGAAAATAACAAACATACCCGCCACTGGTCATTGACAGATATTGGGTCGAATATTGATTATGCTTAAAACCGCATCCGAAAAAATCGCCGATCGGAACTTCAACCGATGGTTTTGTTTCATCATCCCAGTAAATCCGAATAACGATGCGTCTCAAAAAATACGGATCCCGTGAATCAATGGCAAACCACATCCGCACAATCATCCCGGGCCCTTCAGCATCAAAAACCGTCACATTTTTTCCGGGGGCAATGCTGATCCGGTCTTCATTACCACCCGAAGTATCAGAACTGGAGACCTGTATAAGCTTGCAGTTTTTGATGTAAGGCAATGCAGCTGGCGACAGCAGATGCTGAATATCAGTACGATAACCTGTATTGCATGATGATATACCGAGCAAAATGATCAACCCCCAAAATGCCTGAAGGAGAAAAAGCTTTTTCATAAAACCGTTTTTCAACCCGCAAAGGTAGTCTATTTCTGATTTTCATCAATAAGCAATTTCGCAATGATTGCATCCCAGATGTAGTTGGGCGGGCAATTGAGGACTTCATTGTCGGCACTGTATGATTCCCAGTAATTGTGGTTTTTTGACAGTTGTAATGTGACAGATTTAACCATTTTTCCCGCCAGCTGATGTGCCAATTCATTGTATCCGTACCTCCTTAAACCATCATAAACCATGTAATCCCACAGCATCCATACAGGTCCGTTCCATTTACAGCAGTAGTCAACATTCGGACTATACCACTCATCCCGGGCAGAAAGAGTTGGAACGCCATATTTCCTCCAGAACTTCGTTGTGTCGGTGAGTGTCTGGATCAATCGTGCCGCCCGATCCTTCGGGGCTGCCTCTGCCCAAAGGGCCAGAAACCCGATAATCTCCTGGCGTTTGAGGTCACGGGTCATGAATTTGAAGGTGTGGTCTTTCTTATCCACAGAATAATAAAATCCTGTTGTTTCATCCCACATCCGGTCGTTCACCAGTTTGGATGTTGTGTCAGCCAGCGCAAGCCACTTTTTCATATCACTGGTTTTTCCCAGTATTTCCGCCATGGTCGCAAGGCTGCGCTCCTCCCTGATCACCATCAAGGTAAGATCCAGGCATTCAAGTTCATCTGAGATATCCTCTTTGTCCACATCAAGGTAACGCTCGGCAGAGACCTGGAAAACTGCATTGTACCAGTCACGGACATTTTCTATGATACCATTCGGACCCCATTCAAACGTTCCATCCTGATCGCTGTCGCGGTTTTTAATCAGCCATTCAACATACCTCGTTCCTGAAAGGTACGCCTCATTCAGGAATTGCTTGTCCTTCCCTGCCTTATATACTTCCAGGTTGATCCAACTATAAAATGGGGCAGAGGTGGTAGGCATATTTTGATGCGGATAGTCCTGCAAGCCCCTTGGACCGTGGCGATAAGCAATTAAACCATCTTCACGCTGTTGCTCCATATAAACCCTTTGGGAACCTTCTGCAGATTTCGGATCCATATAGGCGTATGCCAGCATGCTTAATGATTCATGCAGAACCTGGTGTCCATGTCCCCAGCCCCACAAGGGATTGCGTGAAAAAACATAGAAATTGTACTTCGTCTTTCCCGAGGGAGGATACATACAACCTCTGGCCAGGTTGAACGCACTGATATAGGCTAATTTCTCCGACTGGTTTTTAAATGCAATCCTGGGAACTTTTGCAAACAGGATGAGGTTGTCTTCATAATAAGTTTTAAGGATGAAATTCTTAACCGAATCAACAGATCTGACAAGTTTTGCAGGATCTTCGGCCTGCGCCTGGTACCCGCGAAGGTATCTGAAATTGACAGATTCTCCCGGTTTCAAACGCTTCTTCAGGTGCAAAGCAATAAAATCAACAGATCCCTGTGATTTCATATTCAGCGTGTCCGTACGTTTTTCCGAATAAAAATCGGTTTTAATCACGTTGTAAAAGTCATCCATGTTACCGGAATATGCTCCGTGAGATGCGGTTTCACGGTTGCTTGTAAAAAAATCCCTGACCATGGACGGATAGCCGTATTCCTTCTTAAGGCTGCTTATTAATCTGTATGGACTTTCGTAACGCCGGGTTAAATAACCATCTGAATTTCCATCGAAACCTGCAATTTCAAGGGAGTCATTTCCTGTCTCCAGTATGGGGTAGGCTGCAACGTCGTGGGGAATTTTGTCGGTATTTTTAACCTCCATATCGACCATTGCAATAGATGAACTATAAACAAAAAATGTCTCTTTGACAAAGATTCCCCTGAATGGTTCGTATTCCAGGATAACCATATCCGGAAATGTGAACTTTACCACAGGTTTAACAAGGTATTCTCCTGTGGCCGGTATGACAACATCATCCACTTTCCAGATGCAAAACATCTTTCCGGCATGATCGGATGAATAGGTCACCGGGCGGCAATCGGAATAATAATCCATCTTATATGCCTTATCACCATAAAGTTGTGAACGGGACATGGCTGCGGCATAGGTTGAATACAGGGGGTCATTTGCCCTCGCGCTGATGCGCAGGTAATCCTCTATGGGCTTAAATTGCTGAGCCGCTAATATCATGGTAAAAAAGTAGCAAGAGAGTATCAGGATCGTTTTTTTCATTTAAACTGAGGTATTAGGATAAACCAATGCTTGAAAATAGTAATTTATTACGATACTTTAAGTGAAAAAATACTGATCGTACTCAGGTCAATCCCATACAAAACGCCATTTTTCGTCAGCCTGTCTCTTCCAGACAGTATGAAAGATTCCGTTGCTTTCATTGATTTTCCCGGTCGAATCCCGGAAGGAGAATGTATATTGCCCGTAAGTATATCCCAGGTCGCAGGAAGAAGCAACGTCAACAAAATCAGGTGTCCAGGTTAACTTTACATCTTTGAGCCTGCTATGCTCATAAAGATTTCTGACTTCCGATTTCCCCCGGAAAAGTTTCTCACCGCGGTTCACAACGCCACTGTCTGCCACATAAAATGAAAATGCCTCAGACATGCCTTTCTCTGCAGCCATTTTGGCAAATTCCCGTTCTGTCTGAACGATTTCCTGCTTGCTTTTTTCCCTGTCGGGGTTGCATGCAATAATGAACCCCATTGAGATCATTAAAACTGAAACCACAAAAATTCTCATATTACATTGGTTAATATAACGTTAGCAACTTAAACAATTTCGTCCGATCTGATAATTTGTACACCTTTCACTTCAGAATTTACTGCCCTGATCATGCGATTTGCAACTGCAGATGCCAGCACACCCCGGTACTTTCGCAGACTGCCAATCAACAGTGGGCTTAATAATTTCATGAGTGCAATTCCGGTTTTCTCTCCGGATCTGAATTCCTTTCTGTCACCAAGTAAGAAAGAAGGCTGGAGGATGTACAGCCCTTCAAAAGGAATCTGCTGAAGATCAACTTCCATTTCACCTTTTGTCCTCAGATAAAAATTACCGGATGATGCGCTTGCCCCGATGGAAGAAACAACGGCGAACCTGCTTGCCCCGGCCTGATACGCGGCTCTTGCAAAATTAACTACATAGTCGTGGTCGATTACATGCTGGTGCTCTTTGCTGCCGGCTGTTTTAATCGTTGTTCCAAGGCAACAGAATCCGTGATCAGCTTTAATATCAGAAAGTTCTGACAGCAATTGACTGAATTCAATTACTTTTTGCTCAAGTTTCTGATGGGTTATTGCCAGAGGTTTTCTTACCACCGCAATTACTTTCCCATATTCCGGAGACGATAATAGCAAGTTGATCAATTGCTCTCCGACGAGTCCTGTTGCTCCTGCAACGATTGCGGTTTTACTATTTTGGTTTTCTGACATTATTTTCTTCCTGTTAAAATGGTTTTTTGCGCCTTAGCGCCTTAGCGGGGATGTTTTCCTTTTACACTGATAGGGGGTGTTTTCATTGAATCAATCAGGAACCGTGCTGCAATCCCCGCCCAAATATACGTCTGGTTCCATCCCGCCTGGTGGTCGTCAGCACTGTAAAATTCATAAAACATGTGATCTTTTTTCAAGTGAAAGATCATATTGTCAAGTACCCTGTTGGCAAGCTGATCTGCAACTGACGAATAGCCATAGTCCTGAAGCCCCCTGTATAACAGGTAGTTCCATTGAACCCATACTGGTCCGTTCCAATACCCGATCGGGCAATAATAATCATTTGCTGCAGATAGTGAGGGAATGCCATAATTTCGCCAAAACTCCAGGGTGTCCTGCATTTTTTCCACCAATCGATATGCTGTTACGGAATCGGCTATTCCTGCCCATAAAGGAAGAAACCCGATTATCTCTTTTATTTTCAGGTCATCGGGAGAATGAAATCCAAATGTCTGATCCTTCCTGTTGACATTATAATAGAAACGTGTCACAGAATCCCACAAATGTTTGTTGATCAGCAACCCTCTGGAATTGGCATCATCCTGCCATTTTGCAGATGCGTTTTTCATACCCAGCTGATCAGCCATTTCTCCCAACGATTTTGCCTCCATGACCAACATCGAATTAACATCGGGGCCTTCAAAATTGGCTGCCCAGCCAACCTTGTCCCATACAGCCACCCGTGCATCCCTGACTGATTCCAATTCTGCGTGGGCGCCCCATTCGCACAATCCATTGTTGTTGGAGTCCCTGTTTGCAACATAATACTGGTAGAATCTTTTTCCGGAGGCATAAGCCTCCTTTAAAAACACCCTGTCACCGGTAATTTTGTAGATTTCGAGGTTCACATAATTAAACCATGGCGCCGAGCTGGTGTATTTTCCATTGGTTTCAATCGTTTCGTTCAGGTAGGGCCCTGTTCTGTAATTGATATAACCATCCGGTCTCTGACGATCCATATAAACCCGCTGCGAATTCATTGCTCCGGCAGGATCCATAAAGGCATATGCCATCATCACAAGGCTTTCATGAAATACCTGTCCGCCATATCCCCATCCCCATTTTGGTTCACGGGAAAAAACGTAATAATTATGTTTGCACTCACCTTCTGGAGGCAACATGCATTGCCGCATAAGCGAATAAGTGCTCCAGTATAACAACTCTTTGTCCTTATCTGTAAATGCCAATTTCGGAATATTCGAATATGCCTTCTCATCCTCTTTGACCAGGCTCCCGGGATCGGGGTTTTTCAACATCCTGTTTTCATCAGCCGCAGTAATGCCGGATGCACCTTTAATGTGCAGCGGACGAGAGGTTTTCTGATTTAAGAATTTCGTTTCAGTCGTATTGACGTCAACCCTGAATGACGTTACATCCCCGGGAGCCATGGTAAAGTCTCTGCGCTGAATACCACCTTGCACATAGTGCGCATTTCGTTTCTGAAGGATCATTGATGCCAGTATCTTTCCATATGGCTCTTTTCCAATGCTGTTTTTATCGCAGTCAGTAGGCCTTACGAAGGTCCACCCTGTCAGGGTGCCGCACCCCGTCAGGGTCCACAACCCCGTCAGGGTGTCTGCAACCGGAATGTCATGCTCGACCATCCAGCCGTCTGGCTTTTTAATCAACGAAAATGTATAACTCTCAGAATTTGACTGGTGTTCAATGGTTAAGATACTGTCATTTGAAGAAAAACAGATGTATGGCAGAATCGAAAAAGTCAAGGGGAAAAGACCTTCATTCACCATCCTGTATTGAAGGATAGCCCTGGAAGAGCTGTAAACAACAAAAAAGACTTCTACCCTCAAATCCTTCACAGGATAGTAATAATACTTAACCAGATCACTGTAGGATGTTGTAACTATTGGCTCCTGGTAAAGTTCCTGAAGTTTGAAAATCAAACGATTGTTATAATTAAATGCAATCCCAATATTTGGGCCGTCTTTGGTAACAAACTCCACGCCCGATGCATCGTCGGCCCATTGAAACCGGTATCCCTGGTCATTTTTATACTGTGACCGTGCCAATGGCGCAGCATAGGTCGTATAAAGTGCATCCGATTTCACAGCCTGCAGGTTTGACAGGAATTGCCCGGATCCACCCAGTGCTATGTGTACAATGACTATGATTAATAAGTATTTAATGTTTCGGGTACTTTGCTGTAAACTTCGTGTCACTTTGTGTCTCCTTCCCGTTACTTCGTGTGATAATTGAATCACCTGACTATTCAAGGTTAACAATAACAGTTTTTGTCAAATACCTGGATTCAGACCGTTCAAAATCTACAGCAAATCTGAAAATCTGCCCTGACCGATCAAGAAATCTGGCATTTTCAGCCGTGTAAACACCCCTCCCTCCACACCAGAATTCAAGAATCCCTGTACTTCCGGATTTACCTTCAACTTCAACCTCGTATAGACTTCCCGATAAATTGTCTGCCAGTATCCGCATCCCTTCTGAAGGATCACCCGGTTTCGGATCTGTTACAGCCGGTAATACTGATATCCCGCCTTCAGCTTCGATTATCAGTCTGCATGCCGATGCCAGTTCAAATGAGGCACTCAGGGTAATCGACCGGGAGGATTTGAAGGATGTAAAGGGAACCTCTGTCCCGTTAAGGGTTACACCTCCGATCCGGCTGCCGGCAGGTAACGAAGGCATGAATTCAATATTCACTGGTTTACCCTTATCCAGTGAGAATGAGAATTCATATTTACCATTTTTACGGGTAAAATGAAGGTCAATAGCCTGGTCTCCCATCAGTACATGACGAATATCCAGCGAATCCCATTGTGGTGGCATCTGCGGAGCCAGGATGATTTTCTGCTCCTGGGCCCTTACTTCCAATCCAAGCAGGCCCTCGATAGCAGGCTGCAGTACCATGGTCTCTGACCAGCACTGGTGAGCACAAACCCCTGAGGGTTGATAAAATGCACCGTTCATCACCTCCTCAATGAAACCAAGTCCCCAGTTCCTGTGAATATTCAGGTTGTTCATGAGATGTGAAAACCCCTGGATGGAATTGCCGGTGGAATACTCTGCAAGGGAAGCCCATCCGGTAAACAACGGCCATACACTGCCATAATGATAACCGGTTGGTTTGAACCAGGGACTGTCCTCCCGCAGGATCCGTACACCCCAGTTGGTTGAAAAATTGTTCCCGGCAATGCTTTTTAATGCAATGGTTGCCCGTTTATGGTCAGCCATTCCGAAGTAGATTGGAACTGCAGGCAGAATGGTTTGCTCTGTCCTGAAGGAGCCATCTTTATTCTTTCCATAAGCAAAGAATTGTTGCTTATCGTTCCAGAAATCACTGATAACGGACTTTTTCTGCATTTCAGCCTCCTGGTGATATTTTTCAGCATCTCCATCCTGCATGAACAACGCCATATTGAAAGCCTCATTCATTGCTGCGCCCCAGGCCCCGGCCATGTATGCCGTTGCATGGGAGCCATAAAGTTCGCCTCCTTCAACCCATCCATGACCGACATTGGTGTTCTCGATAAGATGGTCCTGATCTGTGTCTGTGGAGAAGCAGAAATTGATCGCACGTTTCACATTGGGCCATATTTTGCGCAAAAAAGCAGTATCGTTGGTGTGGCGGAAATATTTTCCTGCAAGTACAACATAAAGCGGGGTCGCATCCGCAGCATCATAATGGAGGAGCCCTGAGGTACTTGCCTCATGAAAAATTTTTCCGTTCAGGTCCTGGTATTTGTTGAAAAATTCAAGCTGGGACTTCACTTTATCAAAATCGCCATAGTCAAGCAAGGCAAAACTGCTCCACTCAGCATCACGTCCAAAATACCATCCGTAGCCCGGCCTTCCGTTCACCTTGTGGCCACCATCCCATCCATGACGGGTGGTTGAATAACCTGCAACCAGCGCTTTGCCCATGCCCGGGGCATTGACGAAAAACCGGTCGGCAGCAATCAAAGACCAACGATAACCTGCATTGAAGTTATTGTCAGGGGTGGTGATCAGGAGGCACTTATCAAGGATTGACTGAGAATGCTGCCGTGACTTTTGGTAAACATGGCCCGGATCATGAATTGTTTTATCAAATTGTGAGAAAGTACTCTTGTAACCTTCGCTGGAAGCGCTGTACACGATATCCAGGTTGTCATTCATCTCAAGTTTATAACACAACAGTCCTGCTACCTGCAGCTTGCCGGATTGAATTCCCTGGAAAATACTGTCCTTTTTACTATAAGTAAATCCTTCAAATTGCCCGGCAAGGTGGTACACCGGTTCTTTATTTCCCCCGATCATCACATTCAGGCTGCCCGATTGATCCTGGATCGAGATTGCCCGGAGGTCATTGTCCCATGAATGGCAGATGGACCCGGTAACCCGCTCCGAATAAGGCCACATCCACCGCAGGTTTGACTTGAAACGGATGGTTAGCCTGGCTCCATAAACACCCCTGTACTCATAATGAATAACCCCGTTGGGTTCGTCGGGATCGTTGACAACCACCTCCCTGAGATAGGCCCTTGGAAATTTATACTGCCGCGCAAAATAGGCCGGGTCGACCTCTATCTCCGGGCGCTCATCATTGAGCCAGTAAACCGTGTCTTTATAATCAAACGAGATACCCACCTCATAATCACGGAAGGCCATAAAAGGATGTGCCCAAACTTCTTCAATGCCACCTTGTTCAATGCCCATTGTCAACATGCGCTCACCTGCAACATCCCAGAAATTGTCAGAGGCAAACAGACGCTTTATGGCAATGTCAAACGGATTCATTTCCCATTTTGCCGCTTGTGGAACCTGACGGAGAAGCTGATCTGTTTCAGGGCGCGGCAGGCAATCCAACACCGAAACAGGGGAGTAGTCCCAATAGAATTCCTTTTGTCCTTTATAACGACCCGTCAGGTAATTCAGGCAATTTTGGGTGAACATGCTGAGATGTTCAGGATTGCTGTTGGGAGCGGTGAATTCCATGTATCCGCCAACAGCGAGAACTTTTCCTTTTCCCGGGTTATATTCCAGCACGAGTCTGGAATCTTCCCGCAAAAAAATATAATCCCAGTCAACTGCAATGACTTTGCCCTGCCGGGGTAAACGAACACCAAAGAAGCCTGTGATACGCGACGTAATATCCACTGTGGGCCTGCAAATGTATGCTCCGCCGTTCAATCCGTCAAACAAAGGGTGTTCCCGGAAAGCATGAAATCCCAGTCGCCTTCCGTATCCCTCATCAATACAGATTTTTGTACTGTCCTGCAATTCTACCGTTTCAAAACCAAGTAGATTAATATAGTGTGCCGCCTGCAGTGTCAGCCACAGGTTGCCACCTTTATCAACATACGTTATTAGTGCGTTAACAAGTTTGGAATCGCTTTCTGCCGGAGCAAATACGGTTGTGTCAGGCCTGTGTATCCAGATTGCTGAAAACCGTGAGTTTGTTTTTCCCTGGTTTTCAAACTCCTTAAATGTCAGGAATTCTGCCTTATATGCACCGAACTTTTCAAGATTGTCAAATGCAAGCTTAACCTCCGGGTTCACTTCTGAATAGGGTCGTAAACTTACAAACCCGATAAGGGGCTTATTGGCTGCTGCCACAACTGTGTTTTTCTTTGTCAGAGGAATGGTATGCATCCGCATACTCTGACCTTTTGCTGCCTGTGAAAGAGCTTGTTGAACGGGAAATATCAGAAGTGTTAAAGTACAATAAAACAATACTATAAGGTATTTCATCATAACTATTGAATTAAGTAACTCAATGATGCGATCAGCGGCACGCCAATTTCAAGTAATCGTTCTTTGCTATGATGTCCGTTTGGAATAAGTACGCAGTCAATGCCGATTTCTGCTGCCACTTCAGCATCATGACGGGTGTCTCCGATGAAGAGCATTTTTGCTTTTTCAATGCCTATTTCATTTATAAGGTGGAATCCGACATCGGTTTTTCCATGGGCATAATGGTCATCAAGGCCACGGATCCGTTCAAAATAATTGAAAACGCCCAGGCTCCTGGTCTCAGTGATCAATTCGTTTTGCTCCCGTGCAGAAAGGATATTCTGAGAGAATCCCATTTCGGAAATTCTCGAAAGAACCTCTTTCACCTGGGGATACAGAATGGTTTCCTGCTGGCGCCGGTTGTAACGCGTGATAAACTCCATCCCGACTTCATCAAAAGGCTCTATATCAAAGTCGAAGCCCAGTTTTGCATAATAATTCTTCACCGGAAAATCGAACAGTTCCTTGTACTCTTCCAATGTCCTCAGGCGCAGGTCCCGCTCCCTGAGCATCCCGTTCATCACATCCACACAGAGCCAGGCGTCGTCGAGCAGTGTTCCGTTCCAATCCCAGATGATGTGTGTATAGTTCTTCAGTTCGATTGCCATTTATCGCTATTTTTGCACTGGTTATTGAGTCACGGTGAGCCTCATTTTAAAAGAACCCTACCGGATTATATTTGTCAAAAATACTGAAAATACCAACCAGTGACGTGAAATTTGGTGCCTTTACCGACCTCCTGGAGGAATTGAAAAATTGTGCATTGTGCCCAAGGAACTGCCATGCCGACAGGTTCTCCGGATCGAAAGGGGTTTGTAAATCCGATGCTTCTTTCAACATCGCCTCAATTTGCATCCATCGGGGAGAGGAACCTGCAATCTGCGGTACCACCGGCATTTGCAATATTTTCTTTGCCGGTTGCAACCTGCAATGCATCTATTGCCAGAATCACCAGATAAGCCGCACGATTCATCATGCGGTTACCCCCCGGCTCCATGACCGACCAACATTTCATCTGTATCGCATCGAACTTTCTGATGTTATCACACAAATCACCACCATCCTCGATCAGGGCGTCAATCGTGTGGGATTTGTCTCTCCATCACATTTCATCCCTCAAATGAAGGTCATCATCAACATCATTCATTCCCTGGGCTACAAACCAGTGTGGGTATATAACACCAATGGGTATGATAAGGCTGAGACCCTCCGGACACTCGAAGGCATGATCGATATTTACCTTCCTGATTTTAAGTATATTGACACGGAACTTTCCGGGCAATATTCAGGTGCCCGTGATTATCCTGAATATGCCGCAAAAGCGTTAAAGGAGATGTACCGCCAGAAAGGAAATTCGCTGATTACCGACGAAAATAATGTTGCAGAATCAGGTATCATTATACGGCACCTGGTTTTGCCCGGACATGTTGAGAACAGCCTGGGCGTTTTACGGTTTCTTGCAGAAGAAATTTCTCCCCGGATCCATGTTTCGCTGATGGCTCAATATTACCCGACCAACCTGGTGAAAAATCATGTCAACCTCGGTCGGGTGGTTTCGAATTTTGAATATCAGCAGGTTACTGATGAAATGGAGAAATTGGGGATGTTTAACGGATGGATACAGGAGTTTGAAAGCAGCGAATTCTATCGCCCGGACTTCAACAACCTGCACCCGTTTGAATAACCACCTGTCCGACTGCCCGCTTCATTTATCGTCAATTTCTCCCTGTTCAGCTAATTTCTTTGGCATGTAAGGGTGATATCCTTACATTTACCACAAAATATTATTTTAGGCACAAATTATTCCTCAGCCAATTTTTATCAATGCTCACTTTTAACAATTTTATCATGCGAAAATCTTATCTGTTCATGATTGTCATCCTGCTTTTTGCCTCTGCTTCAGCAGGGTTTGCCCAGGAAAAAGAAAAGAAATCAGATTCCGGTTACGTTTTCACAATGGTCAAACAACTTCCGGCAACTGCTGTTAAAAATCAATATCGTTCGGGAACATGCTGGAGTTATTCGGCCATCTCATTTCTTGAGTCGGAGCTGCTTCGTACAGGCAAGGATACGTTTGATCTTTCGGAGATGTTCTGTGTGCGCAATGCATACGCTGATAAAGCCTTACTCTACATCAGGTTCAACGGGAAACACAATTTTGGCGGGGGAGGTGCTGCCCATGATGTTACCAGTGTGCTCAGGAATTATGGCATGATGCCGGATGTGGCATATTCGGGAATGACTATTGGTGAGCCGAACCCTGTTCATGGCGAAATGGATGCCGTGCTGGAAGCCAATGTAGAAGCTGTTTTGAAGAATTCCAACAAAAAACTCTCACCGGTGTGGCACCAGGGATTCAACGGATTGCTCGACGCCTACCTTGGTAAGGTTCCTGAAAAATTCACATACAAAGGCAAAGAATATTCTCCCAGGTCCTTTGCAGACATGATGGGTCTCAATCCCGATGATTATGTTGAACTGAGTTCATATACGCATCATCCGTTCTACTCAAGGTTTATATTGGAAGTACCGGATAACTGGGAAATGGGAGAAGTTTACAATGTACCGGTTGATGAAATGATGCAGGTACTTGATAATTCAATCAGCCAGGGTTATACGGTTGTCTGGGGCGCAGATGTAAGTGAAAAAGGTTTTGCCTGGAAAAGTGGAGTTGCAGTGGTGCCTGACAAAAGTGTAGCTGACATTGCCGGAATGGAGAGTGGCAAATGGTCGAAAATGACGGATGCTGAGAAAGATAAACTGCTTTTTAAATTTGACAAGCCAAATCCTGAGAAAAAAATCACCCAGGAGATGCGCCAGGTTGAATTTGACAATTATCAAACTACAGATGATCATGGCATGCACATCACCGGGATCGCCAAAGACCAGAATGGTGCCAAATACTACCTCATCAAAAACTCATGGGGCACCGATGGAAGTCCTTACAAAGGGTATTTCTACGCATCAGAATCTTATATGAGGCTGAAAACCATGGATATCATGGTTCATAAAAATGCAATCCCAAAAGAACTCAGGAAAAAACTGGGAATCAACTAGGGCTTTATAACCACCAGGACACAAAGACGCCAGGACCTGGTTATTCAAAACGGTTTTTGCGTCTTTGCACCTTAGCGGTTGAAATATGCCGGATGAAAATTGAAATCTTTATGTTACCACGGACCTCTTATGGTAACCTCCTTCAATGTTGTGTTCAGTAGTTTTATATAATCATTCCTGCTTAATTTTATTGCTCCGAGCCCGACCAGGTGTGATGTCTCCACCTGGCAGTCAATAAATCTGAACCCATATTGCCGGCACCGTTCCACAAGGGCATTGAATGCAACCTTGGACGCATTGCTGCTTCTGAAAAACATGCTCTCGCCAAAGAATGCGGCCCCAAGGGATACACCATACAACCCGCCGGCAAGTTCATTCCCCATGAATACTTCAACTGAATGTGCAAATCCCTGCTTATTCAGTTCACAGTAGGCTTCGATGAAATCCTCACTGATCCATGTTCCGTCCTGTCCGGGTCTGGGAGCTTCGGCACAGGCACGGATCACCTCCTCAAAAACAGTATCGAATTTTACGCTGAACCTGCTGCTCCTGAGAATTCGCTTTAATGAATCAGAAACCATAAACTGATCGGGAAACATAACAAGGCGCGGGTCAGGAGAGTACCAGTAAACGTCGTCGTCATCCCTGAACCATGGAAAAATGCCATGAGCATAAGCCTGCAGCAATCGTTTCGATGAAAGGTCTCCTCCGATAGCCACAAGGCCGTCAGGTTCTGCCTCATCCACAGGCGGAAAAAAAGGTTCTTCAGGTAAAAGATATACTGTCATAATGAATCAAGTACGGTCAATAACTTTTCACATGCCAGGTCAATTTCTTCAAAGGTGATCGTGAGGGGAGGGGCAATGCGGAAGGTAGCAGGTTTAAACAGGTACCAGTCAATAATCAGTCCGTTTTTCAGGGCAGATTCCATGAAAAGGCCCCGCTTTTCAGGCTGGGCAAGGTCAACGCCAAGCGCAAGCCCTGCACGCCGGATCTCCGAAACGGCCGGATGCCCGGAGAGTTGCTCCACAAAATGTGCCCCCTTTTCATCAGCCACTGAAATTAGATCGTCAGCCAACAGCACCTCCAGCCCAGCCAGCCCGGCCGCGCAACTTACAGGGTGGCCGCCAAAAGTAGTGATATGTCCCAGCTCGGGATTGTATGCAAGGGTGTCCATGACTTTTTTTGAAGCAATAAATGCTCCCAAGGGCATTCCCGCGCCAAGGGCCTTTGCAAGCACCAGGATGTCGGGAACGAAATCGTAGTGCTCAAAACTGAAAAGTTTGCCTGTCCGGCCCATGCCCATTTGAACATCATCAACAATGATCATCACCCCATCACGTGCACAGCGCCTTTTCAGCTGATTGAGAAAATATGGCTCCACAGAGATAATCCCGGCTTCAGCCTGTACCAGTTCAATAACGACACAGGCTGTTCGGGTTGAGATCTTCTCAAGGTGGCAGTAGTTGTTGAATTCGATAAGCCTGACATCGGGGAGCAGGGGCCTGAACGCATTTTTCAGGGTTTCATGTCCAAGGATGCTCAGGCTGCCATGGGTACTGCCATGGTAGGCATCAACAAACGAGATTATCTCAGTGCGGCCGGTATGTCGTTTGGCAAGTTTCAACGCACCTTCGATGGCTTCACTGCCTGAATTGACGAAGTAAACGGAATCAAGTTTCTCAGGCAAAAGGCCGGCCAGCTTTGTTGCAAGCCGAACCTGCGGCGATTGAATAAACTCCCCGTATACATTGAGATGCAGGTATTTGTCAAGCTGAGCCCTGATTGCTTCAAGCACCTTCGGATGTCGGTGCCCGGTATTACTCACCGTAATTCCTGCTACGAGATCTATATATTGTTCACCGGAAGGTGTATATAAATAGATGCCTTCAGCCTTTTCAATCTGCAGTCCCATCGGGTAAAATGACGGCAAACCAAGATGCCGGTAAAATAATTCACGTTCTGTCATTATCAGCTTTCTTTCTAATCCTCACCAAAGATATAAAATCGGATGAAATATTTACTTTTGCAGAACCATGAAAAACAAAGTAGTGATCATCACGGGTGCCTCCTCCGGGATCGGAAAAGCACTGGCCTTCGAATTCGCCAGGCAGGGAGCAAAACTGGTGCTTGCATCAAGATCGGGAACTATTGACCCCGAATTATTTAAACTGACAAATGAAATACTTGATGTGCGCACCGATGTTACAAAAGAACAGGATTGTGAATCTCTGGTGAAAAAAGCTGTGGATAAATTCGGCCGTATCGACATCCTGATCAACAATGCCGGCATTTCCATGCGTGCATTATTCAGCGAAGTCAGCCTGGATGTACTTCGCCAGCTTATGGACACCAACTTCTGGGGAACGGTATACTGCACCAAATTCGCATTGCCCTACCTCCTCGAATCGAAGGGATCTCTTGTCGGAGTCTCGTCCATTGCAGGCTACAAAGGTCTTCCAGGCCGCACAGGATACTCCGCCTCAAAATTCGCCATGCAGGGGTTCCTTGAAGTTGTGCGCATCGAGAACATGAAAAAAGGGCTTCATGTGCTCATTGCATGTCCGGGATTTACCGCCTCAAACATCCGTAATGTCGCTCTGTCAAAGGATGGAACATCACAGGGTGAAACACCGCTTGATGAAGGGAAACTCATGCCGGCAGAAGCGGTCGCCCGTCATATCGTCACAGCCATAGATCGCAAACAGGACCGCCTGACCCTTACAACCATGGGAAAACTTACTGTACTCCTTAATAAATTTTTTCCGAAGTTCATGGATAAAATGGTTTATAATCATATGGCAAAGGAGCCGAATTCACCGTTTAAATAGCCCGGTCATCGTATTCATGCATCGATGGTGTGGCGTGTTACGACCGTGGATGGTACTGAATGATCGTGCTTCTCAGATAATCCCTGTCAAGGTGGGTGTAAATCTCAGTCGTGGTAATCGATTCATGCCCCAGCATCTCCTGGACGGCCCGAAGGTCGGCGCCTCCTTCAACAAGATGGGTGGCAAATGAATGGCGAAAAGTATGCGGACTGATGTTTTTTTGAATCCCGGCCTGCATCGCAAGTCTTTTTATTATGGTAAAAACCATCACCCTGGAGAGCCCTGCACCACGCCGGTTAAGAAACAAAATATCATCATTGCCTTTTCTGACCAGGATTTTTGGCCTGAGGTCGGATAAATAAAAGGTAATCTCATTCATGGCAATGCTCCCGACAGGAACAAGCCGCTCTTTGTTGCCTTTTCCGGTAACTTTAATGAAACCCTCCCTGAAAAAGAGGTTTGATATTTTCAGGTTGATCAGCTCTGACACCCTCAATCCGCATCCATAAAGGGTTTCCAGCATGGCTTTGTTTCTTTTCTCCTCCGGTTTGCTGAGATCCAGTTTGCCGATCATCTGGTCAATCTCAATTACATTCAGTGTCACCGGCAGCTTCAATCCCAGCTTTGGAGAGTCAATCAATTCTGTCGGGTCTTTCTGAACAATATTCTCAACCAGCAGATAATGGTAAAATGCACGTAATCCCGAAATAACTCTTGCCTGTGTTCGTGCAGTCATTCCCAACTCGGTAATCCACTGCAAAAAAGCCTGAAAATGTTGCAATTCCAGCATCTCCGGACCGATCGTTAAACCCTGCATTTCGATAAATTGCGTTATCTTTGCAACATCGTGAAGATAAGCTTCTACAGAGTTCTTTGATAGTGATTTCTCTAACTGAAGATAAGCCTTAAAACCTTGTATATATGAATTCCAGAGATTCAAATTATGGTTATTAGTGGTAATAATTAAACCACTCAGGCAGTAAGATCACTGAGGAAACACTTGGAATTATCTTAGTGGCCCTTAGTGTTCTTAGTGTCTTAGTGGTTTCTTTTCATGCTTCAGGACACAGTAAATACTGAAAAATAGCATTCAGCAAATAAAAGTAGAAATAATTTTTGTTTTTCCGGGAAAAAGTTTAATTTTGCAGTCCCGAAAAATAAAGAATTCAGAAGATGGCAAAAAAGAGCAAAGACCAACGGATTCAGGTAATTCTAGAATGTACTGAACAAAGAGCTGCAGGTATTCCCGGCATTTCAAGATACATTACCAAAAAGAATAAAAAAAATACACCTGAAAGAATTGAACTGAAAAAGTACAATTCCTATTTAAAGAAAGTTACAGTTCATAAAGAAATTAAATAACTTAGGATATGGCAAAGAAAGTAGTTGCTTCGTTTAAAGCTACCTCCGGAAAAGATTTTACAAAAGTCATCCGCATGGTGAAGTCCCCAAAATCAGGAGCCTTTGTTTTCAAGGAAACGATTGTTGCCAATGAAATGCTTAAAGATTTCTTAGCAACCAAAGAAAACTAACAAAATATTTTTTCCTGCTGAAAAGCTTTTTTCCCCGGAAAAAAGCTTTTTTTATTATAAAAAGTCGTTTTATGGGATTCTTCAACATCTTCTCTCGCGAGAAAAAAGAACGTCTTGACCAGGGACTGGAAAAAACGAAATCCAACATCTTTACCAGGATTTCAAAAGCCATCGTTGGAAAGTCCACGGTTGATGATGAAGTCCTCGATAACCTGGAGGAGATCCTTGTATCTTCCGATGTTGGGGTGGAAACCACGTTACGAATCATTGAACGTATTCAAAAACGGGCATCAAAAGACAAGTATCTTGGAACCAGTGAGCTGAATAACCTGCTCAAAGAAGAGATTGTCGCCCTCCTTCAGGAAAACAACATCCTTGATTTTACAGAATTCTCCGTCCCTGACAACAAAAAGCCTTATGTAATCATGGTTGTCGGAGTGAATGGGGTTGGAAAAACAACCACCATCGGCAAACTCGCCTACCAGTTCAAAAAGTCAGGTAAATCAGTCCTGATTGGTGCAGCTGATACCTTCAGGGCTGCCGCCGTTGAGCAGATCACAATATGGGCCGAAAGGGTAGGGGTACCCATCGTCAACCAGGGAATGGGGGCCGATCCGGCTTCCGTGGCTTACGACACCGTGAAATCAGCCATTGCAAGAAACACGGATGTCGTCATCATCGACACAGCAGGTCGCCTGCATAATAAAATCAACCTCATGAATGAACTTTCGAAGATCAGGAAGGTCGTTCAGAAACTAATACCCGATGCCCCGCACGAAGTGTTGCTGGTGCTTGATGCATCTACGGGCCAGAATGCTTTTGAGCAGGCTAAACAGTTTACTGCTGCCACCGATGTCAACACCCTCGCACTGACCAAACTTGACGGAACAGCAAAGGGTGGTGTCGTAATCGGCATTTCCGACCAGTTTAAAATTCCTGTAAAATATATCGGCGTCGGTGAAGGTCTTGAAGATTTACAGGTATTCAACCGTGTCGAATTTGTTGACAGCCTCTTTAATTAATCCTGAAATTCTTGAAAACAAAATCCGGAATTCACAAGATCGGCCTGATATCGCTGGGTTGTGCCAAAAACCTGATCGACTCCGAACTTCTGATGCGCCAGTTGGAAGCCAATAAATTCAAACTTGTTTTCGACCCGGTTGATCATAAGAAAATAGATACCGCCATCATCAACACCTGCGGGTTTATCAATGATGCCAAGCAGGAGTCCATCGATACGATATTGCAGTATGTACAGGCCAAACAACTTGGCCTGATTGAACATGTGTATGTGATGGGTTGCCTCTCTGAACGGTATCTTTCGAAAATGAAGGAAGAGATCCCTGAAGTGGATGCGTTTTTCGGGGTAAACGACCTGAAAAAAATAGTCAACCATATAGGTGGCACCTATAGAACAGACCTTGTGGGTGAACGCAGGCTTACAACACCTTCACATTATGCCTATCTGAAAATCGCCGAAGGGTGCGACCGGAAATGTTCTTTTTGTGCTATTCCTGTCATTCGGGGTAAGCACATCAGCAGACCAATGGAAGATATTGTGAGCGAAGCCTCCCGCCTGGTTTTATCAGGCATCAAAGAGATCAACATCATCTCACAGGATACAACCTATTACGGTCTCGACATATACAGAAAAAGACTTATTCCCGAATTGCTCGATACCCTTGCCAATCTGAAAGGTCTGGAATGGATACGCCTGCATTATACCTACCCGGATGGATTTCCTGAGGAGTTGCTTGATGTTGTCAGATCGCATCACAACATCTGCAACTACATTGACATGCCTTTACAGCACATCAGCGACCGCATCCTGAAATCGATGCATCGCGGTATGGATGGTACAACCACCCGGAAACTTGTTGAGAAGATTCGCAAGACCATCCCGGGCGTTGCGTTGAGAACCACCCTGATTACCGGTTATCCCGGTGAAACGGAGAAGGAGTTCAGGGAACTCAGGGGTTTTATTGAAGAATACAGATTCGACAGGCTTGGTGTATTTTCATACTCTCACGAGGAGAATACTTCTGCGTTTACATTAAAGGATTCTGTTCCTGCAAAACGCAAAATGGAAAGGGTAGGGGAGCTGATGGAAGTACAGGAAGGCATCTCCCTTTCAATTAACCAGCAGAAAACTGGCCAGACCTTGAAGGTGTTGATTGACAGGAAGGAGGGCGATTATTATGTTGCCCGCACGGAACATGACTCCCCTGAAGTGGATAACGAGGTTTTAATAAGCAGCGGTGGTAAAAAACTGGTCCCGGGATTATTTTACAACGTCAACATCACCAGGGCCGAAAGCTTTGATTTATATGCCGAATTGGATTAAATTTGTACCCTAAATTAAAACATTCATGAAAAAGAATATTATAATCATTTTCGCATTGTTACTGTCAGTTTCCCTCAATATGAATGCACAGGATGCTGCAAATGATAATAAGGTTCCTGACACCATAAATCGGAAAGATGCCAATGGCAGCATGTATGGCTACTGGATTGAAAAACGGGGTGAACTTACCTACAAAGGGTTTTATGCTGATAATAAAAAAGTCAGAGACTGGGTTGGATATTACCCTACCAATGTGATCTATAAGGTTGAATATTACACCAACGGAGTGAAAGAAGGAATTTCAATCCAGTTTGACAGGAAAGGAAAAATATCTCTCGTCGAACATTTTAAAAATGGATTGACTCATGGGCAGAGTGTCTTATACAGCCAATACAACGAAATGCCTGTTTCTGAAACGGACTATTTACTCGGTAAAAAAAATGGTGTTTACCGTCAGTTCTATGAAAATGCAAAAATCCAGGAAGAATCATATTACCTGGATGATCTGAAAAATGGCAGTTCAAAATGGAACAATAAAAATGGACAACGCATTGCCGAATACAACTATAAAGCCGGCAATTTTGATGGATTACAAAAGACCTTCTACGAAAACGATTCTATACAGACACTCAGCAATTACGTCGAAAACAAGTTGTCCGGTGAAAGCAAAGAGTATTACCGCAATGGGAAGTTAAAACTGTCAGGGAAATATGTGAACGGTGTCAAGGATGGTGCCTGGACAGAGTATGATGAACTGGGAAAGGTATCAACAGTAACAAGGTTCAAAGAAGGTGAGGAAGTTAAGAAAAAGTAACTGGGAAATTACTTATTTCTGATAACATACGCTTTTCTTACAGGTTTGCTCTTGTAACTGTAGCGCGTTCCATATGCACTCTTGTTCTTCTTATGCTTTTTTGACTGGTAAGTACCATTGGCTTCACATCCCGCTTTTCTTGATTTACAGGAAGTATTGGAAAACGCCAGCAGGCCTATCATCAGGGATAATCCTATATAAATAAGTCGTTTTGCGAACATGAATGGTTAATTATGAAAGTCACCAACATGGCAAAAATAATAAATAAACAGTTACAGTTGAATTTTTCTAATTTTGTATTTGATAGTTTGTCCAAAAAAAGGTTGATGAAAACCTGGTCTCTTCACATAATCATCCTTATCACCTGGTTCTCGGTACCCGTAATGCTATTTGCCCAGTATGCTCCTCCTGCAGGCCAGTCAGGAACTACGGCTATTTTTAAGGACAGTTCTGCAATTATTGGCTGGGCTGCTGAATGCTCTATTGACAGAGGATTCGTCAACTTGTCTGATACAACGGTCATCTATAATGGATCAAACAAAACAAATTATGGAAGTAACCTGTATGTAAGCGGTCCGGCTGATGAATTTGTTGTAAGCCTTGGCGACCGCGGTTCTGCCGTGATTGGTTTCGACATACCGATCGTAAATGGTCCGGGGCCGGATTTTGCCGTATTCGAAAACTCTTTTGGTGATTCATTTCTGGAACTTGCTTTTGTTGAGGCAAGTTCCGACGGTCTGAATTTTGTAAGGTTTCCTGCAGTTTCACTAACCCAGGAATCTCAACAGATTGGCACGTTCGACACCATCGATGCCACCAAGATCAATAACCTTGCTGGTAAATACCGGCATGGTTATGGCACACCGTTCGACCTTGATGACATCAGTTATAGTTCCCAAATTGACCTGAATCATGTAACTTTTATTAAAGTTGTTGATGCAGGAGGATGTTTGCTGGCCCCTTTCGCAACGTTTGATTCACAGGGACACAAAATTAATGATCCCTGGCCAACCCCTTTCGATACAGGTGGTTTTGACCTCGATGCAGTTGGGGTGATTCACAACCAAACTGAAAGCATCGCTGATGACAACCGGGCAACAGCCATTGCGATTTTTCCAAATCCGGTGTTTGATCGTGTTACAATTGATTCCAGGGTAATTGAAAAGGGGATATTGAAAATTTCAAATCCATCTGGCAATATAATCATGGAAAAAATATTTTCCGGAAAAACCATTATCGATCTCTCTTCCTTTCCCACCGGTGTGTTTTTAGCCACATTTACCCTGAATGACGGGGCCTGTATCACAAAGAAAATCATAAAATATTAGCGTTCTGAACAAATACATATTCATCTTATTGTATTCTGTCGGCATTCAATGCATCCCGCTGCTTTTGTATGCCCAAACACCGAAGGACACCCTCAACCTGAAAGAATTCGAGGTGAAATCAACATATAAATCTGATATCAACGGATTTAAAAGGGTAAAGTTGGATTCAACGTTCCTTGTCAATCATCTGAACGAGGACTTGTCAAAGGTTCTCGCCAACTATTCAACCATCTATATTAAATCTTATGGAAGTGGCAGCCTGGCCAGTCCTTCTTTTCGTGGTACCACAGCCCAGCACACACAGGTTGAATGGAACGGGATCAACCTCAACTCTCCAATGCTCGGACAGGTTGACTTATCACAAATACCAGTTTCCCAATTCGACGGACTGGAAATTCTGTATGGAGCTGCGGGTATATCGAGAGCCTCAGGTGCTTTTGGCGGGGTTATTAACCTTGTAACCAATCCTGACTGGAATAACAAAATAAATGTTCTTGCAGCCCAGTCGCTGGGAAGTTTCCATACATTCACCTCCAATATCAATGTTGTTGCCGGCACTTCTTCGTTTCAATCGCACACCAAGTTCAATTATTCAGCTTCTGAGAACGATTTTCCCTATTATAATGAATACCTCACGAAAATGGTCACCCAGCATAGCGCTTCTTACGCCATTTTCGGAATTTCCGAAGAACTTTTCTTTAAGGTCAGGGATAAACATCTGGTATCCGTAAAATTCCGATACAACCAGGATGACAGGGATCTTCCTCCAACTACAAACAACTTCGAAAACGATCACTATGAGAAGCAAAGCTCAAAGAATCTCTTTGCAGTAGCCGACTATAAATTCGTTGAAAAAAAATACAATGTGCTGGTAAGGACTGCATTTTCAAACCAGGAAATGCACTATGCACTTGACAGCACAATCAATGTGGTTCATCAGTATTACCAGGTTATCAACAAAATTCGGTTTACTTATCTTGGAATCAGGAACATGCTCATCAAACCAGGAATCGATTTCACATTTGACCAGGTCGCATCCGATGATTATAACGGCATAAAAAGCCGGAGTACGACCAGTTTTTACACTGAACTCAGTAACGACATTGGGGGAAAGGTTAAGACATCCCTGGTGATTCGCGCAGATTTGATCAATGGTTCATTCCTTCCAATCGTACCAGCAATTGGTATTGCATATCTGCCGTGGAAAAAATGTGATTTATCATTCACACTGAATCTTGCCAGAAACTACAGATATCCTACGCTCAACGATTTGTTTTGGGCAATTTCAGGAAATCCCGACCTGGTTCCGGAAACGAATTATTCTGTTGAACTTGGGTATGCCTTTACCCATAAATCAAAAAATGGAAAATTCCTTTTTGAGCTTAACATGGCCGGGTACTATTCATGGATTTACCAAATGATTACCTGGACATCCGTGATTGGAAACCCCAGTCTTTGGAAACCCGAAAATATTGATGAAATTCGGGCACGCGGAGTCGAAACCGGTCTGAATTTCAAATGGGAAGTGTTTAATTTTCGTGTAAGCCTTGATAATAACTACAATTTCTGCCGGTCAACCTATCAAAAAGCGAGCTCCGCCTATGATGAGAAAATTGGCAAGCAACTCATATATATCCCGGTAAATACACTCAACAGCACATTCTCCATAGCGCGCTGGAATTTTTATCTGAATTACAATTTCTGCTATGTAAGTGAGCGGTTTACAGCAAAAGACAACCTTTCCGTGATGCCTGCGTATAACTTATCAAATATAATTGCTGGTAAGAACATCCATATCAAACATTTTATTTTATCTTTACAGTTTGATATTAACAACGTGTTTGATCTCGACTACCAATCCATGCCGTCAAGGCCAATGCCTGGCATAAACGCTGCATTTACAGTAAAATTGGGATTTCCGGGAACAAACAGGTGATAAATTGTTAAACAAATTACCCTACAGTGAAGAAAAGTAGTTACTTTATACACCAACCTCTTGTACTTTACTCGTTATTAGCTATTCTCATACTCCAGACTGCCTGTTCCAAAGATCCGATACGTGAAGAGGTTATTACACCGCCGGATACCACAAAGACCGTTACATACGAAAATGGAATTTTCATTGTCAACGAAGGAAATTATAATTGGGGCAATGCTTCTGTAACCTACCTTAATAACACCAATAATACTGTAGTCCAGGATGTTTTCAGCAAATCCAATAACCGAAATCTCGGGGATGTTGCTGAATCAATGACGATTGCCGGCAAATTGGGATATCTGCTAATCAATAATTCCAACAGGATAGAAGTTGTCTCCCTGAAAGATTTTAAATCTGTCAGTACGATTTCAGGCCTGCATTCACCCAGGTTCCTTCAGGTGGTTGATTCAACCAAGGCGTATGCCACCAATATGCAGAATTACATTTCAGTGATCGATCTTAAAACGAATTCTGTTTCAGGAACAATCAAAACCACA
This sequence comes from uncultured Bacteroidales bacterium, assembly GCA_903926565.1. GTDB lineage: Bacteria > Bacteroidota > Bacteroidia > Bacteroidales > FEN-979 > CAIVAT01. The sequence goes on from CAIYJU010000048.1 coordinate 42,124, forward strand.
AGCTGGACGGAAAATTTAATCAAATATGATAAATTCATGCTGGTAACCTCAATCGGCAGATTCAGTGAACCAAGCGCGGTGCGTAAAGCACAGATTTTTGTTATTGACACAGAAACAGATGCCATCGTTGACAGCATTCAATCAGGTAAAGAACCAATTGGGATTGTTATTGATAAAAAACAAAAAGTGTGGGTATTGTGCTCTGGTGGCTATGATAATTTTGAAGCACCCTCCCTGATGAGGATTAACCCGGAACTGAGGGTTGTTGAGAAGGTATTTACTTTCACAGATCCTGCCCAGGTTCCGAGCAGGCTGTGCATGAACCCAACAGGCGACACAATCTATTATTTAAAGGGAGGTGTCTATCAAATGCCGGTCACTTCCAATACCCTGCCAACCCAACCGCTGATAAAACCTGAAGGCCGGCTTTTTTATGGATTGAATATCCACCCGGGAACTGGTTGTATTTATGTCAGCGATGCAAAAGACTATGTTCAGAATGGTTCGGCATACCAATACAATGCAGCCGGAAGCCTTATCAGGCAGTATGTGACAGGCAGGATTCCCGGATCATTCTGCTTTACAGCAAACAGCACCAAATAACTGATTCGTTCTGCATTTCCGGCGTGCGGTTAATACATTTCCGAAACAATTTCACGTAATTCACTCAATATCATTGCTGTGGCACCCCATATTACGTTGTCATTGATGTAATAGGTGGGAACATTTAAAGAATACCCTTGGCTTAGTTTAATCTCCTTCATCATCTTGTTTCCATCGTCAAGCAAATCATCCAGTTTTATCTCGATGATGGCTGCAACCTCTTTGGGATCAGCCAGGAAAACCGGCCGGGAGGTCTGATACCCAACAACCGGAGTAACCATGAAATTACTTGGAGGAATATACATTTCTGTGAGCTGGCCGATAACCTGAACCTGTCGCGGATCAATTCCAATCTCCTCCCTGGCCTCCCTTAATGCAGTGTATATCAGGCTATCGTCGTTTTCTTCAAATTTGCCTCCCGGTAAACTGATCTGACCGCTGTGTACCCCAGGGTATTCAGGCCTGAGCATTAATACCAGCCCTACATGCTCCTCAAAAGGATAAAACAAGATCAAAACGCTGCTCTGAGTCGCATCCTCCGGAATTGAAGATGACATCAACTCCCGTATGCGTGACATTGAAGACATCTTTAACTGGGCAGTTCTGCCCGGCAGAGGTCTTTGAAGTCGTTTCTCAAGTAACCTGACAAATTCAGTAAACTCCATTTCCGTAATTGAATATCAAACCAAAGATACTGGTTTGGTTGTAATTTATTTGTAATTTTGCTGTGAAAATCAAAGTCAATGGTAAAACACAAAGGTAATCCTTCACCCATTCAGCAGGATAATTCTGCAATCCAGCGGGGACTTAACCTGTTCAATGACCATGTAAATACGTTCGATTTTGTGATAGACTCTCTTGTGGAGGTTTGTGACCACCAGCCTGAACAGGCTGAACAGTGTGCTATTGTAGCACATTTCAAAGGTAAATGCAATGTCAGGACCGGCGATTACCATGAGCTCAAACCAATGTATGATGAGATGACCCTGCGTGGTTTGACGGTTTCAATCGAATAATAGTGTAGTTGCAGCTACTTTCGCCTAAAGGATGAATGGAAGCAATGCCTTCCGTTCTGAAGGGTAATCATTAAAAGTTTCTTTATACCACTTATGATGATGCAAAGCCCTGGGCATCAGGTTCACCAGGGTCCAAACTGCAAAAGCCAGGGCCGGAAAGCACCAGGTCATCAGGGCAAATCCAAACCATTCAACAATCTCACCAAAATGATTGGGGCATGAAACCCACTTGAAAAAACCTTTCCGTGGAATGATGTATCCTGCTTCGCCAGGTTTTCGAAGGTGTATCAGAATGTGGTCTGACTGCCAGTTGATAAACATTCCGAAAAAGAATATTGAAATACCACCGATAAAGCGCGGGTCAATTAAGTACGATGCGGGATACTGTGCCTCTGATGCCATGGAGCCCAGGTAATATCCATTGATAAATCCGTTAACAAAGTTGAATCCGATCGCCATCAAAACAATTGCCAGGGGCATCTTCTTGCCTTTGGTTCGGATCCTGAATGGAAAAATCAGCGTACGGTTAATATAATGCATTACCCATACCCCAAAGAAAATCCACGTAACCATTGGGTGACTGCCGGAACCGAACAAGTAAAATCCTGCAAATACAAGGAGTGCCGGTAATTCCATGATAATCCAGCCTGCCCGGTTGTCAATCATGGGGCCCCATTTTTTTGATGTGTGACGACCATAGGGTGCAATGAAACGCATAACAACCGGGAAAATAAAGATCGCAACGCCGATCCAGATATATACAATCAGGTAAAAAGTAGTATCTTTCATCTGTAAATTAGTCTTTTATAAATCCGTTCTCCTTAAGCCAGGTCAGTAAATCTTTAATTGAATCAGTCAATGGTCTCGGGTTGAAGTTTAATTCACTCTTTGCCTTGCTGTTGCTGATCATGCGGTTCCCTTCGGCAATAATGGTAAGTGATTCGCTTGTGTATAATGGTTTTGTTCCCGACAGTTTACTGTAAAGATCGATAAATGGTAATCCGATCCTGGCAACCCACATGGGTAAAACAGCATTCACGGTTTTTCGGCCGGAATGCAATCTGATGAATCCGGAAAATTCCCTTAAACTGTGCCAGTGCCCGGCTAACAGGTATTTTTCACCAGTACGTCCTTTTTCCATTGCTGCGATTGCAGCATTCACTACATCCCGAACATCAACCCAGTCATATCCCCCGGGTACAAGGGATGGAATCTTATGGTTATAAATATCTATCACGGCATTCCCGGCCAGGGAAGGTTCCCAGTCGGCCGGTCCAATGATGGCAGTCGGGCTGAGTACAAATGCATCCATGCCATTTTTTGCTGCTTCCATGACAGCCCTTTCACCGGCTGCTTTTGAACGATCATAAGCAAATCCTTCAATATTCCCGACGAGGGGCCTGGATTCATCAAGCATCCGGTCATACGGCTGTTGCTGAAATGCATGGATCGAACTGAAATGAATGAACCGCTTTACCTTGCACTCCCTGGCTGCATCCAGCATATTGATGGTCCCCTGGCTGTTTATCTTTGCTACCATACCATCCGGGTCGCCGGTAATAGATATCCTGGCGGCAAGATGAAATACCACATCCACTCCGGTAAGCAACGGGGTTAGTGATTCCCTGTTCAGGAGATCACCCCGGATAATGGTGAGCGGGAGAGAACTGATTCCCTGATTGTGTTGATGCACGAGGGCTTTCACCTGGTGCCCATGCTCAAGCAGCGCCTTACAGAGGTTTACTCCAACGTGTCCGTTGGCACCGGTTACAGCAATGATCATCTTGTATAACTTAATTTTGCCGCAAAAATAACCTTTTTATCCTGAAAGCCCTGAAAAACAAAGAAGGATTCCAAACAAGAAAATATGTTAAAAAATGTTAATTTTTCGTTTTTTTATCAGATTAACCGGAAATATAACTAATTTCATCGTCAATTAACACCACCATTATAACAATTCCTGTCTTTTTCACCAAGCTAAATTCAACTTTATTCAGATAACCATTATAAACCAAACCTAAACAAATGATTATGAAAAAGCAGTTACTGTTAATTATTGCTCTGTTTATTATCGGAGCAAATTATGGACAACGTCTTACACAGTATACACCTCCTAGTCCGGCAGGGAGTGCCGGAGAAGGGTATGGCGTAAATGTGAAAATGCCTCCAAGCGACCCAAATACAGATGTACTTATGTCATGGGTTTTACCAACACAGGGTGGGACCTCTGGCAACACCAGGTGTCCGGGCAATACATTTAGGTACCAACGGACAGAGTACCTGATAACACCTGCCGAAATGGCTGCCAGCGGGTATCCTGCCGGTCAGACTATTGATGGAATTGGTTTTTTAGTTGCCACAGCAGGCGCATCATCTCAGACTGGGAGTTTTAAAGTTTATTTAATGAATACCAGTAATACTGCTTATTCGTTAGGCTCCTCCTGGACGACAGCCGGATTCACAACGGTAAGTGACAAAGCAGCCTGGACTGTCCCAATCGCAGCTGGTGCATACACCGTACCCTTTTCAGGAGGGAGCACGTTCACTTACACTGGTGGCGGTGTATATGTAGCATGGGAATTCTCAAACCCGGCAGGTACACTGGGAACAGGTGCCGTTGTTGCGAGTTGTAATTACGGGGGTCCTGTGGGTATACTCTATGGACAGCGCAGCAGTGCCAGCATGCCAACAGTATTAGCTGCATCCAATTTCAGGCCAGCAACCACTTTTGTGAACAATGCACTTACCGATATTTTCTCAGTTACAAACATTTACACATATGAGAAAGATCCAATTCCTTTCGGAACACCCAACAAAATCAGTGTAAGGGTTCAAAACCTGGATGCGAACGAAGCACTATGTGATATTACAATTTCCATCAACTCGACCCCACCTTATACTGCCACCTTGTCGGGCCTTTCACTTGCCGGAAATTCTTCTGATGTATTTGAATTTACAGGATGGACTCCTACAACCATGGAAAATGTAAATGTTACCGCTACGGTGACTCCTGGCGAAATGGAGAATTACCTGCTCAACAACACAAAGACTATCCCTGTAAATGTGAACAATAGCACGTTCTCCTATTGTGAAAGCCCAATTGCTCATGGCGCATATGGCTACGGAACAGGTGCTGTAATCTGGGCAAGTAAGTACCAGATGACAGGACCAGGAAATGTCACGGGAGCCAATATATTTATTTACAGCAGTACTGCTCCAAACTCCAGCGTCGGGAATACCGTTACTGCTGTTGTTCTCAACAGTGCCGGAGCAATTGTTGCAGAGTCAGCCGGTCTGCTTCTTACCGATGCCAACGTAAACATGTTCAACACTTTTACGTTTGCAACGCCACCAACGTTCACCAACGAACCCTTTTATATTGGTTTATCAACTCCTGCAGCTGCTGTAGCATGGTATCCTGCTGCTTACATGAGTGAAATTCCACAAAGACCGGGTACATTCTATATTTTCGACCCGACGGGTGGTACACCTGCAGACGCCCCTGCAGACATCAAATGGCTGATCGATGCACAGGTGGCACCGGTACCCGCTCCAATTCCAACAGTGGCTGAGTGGGGATTGATCCTCCTTGGAATGGCATTGCTTGGAATCGGAACACTCTATCTCTTAAGAAGAGGATAAATTCCTTCATTAGGGGAGATGTTTTCCCATGAAGATTTTAGTCCGCTGCTGCTGCCGAAGGGTCGCAATAGCGGACTTTTTTTTAACTTTACTCCGGAAAACTAATAACATTCGCCATGAAAACAATTATAAAAATTTTTTACTGGGCAGTCGGAACAATCGTCCTTTTGTTACTTATCAGCCTTATCCTGCCCAAAACATACAAAGTAGAGCGGGTTGTATATATCAGGTCAAACCCCAATGTGATTTATGCCCTGACGAGTAACTTCGACCTTTGGCATACATGGACTGCATGGACGAAAGAGAGCGACTCTACCGTTAGTTTTATGGTTACAGGTGAACCTGCTAAAGTTGGGACATCAATGAAATGGGACGGTGAAATCCTTGGACATGGGGAAATGGTGCTCACAGAACTAATTCCCGGTCAGCTCACCGGTTATGATCTCTCTTTTGACGCGGGTAAATACAGGTCAAAAGGAAAAATCGTCATTGAAAGCCAGGGAGATTCATCCAAAGTATCCTGGCTTGATGAAGGCGATCTGGGCTATAATCCAATAAACCGTTATATGGGATTATTTATGGATCGAATGATGGGTCCGGATTTTGAAAAAGGATTGGCAAAACTTAAAACTGTTGCAGAATTACGCAATGATTGGCCTCGCATTGAAGAGGTTATAATTCCTGCACAAAATGTTGTCATGGTCCTTGATTCAGCCGGACCAAAAGAATATGGGGCAATAATGGGGAAAGCATACAGCGAATTGTATGGCTTTATCAGTGCCAATAAACTGGTTCAGAAAGGTGCTCCGTTTGCAACCTATACCAGGTGGGACCCGGTGACACTTTTTTCCGTCATGAATATTTGCATCCCGGTTGAGAGTGCCGAGAAGGGCAGGGGACGCATCCAGATACAGTCTGTCCCGCAGCATAAAGCAGTACGGGCGATTTACTTTGGTTCATACAGTAAAATGGAGCCGGCCTATATTGCACTGGCCACCTATATCAAGGATGCAGGAAAGGTTGAAACAGGCGGACCTTCTGAGATTTATATCACCAGCCCATTGCTGGAGAAGGATACCCTTAAATGGGAAACACACATCGTGTTCCCGGTAAAATAGTATGAAATTTAGAAAACACAAAAGACGCCACAAAGTCAATTAAACATGGCAGAACAAATCAGAAAGGAATATTATGAAAGCAAATAAAAATCTTACCAGTCTCAGTCAGTTCGTGGATAAAGAGTATGGAGTTAAAGGTACCGAGAACCGAGATAAACTGGAATCTGAATATGAAGCCTTCAAGCTTGGGGTTTTAATTCAACAGGCCAGGCAGGAAAAGGGGATGACCCAGGAAGAAGTTGCTGTGCTTGCCGGCACAAATAAATCCTATTTTTCAAAACTTGAAAAGGATTCAAAGGATATCCGGTTTTCGACCTTGCAGAGAATTATCAAGGATGGTCTGGGCGGGCATCTTGAGTTGTCAATCAAGTTATAACTGGGAAAAGTAATTAAACATTTTTCGGAATCATACATACCAAAAGCGGATTTTCAAAAATATTCAATGCGATATAAATGAAAAAACTTATTTGCATTTGCATGTTGATGTTTCCCATTATTGGATTTGCCCAACAGCCCTGGGATA
>CAIYJU010000049.1 GCA_903926565.1 uncultured Bacteroidales bacterium
GGTGTCAAGAATCGTTCCTTTGATTGCCTTGTTTTGATCGATTGGGGTCAGGTTCGGGATCCTTGCATTGAAAGAGGGATCAAGATCAACTTTTACGAAGGTGCCGTTTCGCATCTCATAATAGTCGATGATATAGTTGTAGTAATAAATGCTTCCGGTATCGAACGGAGGGTTTTTTTGATTTTCTGCAAGTCCGATGTCTCCGTTCCCGTCTTTAAAGGAAATGGTTAAAAATCCACGTTTGGCATACAATCCGGAGTCGAATTGCATGACGAAACCCTCATAAGCGATCACTGGAATATCAGGATAGACCTCCTTTTTTACACACGATGTTCCCAGGAACCCGCTTACGAACAGGACAACATACAACCAGTTGCGAAAACCCTTGGGATGGAGAGAAAACATCATGATCAGGTCAATGTTAATTCTGTACCTTTGCAGCCTGTAAAAGTACAAAAAAAACCGAAACCGGAACAGGTAATATTGGAATCGGTTGACCCGGAAAACGCATGAGCCGGGGAACTTTTACGTGTGTAAAGGATTACCTTATATTGTTGAATTATTCTTCATGGAATCAAGAGAAAAAGTATTTGAAATAACTTCAGCACATGAGTTCGGGGTTTATGCGCTGGAGTTGTTCAGTTATCAGTATAACCATAATATTGTTTATCGTGCTTTTACAGATGCCCGCGGGGTAAAGCCTCAAAACATTTTGAAGGTGGAGGATATTCCTTTTCTTCCCATCGAATTTTTCAAAACGCATGAGGTAGTTTGCGGCAGCGTTCCTCCCCAGGCTGTTTTTCGGAGCAGCGGTACCACTGGCATGGTGCGAAGCCGGCATCTTGTGACCGACCTGAACATTTATCGCCGGTCCTTTATCAAAGGATTTGAACGGTGTTACGGGGATCCGCAGGATGTTCAGTTTCTGGCTCTTACGCCAACGCCTGAACAAGCGCCCGATTCATCCCTCGTATACATGATCCAGAAACTGATGGATATCAGCAGCAGCCCCGAAAATGGGTTTTTCCTGGCAAGTCACTCCGGCCTGAGTGCCCGGTTGCGGCAGCGACGTGCCCGGAATAAAAAGGTGGTGCTGATCGGTCTGACGTATGCACTGGTGGATTTTGCCAACAGCTATCCCGGCGACTACTCCCCGCTCATCGTGATCGAAACCGGCGGGATGAAAGGCCATCGTACCGAGATTACGCGCGACGAACTTCATTCCCTGCTCTGCCCTGCCTTTGGGATCGAGCAGATCCATTCGGAATATGGCATGACCGAGCTGCTTTCACAGGCATGGTCGCAGGGCGAAGGCAGGTTCAGCACACCCCCGTGGATGAAAGTAATGATCAGGGATACAAATGATCCGCTGAGCTATGTTGGCCCCGGAGAAACAGGCGGTATCAACATCATCGACCTGGCCAACCAGGACTCCTGCAGTTTCATCGCCACACAGGACCTTGGCCGCATGCACTACGACGGTCAGTTTGAAGTCCTCGGCCGGTTTGAAGCTTCCGATGCTCGCGGGTGCAGCCTGTTGATTTGAATATCGAATATCAAATATCGAATATTGAATGTTGAATGAAGGTCAGTCAGACAAATAATCCGCTTCATGGGAAAACACTGGAGATGATCCTCAACCATCTTCTTACCCTTTATCGATGGGAAGACCTGTACAAACGTGTCAGGATCAATTGTTTTCTTGAAAATCCAAGTGTTAAGTCAAGTCTGACCTTTTTACGGAAAACACCATGGGCACGCAAAAAAGTTGAAGATCTTTATCTGGAGAGCATTATTTCCTAATTTTGTATTTGCTGTTATCACGGAGTATTTACTTCAATTGAGCAAATATGAAAAAGCGTAATTGTCTCCCTGCTATTTTTTTGATTTTAGTGATCTCTCTTCCCGGTTTTAATGACCTGGCAGCACAACCCAACACCAGGCAATCTTCTGCCGACACTTCCGATTATCCTTACTGGATCCGCATGATGCAGGATCCTGATGCAAATTACTTTGCAACGGTTGGCGCATTCGAAAAATACTGGAAAAACAGGCCGGTTACCAAAGGTTGTGGGTGGAAAGTTTTTAAAAGATGGGAATACATCATGCGTGACCGTGTATCACCTGATGGGAAAAAACCGCGGCCTGATGCCGTTTACAAGGAATGGACCCGGTTCAGCCAGGCAAACCGTTCCGCCACCGGTAGCTGGATTTCACTCGGTCCTTCAACAATCCCGTCGCCGGGACCAGCCGGGTACCTTGGACTCGGAAGGCTGAATGTCGTAGCCTTCCATCCCACCGACCAGAATAAGCTGTATGTGGGAGCACCCTCAGGCGGATTCTGGCTTACAAGTGACAATGGTGCCACATGGACCACCACCACCGATAACATGCCTACCATCGGTGTCTCCGCCATTGCGGTTGATTTTTCAAACCCGTTAAAACTGCTGATGGGAACCGGCGACCGTGATCATGGTGATGCACCGGGGATGGGGGTATTCAAAAGTCTGGATGGCGGAACGACCTGGACCCAGTCAAATGCCGGCATGGGCAATACCACCGTATGTAAAATGGTTCAGCATCCCGGGAATGCCCAGATTTTCCTGGCTGCCACATCAAATGGCATTTACAGGTCAACAAACGGCGGAGGGAACTGGACGCTGACAGCCTCAGGGTATTTTCAGGATCTCTGTCTTAAACCGGATGATCCGAACATTGTTTATGCCGAATCTTCTTCCGATTTCTACAGATCTGCAAATAATGGACTTACGTTCTCCCAGGTCACATCGGGATTAACTACCGGGCAGCGGGGTGCGATCGCAGTAACGCCGGCCAATCCGAATTATGTCTATTTCCTGCAATCCGACAACTCCAGTGGATTCAAGGGAGTTTGGCGATCAACAGATGCAGGCCTGAATTTTTCCACCCGGTCAACAACACCGAATATCCTCGACTGGTCCTGCGATGGGAGCGGAACAGGCGGACAGGGATGGTACGACCTGGTGATCGCTGCTGATCCGATGGATCCGGAAATTACATATGTAGGTGGGGTGGATGTATGGAAATCGATGGATGGAGGTTCCTCCTGGACCGTAAATTCGCACTGGTACGGAGGTTGCAATGTGCCTGCCGTACATGCAGATTGCCACTTCCTGGGGTTTTCCCCGGTAAACGGGCGGTTATATGCCGGGAATGATGGCGGCATTTATTATACCGCAAACGGCGGCACCAACTGGACTGATTGTACCGTTGGAATGACCATCGGGCAGATCTATAAGATCGGGCAGAGCCAGACCGATGCGGCAAAAACAATCAACGGGTTTCAGGATAATGGCACGTATACCAATACATCGTCGGGATGGGTTGCCACCGGCGGCGGAGATGGGATGGAGTGTGCGGTCGATTACCAGAATGCGGCCTATACCTATCATACCATCTATTTTGGTTCAATCTACAGGAAATTCAACAATGCAGGAGAGGTGCAAATTGCCGGGGGAGGGGTTTACGGCATCGACGAATCCGGTGACTGGGTAACGCCATTCATCCTGAGCGAGAATGATCCGAAAAAAATGTTTGTCGGGTATAAAAATGTTTGGCGCTGCAGCGACGTTACATCGAACGCACCGGTATGGACAAAAATTTCCCTGGGAGAAACAAACGATTGTTACGTACTTGAGCAATCCCCGCCAAATCCCGATCTCCTCTATGTGGTGCGCTGGGGAGTGATGCAGCGAACAGAAAATGCAAATGCAACCGACCCTTCATGGACGATATGTGCACTCCCCGGCGGCAACACCCCCACCGATCTGGAGGCCCATCCGACCGAACCAAATACAGTGTATGCAACAGGCGGGAACAAAGTCTATAAGTCAATGGATAAGGGTGCCACATGGAACCTGGTGCCCGGAACCATACCTGACATTCCCGTAAACACGATTGTTTATGATAAAAACAGCGTGGAGGGATTGTATATCGGCACCCAGACAGGCGTTCTGTACAGAAATTCCTCACTGCCCGATTGGGTGAATTTCAGCACAGGTTTCCCGGTTGTCGATGTCAGGGAGCTGGAAATTTTCTACAATGCAAACCCGGCAAATAACAGGATCCTTGCTGCGACATACGGCCGCGGACTCTGGAAATCTGACCTCTATTCACCGCCAAATTCACCGCCGGTTGCAAACTTTTCATTCAGCCCTTCGGTTCCTTGCCCGGGGCCAACGGTTCAGTTCAGCGACCTTTCATTAAATGTCCCGACATCCTGGCTGTGGTCTTTTTCCCCCGGTTCAGTTGTGTTTGTCAGCGGAACAAATGCTGCCTCCCGAAATCCGCAGGTTCAGTTTACAAACAATGTGAACTACACGGTCACCCTCACCGCAACCAACTCATTTGGCGCAACCTCTGCCGATACACTGATAATGGCAGGTGGGCCAAATACGCCGGCGGCTTACAATTTTGAGTCAGGACTCTTTCCCGATGGATGGACCATAAGCAATCCCGATGCCGGCACAACCTGGACCATCACAAACACCGGGGGCAGCCCTGCAGGAACCAAATCGGCATTTATTGACTTTTACAGTTACAATGCTGCCGGTCAGCTGGATGACATGATCACGGCACCTGTAAACCTGGTGGGAACCCTCAACCCCTGGTTGAAATTCAGGGTCGCATACAGAAGATGGGGCGCCGGATACAGTGACGGGCTGAAAGTGTTCATCTCTCCCGATTGCGGCAATTCCTGGAATCCCGATCCTTTATATGACAGGTCAGGGACTGACCTGGCCACCGGGCCTGATCAGACCGATGCCTTCATGCCTGCCCTCGCCTCTGATTGGCGGTTGGATTCCATCGACCTGAAAGAATTCTTGAACATGTCGGTAAAACTTAAATTCCAGGGTGTTTGCGGGTGGGGGAACAACCTCTACGTTGATGATGTTTCTCTTGCAGATAATCCGGTTCTCCTATTGCAGAATGTGACTATTGGAAGTGGGGTGAGTTCATGTTACAATGCAACTCAAACAATTCGTGTTGCAGGAAACGGAACCACATTTGAGGTACAGACAGGAGGCAACGCGAGCTTTATAGCCGGTCAGAATATCCTATTTTACCAGGGCGTCAAGGCGTATAGCGGTGGATACCTTCACGGGTTCATTGCTTCAAACAACCAGTACTGCGGGCAGGCTCCGGCATCAATGGTAACGGCTGTTACAGCAGATGGTTATGCCGAAGTTCATCCCGACAGGAATTCATTTAAGATCTATCCCAACCCGAATAACGGCACCTTCACACTGGAATTTTCTGATCCAGGTTTCAATAACCCTTGCGAAGTTGAAATTTTCGGAATTCTCGGAGAGCGCAAACTGCGGGAGAAAATTTCATCAGGGGAGAAACACACATTTTATTTAAATACCTTACCACCGGGAATTTATTTGTTGAAGGTAACAGGTGCAAATGCAACAGGCACCATCAAAATGATCCGGCAATGACATTATTAAAGGTACCTTCGCCATTGTGTCCCTTGTGAATTTTTCTGTGTCATTGTGGCTAATTTTTTGAAACAACTTAATTTGTCAAACCATAAACATGATTAAATCCAACTCCTGGTCCTGGGACCATATCAAACCCGCATTCAATTTCACCGTTCTTGTTGCATCCCTTGGCTATTTTGTCGACATGTACGACCTGGTTTTATATGGCATCGTTCGCATTCCAAGCCTGCAAGACCTTGGAATCACAGGCGATGATCTGGTAACCAAAGGAGTGTTCCTGCTCAACATGCAGATGATCGGCATGCTGATAGGCGGGATAATATGGGGGATTCTGGGTGATAAAAAGGGGCGGTTGTCAGTGCTTTTCGGATCGATCGCACTCTATTCCGTTGCAAACATTGCCAATGCATTTGTTACCACTGTGCCAGAGTATGCTGTGGCCAGGTTCCTTGCCGGCGTCGGACTGGCGGGAGAACTCGGTGCCGCCATTACCCTGGTGAGCGAGATCATGAAAAAAGAGTCAAGGGGATATGGCACCACCATCGTTGCTTCTGTCGGGATATTGGGTTCTGTCACAGCCGGCCTTGTGGGGGATTATTTTTCCTGGAAATGGGCCTATATTTTTGGCGGTCTGCTGGGATTGGTGCTGTTGGTTCTCCGCGCTAAAATGCTGGAATCAGGAATGTTTGCCGCGGTACAATCGAATAAGGCAATCAAAAAAGGAGATTTTCTGAGTCTTTTTACAAACCGCAAACGTTTTATGAAGTACCTCAGGTGCATTCTCATCGGACTACCAATGTGGTTTGTGGTTGGCATTCTCATCATCCTCTCTCCTGAATTTGCCGTTAAACTTGGGGTTACCGGAAGTGTGGCCGCCGGAAAATCGATCATGTATTGTTATTCCGGGTTGGTTTTAGGTGATCTGATCAGCGGTTTTTCCAGCCAGGTTTTCCGCTCACGGAAACGCATCGTACTCACCTTTCTCCTGCTGGCTTCCGCACTGATCATCGTTTACCTGAATGCGAACAATATCTCCGTGAACCTTTTTTATGCGCTGTGTTTTGTGATGGGAATCAGCATAGGGTACTGGGCCGTCTTTGTTACTGTGGCCTCCGAACAGTTCGGCACCAATCTGAGAGCTACAGTAACAACTACGGTTCCCAACTTTGTAAGGGGTGGCGTGGTGCTGATTACCCTCTCATTTGAAGCACTGAAGGGATCCTTCGGGCTGGCCGGGGCTGCTGCCATAGTCGGATCAGTCACCATAATTCTGGCGGTGATTTCGTTGTTTTTTATGGAAGAAACCTACGACAAGGATCTTGACTACCTGGAAGAATCATGATCGATAGCATCGCGGCATAACCCATTTCTACAGCAGCAGCGATAAATCCTGTGATCGCTCCACGAGTTCCGGCATGTCGTTTCGCGGCGAATTAACCAATTGTGAAACCGGCCATGCATCCATTAAATCCGCCGGAAAGGGTTTTAACAGTTCAACCAGCGCCGGATCAGCCTTTGGGGTAATCCAGCGTTGTTCATCATCCCGTTCAAGTATCACAGGCATCCGGTCATGGATATTCCCCATAAGGGAATTGGGCGTCGTGGTGATGATGGTAAACGAATGAACAATTTCACCATCACCGGAAACCCATTTATCCCACAACCCGGCAAAACAAAACGGATCACCGTTTTTCATCCCGATATGGTATGGCGTAGTAGAGACGGGGCATGCCCCGTCTCTACCGCCCCGTTTCCATTCAAAAAAACCTGTTGCCGGCACCAGGCACCTGCGGTTTCGGAATACGGTTTTAAACGATGGTTTTTCCACCAGGGTTTCTGCACGGGCGTTGATCAGTAGCGACGGGGCATGCTGTGGCGACAGGGCATGCTGTAGCGACGGGGCATGCTGTGGCGACGGGGCATGCTGTGGCGACGGGGCATGCTGTGGCGACGGGGCATGCCCCGTCGCTACCGGTTTTGTCCAGGATGGAATCAACCCCCACCGGTAATAATTCAGGGTGTCCGGGGCCTCGTTGGTGATCACCGCCAGGTTCTGGGTGGGGGAGCAGTTATACCTGGCTTTATATATCGCGGTCCTTACCCTGAGTCCGAATCGTTCCAGGATCATCGCATCTTCAACAGCAAATGAGTATCGTCCGCACATGGTGTCAAACTTTCCCGGCGACTACAATCACAATCTCCCCCTTAACCTTCTTCTGTTCAAAATAGGCGATCAGCTCTTTCAGGGAGCCGCGGATATTCTCTTCAAAGATCTTGGTAAGTTCACGGGAAACACAGGCATAACGGTCTTCCCCGAAATACTCTGTAAACTGGGTCAGTGCCTTCACCAGGCGGTGGGGCGATTCATAAAAAATCATGGTTTTCTCCTCTTCGGCCAGCGCGGTAAGCCGGGTATGCCTCCCTTTTTTATGGGGAAGGAATCCCTCGAAAACGAAGTGGTCGGAGGCAATGCCTGAGTTGACAAGGGCGGGAACAAATGCCGTAGGTCCCGGAAGGCATTCCACACGCAACCCTGCCTGGATGCATGAACGGACCAGCAGGTAGCCGGGATCAGAAATGGCAGGGGTTCCGGCATCGCTCACCAGGGCACAGGTCGCACCCTCTTTCAGGCGTTCCAGCACATTTTCAACGGTTTTGTGCTCGTTGAACAGGTGGTGCGGTACCAGTTTTTTTTCAATTCCATAATGTTTCAGCAGGTTCCCCGAAGTGCGCGTATCTTCTGCCAGAATGAAATCAACCTCTTTGAGGATGCGCAGGGCACGCAGGGTAATATCTTCAAGGTTCCCGATGGGAGTGGGGACAATAAATAATTGAGTGGGGGGCCTCATCGGTTAATCCGGATTTAGATGTTCATCACGAGCTTAAACCCGACGCCGTGAACATTCAGCAACTCCACACGGGGATCGTCTTTAAGATATTTCCGTAACTTCACGATATACACATCCATGCTGCGCGCATTGAAATAACTGTCGGCATTCCAGATCTCCTTAAGGGCAACATGACGATCGAGCACATTGTTGGCATGGGTACACAGCAATTTCAACAACCCCGCCTCCTTTGATGTCAGCTTTTGTTCATTGCTTCCGTTAATCAGGGTTTGCCGGTTGTAGTCAAAAACGTACATGCCGATGGTGTAAACATTTTCATTTCCAGGGGTTTTGAGATGTTCATCGGTGCGTCGCAGGATGGCCTGCATCCGCAGAAGCAACTCTTCCATGCTGAACGGCTTGGTGATGTAATCATCTGCACCGATCTCAAAGCCTTTCAGCTTGTCCTCCTGAAGGGATTTCGCAGTAAGAAACAGGATCGGAATTTTTTTATTTACCGCCCTGATTTCCGAGGCAGTCGCAAACCCGTCTTTGACCGGCATCATGATGTCGAGAATGCAAATGTCAAACTCCTTCCGGGTAAACGCGTCTGTGGCTTCCTGGCCATTGACGCACAAAGTCGTTGCATAACCCTTGGCATCCAGGTAATTTTTCAGGATATTGCCCAGGTTACGGTCATCTTCAGCGAGAAGTAATCGGGTTTGATTTTTATCCATCGGTATTTTTCTAATTATCGGCCAAGGTACGATTTTATTCTTTGATCACAAACGGGAGAAATACCCTGAATTTGGTTCCCCTGTTCACTTCGCTTTCCAGGCTTATCTTTCCGTGGTGCTCCTCTACAATGGCTTTTACATAGTTCAGCCCCAGCCCGAATCCACGAACCTCGTGGATGTTCCCGGTCGGAACACGGTAAAGTTTGTCGAAGATCTTCTTCTGCTCATTTTTACCGATCCCGATCCCGTTATCCTCTATCGTCATCACAATGCCATTGCTGACATTCTCAGTTATTATGCGTATCACCGGCCGCTTTGGTGAATATTTGTTTGCGTTGTCGAGCAGATTGTAAACCAGGTTTGTAACAT
Organism: uncultured Bacteroidales bacterium; assembly: GCA_903926565.1. Classification (GTDB taxonomy): domain Bacteria; phylum Bacteroidota; class Bacteroidia; order Bacteroidales; family FEN-979; genus CAIVAT01. The sequence goes on from CAIYJU010000049.1 coordinate 9,421, forward strand.
GCACCTTGTCACCTTCAATTTGCGAATTCGTTGCTTTCAGCCTGCGCTTGATCTCTCCGTCTTTGATCTCTACCTGGATCCGGAGGTTCTTGATCACATCGGTGATTATTTCATGCAGGTTGATGGTCTCCTTGTTCATCTTCAGTTGCCCCTTGTCGATCACGGCGGTTTGCAGGATCTTTTCTGCCATACCGGCAAGCCGCTTGTTCTCTTCCTGGATCATGGAGAGATAACTGTCCAGAAACTCGCCCGATCCCCTCAGCTCTTTGTCACTCAGCGCTTCACATGCAAGGGATATCGTGGATATTGGCGTTTTAAATTCGTGGGTCATGTTGTTGATGAAGTCGTTCTTCATCTCTGAAAGCCTTTTCTGACGGAAGATTGTGGCGATAGTGTATGTAAAAGAATAAAAGATGACGATGATCAGGATGATCGAAATAAGCAGCATTCCCCAGAGTTCGGTAAGCAGAAACTGCTTTTCGCGGGGGAAATGGATGAGAAGGTATTCGGGACTTGTATAAATGTCGGCCTGGAACAAAATAAATGCATTTCCCTTTTCAATCAGGTCTTTGCGGAAATTTTGTGAACGTTCCATCAAAAACTCCTGGCGCTCGGGTTTGTAAATACAAAATTCGTAACGGGTGTCAACCCCATGCATATTCAGGTACAACCTGATTATTGAGTCAAGTTCAGTAACTGTCAATACGCTGTCGTATGGCAGATGCCGGTTAAAGTTAAGCATGTTCTCGTAAGGGTTGATGAGCAGGGCCTTGTTTCGCTCTATCCGCTCCACCTTCTGCACCACCCTTACCATGGCTTCATTTACACTGCGGCGAAAGTTAGCCTCCTTGATGGCCGAGGCACTCTGGATCCAATAGATCTGAATCCCCATTAGCCCGATAAGGGCAATGGTCATGGCAATGATGGTGAAAATGACAATGCGTCTGTTCATTGTTGCAAAGGTATCGAAATTTGGTGCGTATTGATTTAACAAAAATTAACGTATATTAATATTCCTTAACAGATTCCGATTGTTCAATAGGTTAATTTTGCATCACAGGATTTGTAATAAAATATTTTGGCAGGAGCTTTTCAGCAGATAACGAATGCCAGGTGGTTAATTGGATTTTGTTTATTGATTTAAAAGTGTGTTCCCGGCAAGTGAGCACACTTTTTTTTTGCCAATGTCAACCTTATCAGTAATTTCGTTCAAAAAATAAACTAACCGACGACGCCCTCCCCCTCTCCTTCAGGAGAGGGGGCCGGTGGGTGAGGTTCAAAAACAACCCCATGACAGAACTGAAAATTGACATCTCCAGACTAAAAACCTTTATCGATGATCAGGCATGGCCTGGCATGAAGGAAGAGTTGAACAACTGTTTTAATCAACTGGCCGGACATTCCGGCAAGGGAAACGATTTTCTTGGCTGGCTGGACCTGCCTGTTCAGCTGGAGGCTGCCTTTCTTTCCCGTATTCAGGCGGATGCGGAGAAAATCAGGAAAATGGCCGAAATTTTCGTGGTAATCGGGATCGGTGGGTCTTATCTTGGATCCAAAGCCGTGATTGAAGCCCTGGGAAATCCTTTTGAAGATCTGAAGGGTGGTTCCGGTTATCCTTATGTTGTCTTTGCCGGTGAAAATCTCAGCGAGAGTTATCATGCCCACCTGCTGGAATTACTGGATAAAAGAGAGTATGCAGTTGCAGTAATCTCAAAATCAGGAACGACCACTGAACCGGCTATTGCCTTTAGGCTTATCAGGCAGCATATTGAGAAGAAATATGGCAAGGCGGGTGCAAGGGAGCGCATCTTTGCCATCACGGATTCATCGCGTGGAGCGTTGAAAAAATTGGCGGATGCCGAAGGATATGCAAGTTATGTCATACCGGATGATGTGGGTGGCAGGTATTCGGTACTTACTCCGGTTGGTCTTCTTCCGATCGCAGTGGCCGGTTTTGACATCAATGCCCTGGTCAATGGTGCGGTAACGATGCGGGAAACCGCCATGAAATCATCGGATTTCGATCATAATCCATGTGTTCAATATGCTGCAGCCCGAAATCTTTTGCTTCGAAGCGGGAAATTTGTGGAAATCCTGGTCGCCTTTGAACCGAATCTGCTTTATGTGATTGAATGGTGGAAGCAACTTTACGGAGAGAGTGAAGGAAAAGAACAAAAAGGCATTTTCCCCGCCGGGGTGACGTTTACGAGCGACCTTCACTCAATGGGGCAATACATCCAGGAAGGAATGCGTACCCTCTTTGAAACAGTGATTTCTGTTGGGGAACCGGCAACGCACCTTGTCGTTCCGAATGACCCCGAAAACCTCGACGGCCTGAATTTCCTTTCGGGGAAGCGGCTTTCCGAGGTCAACCGCCAGGCCGAACTTGGCACTATGCTGGCCCATGTTGATGGCGGTGTTCCGAATATCCGGCTCACCATTCCTGCGATCAATGAGTATTACCTCGGGCAGCTGATCTACTTCTTTGAATTCGCCTGTGCCCTCAGTGGTTATGCCCTCGGTGTAAATCCATTCGACCAGCCAGGGGTTGAAGCATATAAGAAAAATATGTTTGCCCTGCTCGGAAAACCGGGTTTTGAAAAGGAAACAGCAGAATTGCTAAAACGGATGTAAATACGGGGCATGCCCCATTTCCCCGAACAGGGCATGCCTTTATCCAGATACGGGGCATGCCCCGTTTCCCCGAACAGGGCATGCCTTTATCCAGATACGGGGCATGCCCCGTATCTACAACACCACCCGTTCAATTACCTCTGCGAAATACCGGTATTCCAGCGCATGAACCTTTTCCGCCAGGGTTTCCGCTGTTTCCCCGGCATCAATCTTGCATTTCGCCTGGAAGATAATGCGCCCTTCATCATAGTTTTCATCCACAAAATGTATGGTGATACCCGATTCGGTGTCGCCGGAAGCAATTACAGCTTCATGCACCTTTGAACCGTACATGCCTTTCCCGCCATAGGCTGGAAGCAAAGCCGGGTGGATGTTGATAATCCTGCCGGGATAGGCATTCAGAAGACTTTGCGGAATCAGCCAGAGGAACCCGGCCAGAACAATGTAGTCGATGTGGTTTGCCTTTAGAAACTCCGGGATTTCGGAAGTTTCATAGAATGACTTCCTGTTGAATATCCTGGTGGGAACAGAGAGCTTTTCAGCGCGGGTCAATACATATGCATCCGGCTTGTTGCATAAAACAAGGCTTACCCTGATGGCTGGATGTCCTGAAAAATATTCAATGATCCGTTGGGCGTTGGATCCGTTTCCTGAAGCGAAAATGGCAATATCCGGCATGATTGATGGATTTGTGTTGCGCAAAAATACAAAACCATCTTAATGTAATAATCGGTCTGAATGTCAATTGAACATAACAATCCGAACGGCAGGCACAATCTGGTATCCTTACATATTTCCTAAGTGTCACTAAATCAGTGATGTGAATTTTTTAACTGTTAAAAATTCTTAAATTATGTTGGTTGGATGGAAGAATATTCTTTTCTTTGCAGTCGTTTTAACCAAAAAAAAATTAACATGTCTGACATTGCAGCAAAAGTAAAAGCTATCATCGTAGATAAGCTTGGGGTAGATGAAAGTGAAGTTACCATTGAAGCTAGCTTCACCAATGACCTTGGTGCTGACTCCCTTGACACAGTAGAACTGATCATGGAATTCGAAAAGGAATTCGATATTGCCATCCCTGACGATCAGGCTGAAAAGATCAGCACAGTTGGAGAAGCCATCGCCTACATCGAGAACAACACCAAATAAATTGCCATCATTTGGCAAAGTATTCGTGGATCTGTATCCAGGAATAATTGTAATGAAATTAACCCCGCACTCAGCGGGGTTATCCATTAACCAATGAACATAAAACTGTAAATCGTGGAATTAAGGCGAGTTGTAGTAACTGGTCTTGGAGCGCTTACACCAATCGGGAATTCCGTTGATACCTTCTGGAATAACCTGATTGCCGGTGTATGCGGTGCAGGGCCTATCACCCGTTTCGATGTTTCCAAATTCAAAACCAAGTTTGCCTGCGAATTGAAAGATTTCAATGCGGAGGATTTCTTCGACCGGAAAGAGGTCAGGAAGTTCGACCGCTGCTCGCAATATGGTGTCGTGTGTGCCGACCAGGCTGTGCAGGACGCAGGATTTGACATGGCCGTACTTGACCCCGACAGGGTCGGTGTAATATGGGCTTCCGGCATTGGAGGACTTGAAACCTTCGCAACTGAAGTGACTGCATTTGCACTCGGTGACGGAACGCCCCGGTTCAACCCGTTCTTCATCCCCAAGATGATCTCCGACATCACGGCAGGTCATATTTCGATGAAGTACGGTTTCCATGGGCCAAATTTTGCAACTGTTTCTGCATGCGCTTCTTCCGCCAATGCATTGGTTGATGCCTTCAACTATATCCGTCTCGGAAAAGCGGATGTTTTCGTTGCAGGCGGTTCCGAGGCTGCCATCACCATGGTCGGTGTAGGTGGTTTCAACGCCATGCACGCGCTTTCAGTCAGAAATGATGATCCTGCAACTGCTTCGAGGCCTTTTGATAAGGATCGCGATGGTTTTGTAATGGGTGAAGGTGCAGGTGCTTTGATTTTCGAAGAACTCGGTCATGCCCTTGCCCGTGGCGCAAAAATTTACGGAGAGATCATTGGAGGTGGTTTATCTGCTGATGCATATCACATTACTTCACCTCATCCCGAAGGATTGGGCGCGATTTTATCCATGCGTACTGCCCTGGCCGATGCGGGAATTTCAAAGGAGTCCATTGACCACATCAATACACATGGAACCTCCACCCCGGCAGGCGACATAGCCGAACCCAAAGCGATCGTAAGTTTATTTGGCGACCATGCTAAAACTGTCAACATTAACTCCACCAAGTCAATGACCGGTCACCTGCTGGGAGCAGCCGGTGCAGTTGAATCCATTGCGACATTGCTTGCGGTGAAAAATGACATCATTCCGCCTACCATTAACCACTTCACCGACGATCCCGAAATTGCCCAGCTGAACTTCACCTTTGGCAAAGCACAAAAACGGACGGTGAATTATGCACTAAGCAACACTTTTGGTTTTGGCGGCCACAATGCCTCCGTTATCTTCACAAAATATAAGGTATAGTCAGCTTTGTGGTTTAGACCCTCTCAACCGGTTGGTGCTGAGTTTTCATCCGATAAGCAAGTTAAACAGGCGATAAAGAGCATCCTGGGATATAAACCCGGAAACATCCGGTTATACCATCTTGCCTTTTTACACAAATCGGCCACTCAGGAAACAAATAGCGGGATCAGGATCAACAACGAACGCCTCGAATTTCTTGGTGATGCCATTCTTGATGCGGTTGCCGCCGACTATCTTTTTAAAACATTCCCTACCCGGGATGAAGGTTTCCTCACCGAAATGCGCTCAAAAATTGTCAGCCGGGCCATGCTGAACAAACTTGCTCAAAAAATGGGGATCGACTTGCTCATCCAGCTCGACAGCTCCTCTTCCGGTGCTTTCAGATCATGCAAAGGGGATGCATTTGAGGCCCTGATCGGGGCCATGTACCTTGACAAAGGATACGATTTTACCCGAAAAATCATTCTCGACCGTATCATCGGCCGCTATTTTGACATGGACGACCTGGTGAACCAGGAGGTGAATTTCAAAAGTAAAATCATTGAATGGACCCAACGCGAAAAAAAACTGGCCCGGTTTAATGTCGTCGATGAAATAGGAGCCGGCTATAAAAAGCAATATATCGTTGAATTACTGATTGATAATGAGCCAATTGCCCGCGGACAAGATCATTCCATCAAAGGGGCGGAACAAAATGCAGCTGAAAAATCCTGGTTAAAAATAAATACAGAAACTATTGACCTTTGACCCTGAATTGGCTATCTTTGTTATGAATTAGTAAAGTGCCTTCTCATGGCCAAAAAAATATTTCTTGAATCCAGGTCAGAACCTACCCTTTTTACCATTTTCGGTATATCCTGCCATTTAAAAGATTTCAGACTATCCTTTCTCCTCAACAAAATGCTGGAGCTGGAATTTACGAAAATGGATGACTTTAAGGGCTATTCCTTCTATTTCTGTCGTGACGAGGATCACTATAACTCATTCTATTTATTGGGAAACCGCGGACCGGAATCAATTTTGCTGCCTGAACTAAAGCAAACAGATTTTATTCTGCTTGTTGAAGGCCCGTATAAAAAAGCTCAGAAAGAACAGTTGCTGATTAAAGTCAGGGAAATTCAAAATGTGCTCACTGCCTTTGATGTGCGCTTTGAAACCATAAAAAATTACGAGACATTACTCGCCGATCTTGAACTTCACTTCATGAAAATTCTGAAGGAGGCAAAAATTAAATACTCACCCTTAAAAAAATAGGAGATACTACCATGTTCGAGGATTTAAAAAAATCAATTGACAAAGGCCTGGATTTCGCATTCATGAATGCTGAAAAGCTTGCCCAGTCGGCAAAAGATCTTGCCAGGGAAAACAAGTTGACCAAGGAAGAGGCTAAAAAGCTGTATGATTACCTCGTCGCCAAATCGGAGGAAGCGAAAAAAGTTGTGGAAGATGATCTTCAGGTGCTTGTTAAAAACACGCTTAAAAAGATGAATATTCCTTCAAAAGAGGAGATTAAAAAACTTGAAGACCGGATCGAAAAACTGGAGGCAGCTAAAAAAGCACCTGCGAAAGTGAAACCCGCCCCAAAAGTGGTTAAAAAGCCGAAGCCGGTTAAATAAATCACCATAAAAGATTGAATTGTGAGAATGTCTAGAATTGGCCTGGCAGTTCATGAGTTGGGCCGTGCCCGCGAGATTATCGGCATTGTTGTCAAATATGGCCTGAGCGAATGGGTAACAAATTCCGGATTGGGCAAGTTGCTTGTCTCGAAGAAACGCCTGGCCCGGATTGAGCGATACAACCAATGGGAACGAATCAGGATGGCGGTTGAGGAGCTGGGCCCTACCTTTATCAAATTCGGTCAGATCCTTGCCGACCGGCCTGATATTGTGCCTGAAGAGTTGCGTGAACAGTTGAGAAAACTGCAGGATGAAGCCCAGCCTATGCCAGATGATTTGGCGATCAGGGAGATTGAGAAAGAACTTGGCAGGCAGGTGGGAGAAATTTTCAGGGAATTTGACACCTGCAGGCTTGCCTCAGCTTCCATGGCTCAGACCTACCGGGCTGTTTTGCTCAACGGAGAGGAGGTATGCGTCAAGATTCAACGCCCAGGGATCGATAAAAAAATTGAACTCGACCTGAACCTGATGAATTTCTTTGCATCAAGGATGCAAAGGCATAACCCCGAAATGGAGGCCATCAACCTTACCGGAGTGGTGAAGGAATTCGGAAAGACCATAAAAAAGGAACTCGATTTTCATCATGAGGCAGCAAATATTGTCAGGTTCAGCTATTGTTTTGCAGCTGATCCCGATATCAAGGTTCCAAAGGTTTATGCACAATATACGACGAAACGGATACTGATTGAGGAGTTTATCAGGGGAACCAAAGTCAGCAACCTTGAAAATTTACTTGCATTGGGTTATGACCCCAAAGTCCTGGCACGCAAGGCCATGAGACTTGTTTTCGATCAGATTTTTACCCATGGTTTTTTTCATGCCGATCCCCATCCGGGGAATATTTTTGTGATGCAGGGTGAAATTATCTCCTTCATCGACTTCGGAATGATGGGTTCACTGCGGCCGGAACATCTTCAGTTCCTGGGAAAATATGTGCTTGGATACATCGACCGCGATCCGCATGCCATGGCCGAAGCATTGTTGATGGTTTCCGGAACCCGTAATTTTGCCCGGCTCAGGGATCTTGAATTTCAGATTGGCGACATGCTTGCCCATTACAAACATCTCAGCATCGATGAGATGGATTTTAGCAAAGTAATGAATGAATCAGTGGATATTCTCATTCATTACGGGCTGCGTATCCCGGCCGGCATTTATCTCCTGGTCAAAGCCCTGATGGAAATCGAAAGGGTAGCAGTTGCGCTTTATCCCGGAATCGATTTTGCCCATGAGATGCAACCTTATGCCATTGAACTCATTGCCCGCCAGTACAATCCCAAACAGATCGCGGCAGAAGTCTTTGATTCGCTGAAGGAGTATTATAAACTGCTGAAGGAGCTACCGGCCGACCTGAATGAGATTATCTATAAAATCAAGGAGGGCCGGTTTAAGACGCAGATTGAAGTCAGGGGACTGGAGCCCCTTTCTGAACACCTTGACATATCCAGTACCCGCGTTTCCATCGCCATTGTTCTGGCCGCACTGATTATCGGGGCCTCAATTATTTCTCAATGGGAACAAACACGCTGGATTGGCGCAATTGTGTTTTGTATCGCAGGATTATTCGGATTCTGGCTGCTGGTGAAATTGTTCCGGCGGAATAAATTTTAACCGGGATACGTATTAAAACGCCCCGGAAAATTGCCGTAAAAACCGTACGTCATTTTCGAAAAACAACCGCAGGTCTTTGATCTGGTATTTTAGCATGGTGATTCGTTCAATGCCCATCCCGAATGCAAAACCGGTATATATCTGACTGTCGATACCGCAATTTTCAAGGGCATTCGGATCTACCATGCCACAGCCGAGAATTTCCACCCAGCCGGTATATTTGCAGATATTGCACCCGACTCCACCGCAAATGTTGCAGCTAACATCCATCTCCCCTGATGGTTCGGTAAACGGGAAATAGGAGGGACGAAGTCTTATCTTTGTGTTTTCTCCGAACATCTCCTTTGCAAAGTACATCAACGTCTGCTTCAGGTCGGCAAAAGAGACATGCTTGTCGATATATAAACCTTCGACCTGGTGAAAAATGCAGTGAGCACGCGCTGAAATAGCTTCATTTCTGAAAACGCGTCCGGGAAAGACCATCCGGATCGGGGGTTTGGTCGTCTCCATCGTCCTGATCTGAATCGAAGAAGTATGCGTGCGCAGCAGGATGTCGGGATTTGTGGCAATGAAAAACGTATCCTGCATATCCCTGGCAGGATGGTCAGCCGTAAAGTTGAGCGCAGAAAAGTTGTGCCAGTCATCTTCAATTTCCGGGCCGTCAGCTACTGTAAAGCCAATCCGGCTAAAAATCTCGTTGATCTGATTCCTGACAATGGATAAGGGATGCCTCGATCCCGGCTGGAAGAAAGCCGGCCGCGATGGATCCTGATTTTCTGACAATGTGGTTTCTTCTGTATCAAAACCCGATTTGAGTTCGTCAATCTTCTGGTTTGCCGTGTTTTTCAGCTCGTTAAGCAACTGTCCGACTTCACGTTTCTTCTCCGAAGCAACACTCTTGAAATCATCGAATAACGCAGAAACCAGCCCCTTTTTGCTGAGGTATTTCAAACGTAGCTGTTCAACCTCTTCCAGGCTGCCGGCTTTTAAGGATTCGACTTCTGCAACCAACTGATCAATCCGGTCTTTCATTAACATCTCCTTCCATCAAGGTCAATTCCAAACGTTTAATGTCAGAACCTGGCATTAAACGTTTGGAATGCCGTGTCTTATTCAACAATCTTAATCGTCATCTTCACATCCTTCACCGGGCGGTCAGATGATCCTTTTTCAACAGCAGCGATCTTGTCAATAACTGTTAATCCATCGGTAATCTGGCCGTAAACAGTATACTCATTGTCAAGGAAATGTGCGCCGTTTTCCGGGTGAACAATATAAAACTGGGAACCGGATGAAGCTTTCTGCGGATTTGATGGTCCGCCCGTTCTTGCAGCTGCAAGAGCCCCCCTGTTATGCTTGAGTGAAGGAACGAACTCAGCAGGAACGGTATAGCCGGGACCGCCCATACCCAAAGGCTGACCGGGTTTTGCATTTTTTGAATCGGGATCGCCGCCCTGGATCATAAATCCGCTGATGACGCGGTGAAATAACAACCCATCATAATAGCCGGCTTTGACCAGTTTTACAAAATTGTCGCGATGCTTCGGGGTTTCATTATAGAGCATGCCCGTCATGTCACCAAAATCGGTGTGAATTACAAATTTTACCACTTTTTCGTTGGTTTTAGTTTGAGAAATAGATGAAAGATTGAACATAAATACAATTGCCAGAATGGCGAAAATGGTTCTTTTCATAGTTATGGTTTTTTGGTTTGCAAAAATACATATAAATTCCTTAATTGCCTCTTTTCAGGTACTTGTCTTCTCAATATAACATCTTCTGCAAAGCGGCTCATACGAATCCATCTCCCCGAGCATCACCAGGTGGTCGTCTTTAACCATTCGATGGGTGTAGTGGGCCAGGTCGCCGCAATTCATGCAAATGGCGTGAACCTTTGTAACATCTTCGGCAACTGCAATCAGGGCAGGCATCGGGCCGAACGGTTTGCCGAGATAGTCCATGTCAAGACCCGCAATGATCACCCGGATGCCGCTGTTGGCAAGCTGGTTGCACACTGCCGGCAATTCGCTGTCGAAAAACTGGGCTTCATCGATGCCAACCACGTTCACATCATTGGTCAATAGCAGGATTTGTGAGGCCGATTGTACCGGGGTTGACATGATGGCATTTTCATCATGCGAAACCACCTGGATGTCATCGTACCGCTTGTCGATCTCAGGCTTGAAAATCTCCACTTTCTGCCGGGCGATTTTAGCCCGTTTCAATCGACGGATCAGCTCTTCAGTTTTTCCTGAAAACATTGACCCACAGATCACTTCGATCCAGCCAAGACGATTTAAGGGATTATTTTTTTCAATATGCATTCAGGAGGGTAATATTTTGTATTTTTATAGCTGAATTTGTTACAAAAGTAAGCTTTTCTGCGTATTTCACAAACTCAAAAAGCCGGAGCGGCTTTATGGCAAAATCGAAGCATCCGCCATCCGGGGAAAAAGAACATCATGAATAAAGAGATCGTTAAAGATGAGATAAAATGGCTGCTTGAGGCCATCAATGAACAATTTGAGGCCATTCACGCCCACGGGGAAAAGATCCCCCAGATTGAATTTGATATCCTGATGGATAATGTTCGGAAATTTTATGAAAGCATGAATTTGCTGCAGCGTGCCAACGACCCTAATCTTTATCCGGACTGCAAGATTAAATCACAGGAAATCCCTGTGGCTGAAACAACTGTTGCAATGCCGGAAGTTCGACATGAAACAGACTCCGCCCCTGTGCTGCAGGATAAAGTGCAGTTCAGACCGGCCGCTCCTCCCCCGGTGAGGCAGGAGGCAAATGTGGCATCAAAAAAAACCACCAGACCACCGGAGATAGATCTCTTTGCCTCTGATGAACCTGCCTTCAGCATCAAACTTAAAGAAGCACGTGATAAATCGCTTGGGCCGAAGTTCCCGTCTGACAGAATCGAAAACCTGAAAACGGCCATCACAATCAACGAAAAGTTTATGTTCATCAATGAACTTTTTGATGGCAACCTCCGCGAATACAATGAAACCGTTGAAACGCTGAATGGTTTCAAAACGCTGGATCAGGCTGCTGACTATCTTGACCTGATGCGCAAAAAAAACTTCTGGAACACGGGCTCCAATGCATTTAAAAAACTCACTGAGCTCGTTGAGCGCCGGTTCTAACTTATTCAAACCCCTTGTATGAAAAAAGCCATCAAAATATCAGGGGTGATTTCCCTCACCATCCTGCTGCTCCTTATAATTACTCCGTTTATATTCCAGGACAGGATCAAACAGGAGGTTAAAAACCTGGCCAATAAGACCTTGAAAAGTGAACTGAATTTTTCAGAGATGCACCTCTCCTTTTTCAGCCACTTTCCAAACCTCAGCCTCACCTTAACCAATTTTTCAATAAAATCCTCAATACCGTTTGACAGGGATCCCCTGATTAGTGCCAAAGAAATTGCCTTCGGGGTTGATGTGAAAAGCTTGTTTGGAAAAACCATCAGGATCACCCGGATCTATTTTAACAAGGCAGATATTAACATCAGATACAACGATAAAGGTGCCGCCAATTATGATATTTACCAGCCAAAAGATACAACGTCAGCGGAACAGGATACAACAACATCCGGCGCTGAGCTTAACATTGAACACATCATTTTTAAGAACTGCCGGCTGGTCTATGCCGACCCTACCCTCCCGGTGGAGGTGATTGCCAAAGGGTTAAACTATTCGGGAACCAGCAGCATCACCAGCGACTTCTTCAACCTTACCTCGGAGGTGAAGATCGATTCACTCGATGTGACATTTGATCACCGGAAATATATTGATGCGAAGCCTGTAACCGCAAAATTGAACACCAAAATCAACAGCAGGGACTTATCTGTGAATTTTGAAAAGAACGACCTTAAGATTAAGGATATTCCCCTTCAGTTTACCGGGAAATTTAATTTCGAAAAGAATGGCTACCAGGTTAATCTCAACTTCCTCTCTGTCATGGAAAAGGAGTTCCTCAGCGCCAGGTTCAAAATCAGGCAGTCGGAAACATTATGGCTTTTTGCAAAAGTTAATGCAAGCATCGACCTGGGAAAATGGTCAAAAGCCCTCGATGTTCAGGCTGTGGCATTAAAGGGCCTCTATGAACTCAACCTCAATGCCGAAGGATCCTACCTCACCGGACCTGTGAAAAAAGGCATCCGGAATGAAACTGACACGGTCATTACCAGCATACCAAAATTCGAGCTGATGACTAAGCTCACCGGAGGGTATCTCAAGTATTCCGGTTTGCCCCAGTCACTTAACAACATTAATTTTTCACTCAATGCATCATGCCCGGACAACAACTATCAGAATATCAATGTTCAGCTTGAGAATCTTCATGCAATCTTTCTGAAGAATGAGATAAAGGGATTTTTCAGGATGAAGAACATGAAAGATTTTCCGGTTGAAGCAAGCCTTCTGGGTAGTTGTAACCTTGCAGAACTTAAAGACGTTGTGCCGGTCGACAGCCTTACCCTGGCCGGGATTCTGTTCATGGACGTTAAAGTGAACGGGAACTACGCTCCGGAAAAAAAGTTGTTCCCGGTTACCACAGCGCTTATCAGCTTGCATGACGGCGTTGTGCAGACAAAATATTATCCTCATCCCCTGGAGAAAATGGAGATGGTGGCGGAAATTAAAAACAACACCGGGACCATGAAAGGACTGGTAGTCAGCCTGAAACCAATTGCGTTTATGTTTGAAGGCAAACCATTTACAATTACTGCCGCATTGGAGAATTTTGATGACCTTCATTACAATGTACAGTCGAAAGGTGTGATAGATCTGGGCAGGGTATACAAGGTGTTTTCACAAAAGGGTCTGGACCTCGACGGCTACATTGAAACCGACCTTTCACTTCAGGGAAAGCAGAGCGATGCCACATCAGGCCGCTATGCAAGCCTGAAGAACAGCGGCACACTGAAATTGCGAAATATCGCAGCCACCTCTGCAGATTACCCGAAACCATTCATTGTTAAAACGGGTGATTTCAGGTTTGACCAGGATAAAATATGGTTTGATAATTTCCTGGCAACTTATGGTGCATCTGATTTCCGGCTGAAAGGCTTCATGAAGAACACAATTAACTATGCCCTGTCGCAGGGAGGAACCCTCACCGGCGATTTTCAACTGAACTCCGACCTTATCAATGTCGATGAATTCATGGCATTCGCCCCTGCAGGCGCCCCCCCGGCCGTTGCCTCCCCTGTGGAGACAGGGGTTGTTATCATTCCCCGCGATCTCGACATCAATTTCAGGGCCGATGTAAAGAACACCTCTCTGCAAGGACTTGGTATCAAGGATCTTCATGGAGAAATAAACATGAAAGAAGGAATTCTGGTTCTCAAAAATGCAACACTTAACCTGATCGGCTGCAAAGTTTCCATGGATGCCACTTATGGTAGTGTGACCCCTTTTAAAGGGTTTTTTGACTTTCATATCAAAGCCGATGATTTCGACATCAAAAGGGCATACAACGAAATTGCAATGATCCGTGAAATGGCTCCGTCTGCAGGGAAAGCCGAAGGGATCGTTTCAATGGATTACACCGTAAAAGGAATGCTGGGTGCCGACATGTTCCCGGTATTGCCTTCCCTGGCAGGCGGGGGAGTTTTCTCCATTAAAAAAGTGAAAGTTTATGGACTCAAACTCTTTAACGACATAAGCAAAGGCACGCAGAAAGAGGGGATCAGCAACCCGGACATGTCGAAGGTCGATATCAAATCAACAATAAAAAATAACACAGTTACCCTTGAGCAATTCAAGTTTAAGGTGAAAGGAATCCGGGTGAGAATTTCGGGTACGACCACTTTCGACAACAAATTGAACATGAAAATCCGGCTTGGCATGGGCCCCATGGGCATTATCGGGATTCCCATGAAGATTACCGGAACCGCGGACACCCCGATAATTAAATATGGCAAGGGTAAAGATTCGGATGACCTTAAGGAATCAGATTACACCGATGAGCTCCCAAAGGAGATGCTCGACCGGATAAAAAATGCAAAGGAGGATGCAGGAGATGAAGATCCTGAACCCGGAAATAAGTAAGATTGAATTTTGGTATGTTTAATATTGACGGCAATGCTTTCATGGACATGACACGTGTCTTATTGTATTAATTTGCACGTGTTGATTATTTGTTGTACATTTGCTTTTCTGTTCAATATAGCGTCACCATGAGCACCAAGTTAACCCTGACCCTGGATCAATCAATTATTGAAAGTGCAAAGTCCTACGCAAAAGGTAAAGGCCGGAGCTTATCAGATATTGTTGAGAATTATTTGAAAACCATTAGCCGGGAACAAACAAAATCTGAAATTGAGATCACTCCGGTCGTAAAATCCCTTAGAGGTTCATTTAAGGATCCTGGCGATTTTGACTATAAGAAAGAATTAGCAAAAGGACTGGCTGAAAAATACATGAAATGAAAAGGGTTTTGATTGATGCCGATGTAATCCTGGATTTTTTCTTTGACAGAAGGCCATTTTCAGAGTATGCAACAATCTTGTTTTCATTATGTGAAGGGAAAAAAATCAGGGGTTTTGTTACGCCAGTAACATACAGCAATGTTTATTATTTACTGAGACAAACCGCCAGGCATGAAAAAGTGATTGAGAAACTTACGCTGCTACTGTCGATTACTGATGTTCTGGCAATGGACAAAATGGTTGTATTTCAGGCACTCAATTCCGGGTTTAAAGATTTTGAGGACGCGCTGCAACATTACTCCGCTCTTCACCATAAGACCATTGATGCGATAATAACGCGAAATATCAAAGATTACAGGTTGAGTGAAGTTGGGGTTATGACTCCGGAAAACTTCATTGCGACTCTGGGTATATAACAAATGGAAGAAGGCAATGTTTTTGTCAGAAAACAACTTGTTCAATTTCTGAAAGTATCCTGAAAACTTCTTCTGTAGAATCCTGTGTTACCAGTTTCATCCTCCACGATTTGAAATTCGGGATGCCGCGAAAATAACCGCTGTAGAGTTTGCGTATTTCAAAAAGGGTGGCCCTCTCACCTTTGTATAATATCGACGATTCCAGGTGCTGCCTGACAACAGAAAGCCGCTCTGCAACGCTTGGCTCAGCAGGAACAGTATGGTTATTCAACCATGATTTGATCTCCCTGAAAATCCACGGATTTCCGGTTGCAGCACGGCCGATCAGGATCCCGTCAACACCATAGCGGTTTTTCATATCTTCAGCAACCGGCCCTGAAGTTACATCGCCATTGCCAAAAACCGGGATATGCATTTTTGGATTGTTCTTCACCTCCCCGATCAGGGTCCAGTCTGCCTCTCCGCTGTATAGCTGTGCCCGGGTGCGGCCATGTATCGCCAGGGCGCTGATGCCCACATCCTGCAGGCGTTCAGCGATGTCAACAATATCCTTGTGATTCTCGTCCCAACCCAGCCTTGTTTTAACGGTGACAGGCAGCCGGGTTGATTTCACTACCGCGTCGGTCATCCTGATCATCTTCGGAATGTCCTGCAACAGGGCAGCACCACCACCTTTCATAACGATCTTGCGCACCGGGCAGCCGAAATTGAGGTCGATGAAATCTGGGCTGGCCGCTTCTGCCACCTCAGCGGCTTTCATCATTGATTCAACATTTTCGCCAAAGATCTGAATGCCAAGAGGTCTTTCCTGTGGCTCAAACCTCATTTTATTGTTGCTTTTTTCGGCATCCCGTATCAGCCCTTCGGCAGCGATGAATTCAGTAACCAGAACATCCGCCCCGTAATGTTTGCAGATTACCCGGAACGGAGAGTCTGTGACATCTTCCATGGGGGCAAGAATGAGTGGGAAGCTCCCTAAATCAATATTTCCGATCTTTGGCAAATTGTGCTAATTTAGCGGCAAAAATAGCCATAATCCATGGATTTTCGTAAACAACCGATACTCGAAAGCCTGACGCCGGCCACCCGGTTGTTGTTTGTTATTTTACTCGTCATCTCCTGCTTTGCAATCACCTTCTTCATCGGGTTATTGCTGGCAGTGCCTCTTTTTGGGTTAAGCCTGAAAAACTTCATCGCGGCAATGTCCGACTACAACGATCCCAAAACCATTCAGCTGCTTCAGTATTTCCAGGTAATCCAGTCTTTTGGCCTGTTTATTTTCCCGGCTTTGCTTGCCGGGTACTTCTTTGAACGAAGCAGTGCACGGTATCTCACTATTGACAAGCCATCACGATGGCCTGCATATGTGCTTGTCCTTATCCTGATGTTTGTATCCCTGCCTTTTACCAACTGGATGGTAACGGCTAATGAAGCCATGCGACTCCCGGAATTTCTTAAGGGACTGGAGGATTGGATGAAAACCACGGAGGAGGAAGCCGCAAAACTTACCGATGCCTTCCTGAACATGCCTTCTTTCGGAAGATTTCTGTTCAACCTTGTGATGATTGCCATGCTGCCTGCCATCGGGGAAGAATTTATGTTCCGTGGCCTGCTTCAGCGGCTGTTCAAAGAGTGGCTGGGAAATATCCATGTTGCCATCTTTATCTCGGCTTTTCTCTTTTCAGCCATGCACATGCAGTTTTACGGTTTTTTCCCCCGGATGATGCTCGGAATCATGTTCGGATATATGTTTTACATGACCGGTTCCCTTTGGGTGCCGGTATGGGCTCATCTTATCAACAACGGGGCGGCGGTAACCGTTGCCTACCTGAGTCAGCAAGGAATCCTGACAGGTGATTATGAAAACTTCGGTGCAACCAGTAATGTTATTCTTATCTTATTGAGTGGATTAGCCATCGCGGCAATCTTTTTTGTAATTTACAGATTGAGACCGGCGGAGAACACCGGCTGAATTGCCACTGCTGAATGAATTGCCACGGCTGAATTGCCACGGCTGAATTGCCACGGCTGAATTGCCACGGCCTTCAGGCCGTGGTTCAGAAAGCTTGAAACATCAATGGGCTTTAGCCCAATAATATTTAATAATTGGACCATTCAGCAAATTGTAATTGCATGGTAGGCAGTAGTAAATATCTTTTCACTGATCTCCCCGGAAGCAGGCTCTGTCCCTTCGACATCATCCTGTTAACCCTGTATGCACTGACCTGTCTCGGAATCGGTTTGCATGCCTCCCGGCGTAAGACGGATTCCGACTTCATGATCGCCGGTCGGAAAATCGGTGTTGTCGGGTTTGTAACTTCAGTGGTTGCAAGCTATATCGGCGGGGCAGCCCTGGTTGCCTATACTGCTTATGTGTATCGTTTTGGGATCTCGGCGATTGCAGTATTCCTTGGAACCGCCATCGGCTTCATCGTGTTCATCCCTTATGCAATGAAACTCCGGAAATTCAGCGGAGATCGCGAATTTTACACCCTGAGCGACTGGCTCAATTTTAAAATGGGAAAAACAGTTGGCCTCGCCTCCGCTGTAATTCTGATGCTCGTATATTCAGGGATGCTGCTTAACCAGTTCATCGCCGGAAGCAGCATCCTTGCCAATATCAGCGGCTGGTCATATGAGGCCGGGCTTCTCATCAGCAGCTGTATCATTGCAACATACCTGCTTGCCGGTGGCTTTCGCAGTGTGATCCGGACCGATATTTTTCAATACATGGTCATGGTGGTAATGCTGGCCCTGCTTGGAGTTGTGATGATGGGCGACCGGCGCTCGTTTGTCATGGAACTGGTTGATTTTTCGCGGATGAATGTTGGCATGACCATCGCCTTTACTGCATTTGGCATACTGATCATCTTCCAGTCGGCCGAATACTGGCAGCGGGTTTATGGGGCCAAATCAGACCGGGTTGTGAAATCGGGGCTGATCGGCTCGGCTGTATTTACCGTACTGACCGGTGTTGCCATTACCATGGTCGGACTCTCTGCCCATGTACACCTGCAGGGAATAGAAGCCAAAGATGCTTTCGCAGAGGGATTAACGATGCTCATGCCTGATAAACTTCTGGGTGCCGCCCTCATCCTCATCTTTGCCGCCATTATGAGTTCTGCAGATACCCAGATATTTGTCCTGGCGTCATCCGTCGCTGTTGACTGGGTGGATAAACTCTCCGGAAAAAAGTCGGACAGCAAACGCCGGATGAGGATCACCCGACTTGGAATCATAGGTTTCACCGGGTTAAGTTTCCTTGGAGCCTGGTTCCTGCGTGACCTGGTGGCTGTGATCGTCTTCATCACCGGGGTAGGCTTTTCAATTATCCCTGCGGCCGTGGCATCCTTTCATTGGAACATCAGGCCACGTGCCGCCATGGCCAGCTTCATCGCCGGGCCAGCCTATGTGTTCATCCTGGTAACGATTGCGGCCTTTCAGCCCGATCCGTTTGAATTTTTCAAGAACAACGCAGACCTTGCAATCCTTTCCATTCTGGTATCCACATTTTTTCTCATTGCCTTCCAGGTTTTCGGGAAAAAAGAAAATCACTAACCATGCGAACACTCCTGCTCACCCTGGCCCTGTTGATTAATTTGACGGACTTTGGGGCATTCGCTCAGTCAGATTCTGCTGCGCTTCCTGTGAAAGAAAAAAAGAAAACAGGATGGACCTGGGCCGGTTTACCGGTGGTGGCTTATGATGCCGACCTGGGATTGCAACTGGGCGCCCTGGGACAGGTTTTCTATTATGGGGATGGTTCAACCTACCCTGAATATAAACATACCATCTATGCCGAATGTTCATGGTTCACCAAAGGAAGCGCTGTTTATCAGCTGTTCTACGATTCAAAGTACCTGATTCCCGGGGGAATCAGGTTTACCGCCGACCTCGATTACCTGCCGGAGAGAGCACTTGATTTTTATGGTTTCAACGGGTATGAGGCAAATTATGAGGCTTCAGTCACTAAACAGGGCTCTGAAGATTATCTTTCAAGGGTTTTTTATAAACAGGAACGAAAAATGTACCGGATCATGGCCGATTTCCAGGGGCCGTTGATCGGGCAGAAACTTCGCTGGATAGCAGGAATCAACATTCTCGGCATACAAACCGGGACGGTTGACATAGAACGCATTAATAAAGGCAAGCCGGATGATGAAAAATTGCCGGATACCGCCCTTTTATACGACAGGTATGTTGACTATCAGCTGATCCGGCCCGATGAAAAAAACGGCGGCACCACCATCTACCTGAAAACAGGTCTGGTATACGATACCCGCGATACAGAATCCGCCCCAAACAAGGGTTTGTGGTCGGAGGTGCTGCTGCTTAGCGCACCAGCCTTTCTGGGGAATCATCCGTATGCCTTCGTTAAACTGGCTGTTACCCACCGGCAATATATTTCCCTGGTGAGCAGGAAGCTTGTTGCAGCCTATCAGGTCAGTTACCAGGGTACCATCGGGGGAACCACGCCTTATTACATTATGCCTTATTTGTATAGCTCTTACAGTCTTACCACCCGGCCCGACGGATTGGGCGGTGTGCGCACCATCCGGGGTGTCCTGCGCAATCGAATCACCGGAGATGGCGTGGCTTTCGGTAATGTCGAGCTCAGATGGAAGTTCTTCAGGTCTGTCTTGTTTAAACAAAACTTCTATCTCGGACTTACCGCATTCCTTGATGGAGGCATGGTGGTTCAGGAACATAAAATATATACCAACGTCATTCCCGAAGACCAGAAAGCATTTTTTTTCAACGAAAGTAAAGACAGACTGCATCTGGCAGCGGGATTGGGGCTCCGTATCGCGATCAACGACAATTTCATCATTTCAGTCGATTATGGAATGGCTGTTAACAAACAGGACGGCACAAGCGGGCTCTATGTCGGAATAGGAAATATATTTTAAGAAGTTCATCAATGCAAAACTGGTTCGGTTCAATTAATCGTTATTCCGGGAGGGTTCAACAATCTGTTCGATACATATTGCTGGCTATCATTGTTTTAATTCTTTTCTCATTCATCTTTCGTTCACCTGCCGCATCCTGGTACATTAGCAAGCGCATCGAACGGTTCAACATGGATGGCAAAGCAACGTTGAAGATATCCAGGGTCAGAATACAGGGATTGGCCTCCATCCTGATCACCGGTATCAGCCTGAAACCGGAAACCGGAGATACTTTGCTGAAAGTTGATTCCGCTTATGCCTCCATCGGCATCCTTAAGCTGCTGGCAGGCCGGATCGCACTCCACGATGTGAAACTTATAAACGCCTCTGTTTTACTGGAGAGCTATGATACCGTTTCCAATTTCAGGTTTTTATTGCATACCAAAACAGCAACGGACGATTCTTCATCAGTTCCGGTAAATTATGCCACCACCATCGACAGGATGATGCGCTTTATCTTTGACAAAATCCCGCTCTCCCTTGACATTCGTAATTTCAGGCTGACGACGGTCACCAACGGACATCTGCTGGGTTGTCATATTCCGCAGCTTGTACTTGCCGACCACTATTTCCGGACGATGTTGAAAATTAACGAAGACAGCACCTCTTCCGGTTGGACTGTAGCCGGGAAAATGGACAATCATAACCGTTTGGCTGAATTCCGACTTTATACGGCTGATACAGGAAAAGTCACACTGCCATGGATAAAAAGCAGGTGGAATGCCCTGGTGGATTTTGACACCCTTGCCTTCAGTATTGCAGAACAGGAGGGAAGCGCAGGTATTGCAAAGGTCAGCGGGTTTGCATCCGTTACCGGGTTGCGGATCGACCACCGCAGAATTGCCGCCGGACCTGTGGATTTTGGCAGGACAGAGTTTAGGTACCTGCTGAACATTGGCAGCGACTATGCCGAATTGGACAGCTCATCAGGGATCACATTCAATAAAATCAGCGTTCATCCTTATGTCCGTTACCGGCCAAAGCCCGTTAAACAGATTACGCTAAAGATACACAAGCCGCAATTTCCTGCACAGGACCTCTTTTCTTCCTTCCCGCAGGGCCTCTTTACAACACTTGACGGTCTAAGGGTTCAGGGAAATCTCTCCTGGTACCTCGATTTCAATGTCGATCTCTCCAATCCGGATTCTCTGACATTTGCCACCTCGCTCGACCGGCATCAGTTTAATGTGCTCTCTTATGGAAATGCAGACCTGACTAAAATCAACGGACCTTTTTTATATACAGCATATGACCACGGTAACCAGGTTCGCACCTTTATGGTTGGTCCTGAAAATCCGGATTTCCGGCCGCTCGACCGTATATCACCCTACCTTCAGTACGCAATTCTGACCAGCGAAGATGGCGCTTTCTACCTTCACCGCGGCTTTCTTCCCGATGCCTTCCGCGAATCGATCATCACCAACATCAAAGAACGGCGGTTTGCGCGTGGAGGCAGCACCATCAGCATGCAACTGGTGAAAAATGTATTTTTAAGCAGCAACAAAACGGTTGCACGAAAGCTGGAAGAGGCGCTTATTGTCTGGCTTATCGAAAACCAGGGATTGTGCGCCAAGGAACGGATGTATGAAGTTTATCTCAACCTCATCGAATGGGGGCCGATGGTTTACGGGGCCAATGAGGCATCCCGGTTTTATTTCAATAAAGATGCATCAAAACTCACGCTGGCTGAGGCCATTTTCATGGCTTCCATCATCCCGCGGCCCAAATGGTTTAAATCCTCCTTCGATGAAAACGGACACCTGCGCGAATCGAATGCAGGGTACTATCGGCTCGTATCAGAAAAAATGCTGAATAAAGGCTGGATTACATCCCGGGATTTTGAAAAACTGATCCCCGATGTCGAATTAAAAGGACCCGCAAAAATCCTGCTGAAAAGAGCTTCTGTGATCCCTGCTGACAGCGTACCCGAATGAACAGGTTTAAAAATGTCGTCATTTTTCTTCGTGTCTCTTCGTATTCCCTTCGCATAACTTCGTGAAACAATTAACCTGAATAATCCTTATTTTTGCAACAACATTCATCATTCACAAAAAGATACAACCTTGCGCACCATTCTCATTTTATTGACCGCACTTATTATTTCGGCCCCCCCTGCTTCCGGCCAGCAAAACAAATCCAATTCCCAAAATAAGGACCAGAAGAAGTTTCAGAACCACGGTCAAAAAGATGAAGAGGAAGACCCCAACCCATACCCCCTGCGAAAGGTGGAATTCGGCATCAACTTTGGCACCTATTTCGCCAACAGGTATTCCGCCAATTTTTACAATGGCACCCCGGCCAATGTCAACAGTATTGAGGATCTATGGAAAAATCCCAACTATAAGCGGGACATCAGGCAGGCTCTGGGGGTGGATGAGTCGGATACTGTAACCCAGGTCACCGTTGATGAAGGCAATGGTTATCCCACAAACATGCACTACAACGTGGGATTCATGGGGGGAGTGTTTCTTCGTATAAACTTCAACCGGAAAAACAGTATGTTCCTCGAGGCAAATTACGCAATGCTGAAAGCGGCGGATGCGGTTAAAATACGGATTTACAACCCTTTGGCACCTGCCACGTTCGACGACTATAAAATGGAACAGGTCATCGGGAAGGAAGGACGGGTTATGATCGACCTGGGATACCAGCGGTCATTTCCCCTGAAATCGAGGATAAACCTGTTTCTTCAGGCTGGTCTGACGATGTGTTATACCCAGGTGCAAAAATCGATTTTTGTTGTGGAAGGGCAGGAGTTCAACCTGGTCAATATATATGGCAGTCCCGGGTATCAGCCGGGAACCAGCCAGCAAACTTTTCCCGTCAATCAGAATGCGTTTGGCTTTGGTGGCTACCTGGGTGTCGGAGCCGGAATCCCTTTGACCGATAACTGGGGTCTTGAACCGGGTTTTTTTACT
The DNA here is from genome assembly GCA_903926565.1 of uncultured Bacteroidales bacterium. Taxonomy (GTDB): domain Bacteria; phylum Bacteroidota; class Bacteroidia; order Bacteroidales; family FEN-979; genus CAIVAT01. The sequence continues at coordinate 32,587 of CAIYJU010000049.1, forward strand.
CATTATTACCCCACAAATCTGGAATATTATCCTGATTTCAAACCATCCTTCGGCCTCTATCTCCGCATTTTAATGTTCTTCGGATCCACAGAGGAGTAGCACCCGTTCTATTTCCGTGAAATATTTCAATTCGTGATTTCAGCAACAGTTTCCTCCTGAACCACAATCACAGCTTGGCTCTGTCCCACGGATAAGCCCGTTGAGAATACCTGCCGCACAGCCAACACCCGATTTCACAGTGATGGCTCCCTCCTGGCAGTTCTTCGCACAGGCGCCGCACTCCATGCAATAGTCCAGGTATCGGATAACTGCCTTTTTCTCTTCAATCTCAAAAACAGCATGCGGGCATACAATCAGACACATCCTGCATCCGGTGCACTTTTCAGGGTCCAGCTTCAGGGTAACAACATCGGTAAGATAGGTGAATCGGCTCATAGTGCTAAAAATCTTGTGATAATCCACCCTGCCAGCCCCACTGAAACCATGGCAATCTGAATTGGCAGCGCAGTTTTCATCTCTTTTTGAACCCCCGAAAGCGAGGTGAAGGTGGAGGATCCTGTAAAATTCATGGCCATGAAAGAGGAGAGTCCTCCCATCATCAGGAACCACGATGTCGTTTCTGCAATGCTCCCTCCCAGCGTGTTTAACCAAAGCAGGAGAAAGGCAGCCAGCCAGCCTGTGACAATACCTTTCAGCGAAAACCTGCGAAACGGGATCCAGGGCAGCAGGGCAGGAGTGATGACACATCCTGCAAAATAGCCGGAATACAGGTTAAGGGTAGATTTCCAGCCAACAGTGAATGCAGAATCAACCGAATAACCGCCCGGATAAAACCCGGAAAGTATAAAAAAAATGGCCGGCACAAGTAACATATAGTATTTCCCGTAAAAAACATCAACGGGGATTACTTTCAGCCGTTCAGCCAAAGGAAAGGTCACCAGCCGCATCTGATCACTGGCTTTGAGTCCGGCTTCAAGAAAATGCTTGATATCCACGGCTTTGACAGGTCCGTAAATCACCGCGAATCCGGTCATGTGTTTTACTTCATGCGCTGAAACCCCGGTTGCCCCCAGCTGGGGAAGTATGATTTTCCGATGGTCAACCAGTTTTTCGAGATGGTGTATCCTGATGCGGCGAACCACCTCTTTGGTGCCAAAGGTGCCTTTTCCTGCCGCACACCACACATTGATCCCTTTGGTGTCGATCACCAGGAGCCATCCGTCAATGCCAATCAGTGCCCGCCTGAGGTGGTCGAAGCTGAGTTTGTAGTTTCCGGTGACAAATACCCGGGAACTTTTATCCGGATTGCCAACAGCATAAATCCCTGGTAAAACCCTGTAGCTCATCCTGCCAATCGACCAGCGGACTTTCATCGTATTCAATCGGTCCTGAAAGCTCCAGACAGTCGAAATTTGAGGGACTGGTCCAACATCTGTCTGAAGATGGCCGGTGATAAAACCTGCGTTCATGATGAACTTAAATGGTTAACAGGAAGTAAAATCCCAGGGCTACAAGGGAAATCCCTCCCGCATATTTTGCGACACTTCCCACAATTGTGAGAGTTTTGGATATTTTCCCAAGACCCAGGCTGAGCCCGGTCATCATCGCGGCCAGCGGTAACCCGTATCCCAGCGAAAATGTGGTAAGCATCATCAATCCCCAAAGTGCACTCCCCTTGACAAATGATGCCGCAAGAATTACAGGGAATAAGGGGTTGCAGCAGGAATTCAACGCACTCGACAATCCCCCGACTGCAAAACCAAAAAGAATCGCCGAAAAAATATTTTGTTTCGATTGACCGGGTTTGATCGAAAACCCCGGGAGCTTGAAAGGTACGAGCTCCATCGAATACATCCCGAAGAAAATGGCAATCAACCCGGCGGCGATTTTCCAGTAGTTGCCGAATGAATCATTGATCCATTGCCCTGCATATCCAAAAAGAGTACCGATCAGACCCATGGAAACAACCCCGCCGATGAGAAAAGCCACCCCCCTGAAGATTGCGGTTTTAGCCCGGCTTTCCTGCGAGCTGGCCCCGGAGTACCCTGCCACCACACCGATCACTGCAAAGTTGCATCCACAGGTTACCACACTCACAATACCCATCACGAAAACCGCAATCAGCACAGGGATCGAAGCATGATCGCTTTTTAAAACTTCATCAATCCAGGTCATCATGATGCTATTTTTTTGGACAACAGGATGAACCTTTAGTGGTGTCGCAGGTTGTGGCCTTAGTGGTGTCGCAATCTGAAGAAGAAGGCGGACAACTTGATGCCTTCTCAGCCACCGGCGCTGGCTGTTTAAAAACCTTTACGGCAACAATGGCCAATGCCGCCAGAATGATGACTGCAAAAATAATTTTGGTCAGCGGGTTGCTTTTTTTTGGAGGGCAACACTCTCCGTCACAACCGCAATCACTGGTTTTCTGCAAATCTTTTTCAACCTCCGCGGGTTTTTCTTTCTCATCCATGATTTTACTTATTTCACACGATTTTCATTATTCCCTTGAAAGCCTTCATTAGCTTCCCCGTCCGCATGTCCGACCTTCTTTCTGCAAATATACTTCATAATTTGAAATAACGTAATAATACGTCAAAAAATATAAAATCATTCAACAATTCGAACAGATCAAGAATTCGTTATTTTTGCGCCGATGACTTTTAACATGGAACGATGAAAAACGAAACTTCTTTTTCCCGGCTATTACCAGTATTATTTGGGTTCTTTATCATGGGATTTGTGGATGTGGTTGGCATTGCCACAAACTATGTAAAGCAGGATTTTAACCTCAGCGACACGCTGGCAAACCTGCTCCCCATGATGGTATTCCTCTGGTTTGGTGTTTTTTCAGTTCCAACCGGGCTGCTTATGAATTCAATCGGCCGTAAAAAAACCGTCGTGCTGAGCATGGCCATCACCTTTGTGGCGATGCTGGTCCCATTGATTGCCTACAAGTTTGAACTGGTATTGGTTGCTTTTGCCCTCCTGGGAATCGGAAATACGATCCTTCAGGTTTCGCTGAATCCGCTGTTGTCAAACGTCGTTCGGGGTGATCGTCTTACGAGCAGCCTCACCTGGGGACAATTCATTAAAGCCATCGCTTCCTTCCTCGGACCCATTATCGCGGGTTTCGCCGCTTCAAGTCTTGGGAACTGGAAGATGCTTTTCCCGATTTTTGCCGGAGTTACCCTGTTGTCAACATTGTGGCTGTTCTTTACCGGAATTGAGGAAAAACCTGTGGAGGGAAAAACCTCTTCATTCGGTGCGTGTTTCGGCTTGCTCAAAGACAGCAACATCCTGATGTTTTTTCTGGGAATACTGGCCGTAGTTGGCATCGATGTCGGATTAAACATCACCGTACCAAAATTTCTCATGGAAAGGTGCAACATACTGCTCGACCAGGCAGGCCTCGGCACAAGCTTGTATTTTATCGCCCGAACCACCGGGACATTTGTCGGGGCGATTCTCCTCGTTAAGTTCTCAGCACGAAAATTTTTCATCATCAGCATGGTCGGAGCCATCATCGGCATGGTCGCCATGTTAATGATGAATAACCTCTGGGCCATCCTCTTTTTTGTTTTCATTGTCGGATTTGCCGTGGCCAATGTCTTTTCTATTATTTTTTCGGCAGCCCTGCAAAAAAAACCTGAACGGGCCAATGAAATTTCCGGACTGATGATCATGGGAGTTGCCGGTGGTGCCGTCATCCCTCCGCTGATGGGCGTTGTGTCAGATGCAGCTGGACAGACTGGCGGACTTGCTGTGTTACTCGGTGCCATGATATACCTGTTATTCCTTGCATTCAGCCTGAAAAAAGCATAAATGACGCCCATGATCCTCGTTACAGGAGGTACCGGACTCCTTGGCTCACACCTCCTGCTCGAACTGGTTGCCTCCGGCAGGCATGTAAGGGCAATTAAGCGGGCAAACAGCGACATTGCGATGGTGCACAAGGTTTTCTCGTATTATTTGCCAGACCCCGACGCACTCTTTGAGAAAATCGAATGGGCTGATGCCGATCTGTTGGATTTTGGGGCCATCGGGGATGCCTTGTCCGGGGTTTCTGAAATTTATCATGCAGGAGCCGTCGTCTCATTTTACCCCAACGATCATAAGGCAATGCTGAAGGTCAACATCGAAGGTACAGCGAACCTGGTGAATCAGGCAATTGAGAACAAAGTGTCAAAATTCTGCTATGTCAGTTCTGTTGCAACGTTGGGAAGGGCTGAAAATAATGGTGTTTCTGATGAGGAGACCTATTGGATTCCCTCGAAGAAAAATTCGGTGTACGGGATCAGTAAATATGGCGCCGAACGTGAGGTGTGGCGCGGCATGGAAGAGGGTCTGAATGCGGTCATCATCAATCCTTCAGTCATCCTGGGGCCTGGCTTCTGGCAGGACAACTCGGGGTTGTTCCGCCTGGTATGGGAAGGGTTGAAATACTATACCCGGGGGGTCAATGGATATGTGGATGTCAGAGATATCACCAAATCCATGATGGCCCTGATGGACGGGAACCATTTTGGTCAGCGGTTTATCTGTTCCGCTGATAATCTTTCATACCAGGATTTTTTCAGCCTGATCGCAAAATCTTTGGGCAAACCTGCACCGTCGGTTAATGTACCACCCGCCATGACTTCCATCGCCTGGCGTGTCGAAGCTGTTCGGGCATTTTTCACCGGGTCAAAACCTGAAGTTACCCGTGAAATGGCAACGACCACCTCCCAGGTATATACTTATTCGAGTGAAAAACTTTGCAAGACCCTTGATTTCAGATTCCGTCCGGTGGAGGAGTCAATCAGGGAAATTTGTGAACTGTATCTCAGGGATCTGAATAATTAATGTTCCCGGCTGCCTGAACCTGCCAGGGTTTTTACTTTTTATGGATTCCCGCACCACATTCTTACCTTTTTCCACCATTGACTTTTCAAGATAGGTAAGCTATCTTTAGTGGATTATTCCTGCATGGTAATACACCATACAAGATTCCTGAAATACATGTAAACTGAAAGCCATTATGACAACACGGTACAATTTTCCCCAGTTAAATACTTCTCTGCGCAACTCTTTCTTAACCTTGATGTTTCTTTCTTTCTGCCTGGGTGAAGGCTATTCCCAGGTGACCGTTGTCAGCGGTACCACGGTTAAGATAAACCCTGCCTCCACGATGAATTCGTCACAGAACATGGTACTGAACGGAGGAGGAACACTTGATGTTCAGGGCACCCTGATTCTGAAAAAGGACCTGGTCAACCAAAACGTTGCCGCCAATTCACTTGGCACAGGCACAGTCGTATTCTCCGGTAGCACAGCACAAACGATCAGTGGTCAGAATATCATTCAGAATCTTGAACTGGCCAACGCTGCAGGGCTAACCGTTGCCGGCAACACACGTGTAAATGGCGTGCTGACCCTGATCAACGGGTTGGTAACGCTTGGCAACTATAACCTGCTTCTCGGTCCCGCTTCAACGGTATCCGGTACTCCTGCGGCGACCAACATGGTTGTACCAACAGGCAGCGGACAGCTTCAGAAAGAGTTTGCAGCTGCAGGGAGTTTTACATACCCGGTAGGGGACGCAGACGGA
>CAIYJU010000050.1 GCA_903926565.1 uncultured Bacteroidales bacterium
CGGAGCCTTCCCCGCTCTACTCTACTGTAATTAACTGGTTATTATAATATTATTAAGGGTCTAGGTTGTTGAAATAAAACAGACAAGACCCATCTGCATTGAATGTTATTCCAGAAAATCAAGAATTTCACAGCAACTCCTGAAAAGTTACAAAAATGGAAAAGTTGTGTAGAAAGAGTAGCCTTGAAGGGGAGGGAGTACGTTTGTCGAGGATTTCAAACGATTTCATTGACGAATGAATGATCCTTGCAGTTTCACAATGAGGACATCTCTTTTTGCTGGCAGAGGGTTCCCCCTTCCCTTCAAGGGGAGGGCAGGGGCGGGGTCATTGCCATACCGACGCAGGTTGATAGGTGTTCACTGGTATGATTGCGCCTTATCACTAAATAATATCCAGCCAACCTTGATGCAACCTATGGATTAAAAAAGTTATTAACAGCCGATTCACTTTTGCCCGAAACAATGATTAAGCGAAACAATAAACGTTTCACAACTTAATCCAACAATCATGATCCAGAAATATGTTGAACAACTGGCGGCAGATATACATCAGGCTGCCACAGTAAAAGCTGCGCCGGCTTCAAAGAAAAACAAAAGGCGTTTCTCTGAAAAAGATATTGATGATCATTTTGCTGAGGTAGAAGCCTATCTGCATGGCCCGACGTTTAAACTATCCGGAATTGTGGGGATTGATAGAGCAATGCTGCCCTCCGATGATGTAATTAGCGATGATCAGGCGGACCTTCTTGCCGATGCCATGGTCTCCTTGTTGAATGCCCATAATTTCTATCCCGATTTTCCACAGAACAATGGGCTGGAACTGCCGCCACGCCTGCGCTATAAGGCGCTAAGAGGCGTTTGGGATAGTGAGCAGGTGCCTGTATCTGCAGGGGAAATTCATTTGGAATTTTGCAGCTACGAGGAGGAAAATTGCCCGTTTCCGGGGTATTGCACGAGCTGCAGCGATTTTCGGCAGGATGATGGTTTTATTCCATCTATCCACAATTATTGTGATGCATGGTGCGAAAAATGTGCATTTACCCTGAAATGCAGCGTCTTTTCACTGAAGCCTGAATTAGACGAAACCCAGGATGATGGCGGAAAAACAATCTCGGAGAGATTTCAGGAAATAGAGGATTTACTGGTCAATTCAATTTATCCGAAGAATCAGGAGAATTCCTGGCCTGATATTTACTTTGGACCGGAGGAGGCATCGGGGCAGGAAGATTTAGTTCTGAAGAGAACCTACATGCAGCAGCATCCTCTTGCTTTAATCACCATTGCTTATGCTGAAAAGGCAAACCTGTTGTTGCAGGCAATTATCAAAACCTGTAGCAGGGAGTACACCAAGTGGGTAGGAAGCGAAGATGCCGCCCGGATTTTCGATGCGTTTCAAACGGTGTGTTGGTATCATATTTTGATTTATCCGAAAGTTTTGCGCGCATTATCAGGCTATTACGAAATTGACAAGGATGAGTTTATTGAGGAGGATATGAATGGTTCTGCAAAAGTTACGCTCATTGCCATCGACCGGTCAATAGCGGCCTTCAATGTTCTTCAGGGTCTGCTGGAAGTGAACGAGACCGAAATGGTCGGATGTGTCGGACAATTGATTGACCTGGGTAACGATCTGGAGAAATACTTTCCTGATGCGCGAAAGTTCCGTAGACCGGGATTTGATGATTGACGTATGGGTTCTTGTCCTAAAGGAATCTGTTGGAGTTTGTCTGATTAGCATTTATCTTTGTTGTCAATTTGGGAATCCAAATCCTACCCGAATAGAAAATAAGACAAAGTGCTATGAATAAAAAACAATGGTACGAATCGCTGTTTGAAAATTATGGCAGGAAATACGATAATGAGGTTTTTACACAGGGAACGATTGGAGAATGTGATTTTATTGAAAACGAACTGAATTCTGATAAATCACTGAAGATTCTGGATGTCGGGTGCGGAACCGGACGGCATGCAATTGAATTGTCAAAAAGAGGGTATGCCGTTACCGGGATTGATCTCTCAGAGACACAACTTGCATGGGCAAAGGAAAAAGCAGCGCTGAGTAATATCAAAATTAATTTTATCCAGCAGGATGCAAGAAATTTATCTTTCAAAGATGAATTTGATGTTGCCATTATGCTTTGCGAGGGAGGTTTCCCTTTGATGGAGACGGATGAAATGAATTTTCAGATACTGGAAAACGTGACAAAATCGTTGAGGGGAAATGGAAAGTTTATCTTTACAACACTAAACGGACTGTTTCCATTGTATCACTCCGTTGAAGAATTTTGTGCTTCAGGTTCTATGGAGGGTAATGCCACTTATCGAAGTAATACGTTTGATTTAATGACATTCCGAGACCATAATATCACTGAATTTGAGGATGATCTTGGAAATAAAAAGACGCTTGATTGCAATGAAAGGTATTATGTTCCTGTTGAAATAACCTGGTTGTTAAAATCGCTTGGATACAGGAAAATCAACATATTTGGAGCGAAACTGGGAGCATTTTCGAGAAATGACAAATTGACTGCCGAAGATTTTGAAATGCTGGTAATTGCTGAAAAGCGGCAATGATGTAGAAAAACACCCGTTTGTCCGCAATAAATTCGTACCTTTGCACCCTTTTTCAAGGAGTCTTTCCATCAATCATAACAAACATCATATTAAATGATTACAGTCTCTAACCTGGGCATCCAGTTTGGCAAACGCATCCTGTTCCAGGATGTCAACATGAACTTTGCCCCCGGCAACTGCTACGGCATCATCGGGGCCAATGGCGCCGGCAAATCCACCTTCCTGAAAATGCTCTACGGCGAGATGGACAATACCACCGGTTCTGTCAACTTCGGGCCGGGAGAACGGCTTTCCGTTCTCAAGCAGAACCATGCAGAATTTGATGAATATCCTGTGCTTACCACCGTGTTGATGGGCCATTCCGAACTTTGGGCGATCATGAACGAAAAGGATGCCCTCTATGCAAAACCCGATTTTTCTGAGCAGGATGGAAACCGCGCCTCGGAGCTGGAGGAGAAATTTGCTGCCATGGATGGCTGGAATGCCGAAAGCAGTGCGGCCAGCCTCCTGAGCGGACTCGGTATCAAAGAGGACCTGCATAACAGGATCATGCGCGAATTAAACGGAAGAGACAAAGTAAAAGTCCTTCTGGCCCAGGCACTCTTCGGAAAACCCGACAACCTCCTGCTCGATGAGCCCACCAACGACCTCGACCTTGAAACGGTAAACTGGCTTGAGGGCTACCTGGCCAACTTTGACAATACCGTGCTTGTTGTTTCACATGACCGGCATTTCCTCGACTCGATCTGCACCCATATCGTTGACATCGACTTTGGCCGTGTGCAGCAATTCCCCGGAAACTACAGCTTCTGGTATGAATCGAGCCAGCTTGCATTGCGTCAGCAACTCACCCAGAATAAAAAAGCCGAAGAGCGAAAAAAGGAGTTGCAGGAGTTCATCGCCCGCTTCAGTGCCAACGCTTCAAAATCGAAGCAGACCACCAGCCGCAAAAAGATGATTGAGAAACTCAACATCGAAGAGATCAGGGCCTCTACCCGTAAATATCCCGGCATCATCTTCACGCCCGACCGTGAACCGGGTAATACCATCCTGGAGGTGAAGGACCTGAGCAAGACACTGGATGGAACGCTGTTGTTCAAGAACCTCAGCTTTACCATGCAGAAGGAGGATAAGATCATCTTCCTCTCCAGGGATACAAGGGCCATGACCGCATTGTTTGAAATCATCAAAGGTCATGAACAACCGGATACCGGATCGTATGTCTGGGGGCAGACCATCACCAAGGTCTACCTGCCGCTGGAATACGAAAAACTCTTTCAGACCGATATCAACCTGATGGAATGGCTGGCGCAATTTTCAAGCGATACCACTGAAAATTATCTGCGGGGTTACCTTGGAAAAATGCTCTTCTCCGGGGAGGAGGTTTTTAAAAAAGCCAGCGTGCTTTCAGGAGGTGAGAAAGTGCGTTGCATGATCTCCCGCATGATGACCCGTAACGCAAACGTAATGATGCTCGATACCCCCACCAACCACCTCGACCTTGAGTCGATCCAGGCATTTAACAACACCCTCATGAAATTCAAGGGCAACATACTGATGTCGTCGCATGACCATGCTTTCATTCAAACGGTGTGCAACCGCATCATCGAAATTTCTCCCAAAGGCATGATCGACAAGCGGATGGAGTACGACGACTATGTTACCGATGAAAAGATCAGGGAACAGCGCAACAAGTTGTATTAAAAAGATTTGCGATTGATGATTTGATACTCCCAATAAAAATTTAACCGCAGAGAACCGCAAAGAATACGCAAAGAACCACAGAGAAAGATCACTAAATACTTCTTTGCGGTTCTCTGCGATAACCTCTGTGTCCTCTGCGGTAAAAAAATATATTTGATGATTGCTGCAGAAGGACTTACCGTGGAATTTGGAGGCACCACCCTCTTTAAAAATGTTTCGTTTTCCATCAATGAAAAAGACCGGATCGCCCTCATGGGCAAGAATGGCGCAGGAAAATCGACCCTGCTGAAAATTCTTGCCGGGGAGAGGCCGCCCACGAGCGGGAGGGTCTCTTCTCCCAAAGGCACCGTGATTGCTTACCTGCCCCAACACCTCATGACGGTTGACAACCGCACGGTATTTGAAGAGGCATCCCAGGCCTTCTCATCCATTTTTGACATGAAACACCGGATGGAAGAGCTTAACAACCTGCTCTCTACGCGCACCGATTATGAATCGGAGGAATACTATAACATCATCGAGGAGGTTTCGCTGCTGAGTGAGAAGTTCTACTCCATCGCCGATATCAACTACGATGCGGAGATCGAGAAGATCCTGCTGGGACTGGGCTTCTTGAGGAGCGACTTCACCCGCCCCACCGGCGAATTCAGCGGTGGGTGGCGTATGCGCATCGAACTGGCCAAGATCCTGCTGCAAAAACCAGACCTGATCCTCCTCGATGAGCCGACCAACCACATGGACATCGAATCGGTGCAGTGGCTCGAAGACTTTCTCATCAACAGCGCCAGGGCGGTGATTGTGATTTCACACGACCGGGCGTTTGTCGATAACCTCACCACACGCACCATCGAGGTGACCATGGGACGGATCTACGACTACAAGGTCAACTACACGATGTATCAGCAACTGCGGATGGAACGGCGCCAGCAGCAGCAGAAAAAATTCGACGAGCAGCAGAAGATGATTGCCGAGAACCAGGAGTTTATCGAACGGTTCAAGGGCACTTACAGCAAAACCCTGCAGGTACAATCGCGGGTGAAGATGCTTGAAAAACTTGAAATTGTTGAGATCGATGAAGAGGATAATTCCGCTCTCCGCCTGAAGTTTCCACCCTCACCGCGTTCTGGCAGTTACCCGTTGATCCTTGGTGGAATGGAAAAAAGCTATGGAGGTCACAACGTGTTTTCGGATGTTTCTCTCAGCATCGAACGGGGTGAACGGGTCGCCTTTGTCGGGAAAAACGGGGAAGGAAAATCAACACTGGTCAGGGCGATCATGGGCGAGAAGGGATACACAGGCACCCTGACGATCGGGCATAACATCATGATCGGCTACTTTGCGCAAAACCAGGCCTCCATGCTCGACGAAGAGATCACTGTGTTTCAAACCATCGACGATGCAGCAAAAGGCGATATCCGCACAAAGATCAGGGATATCCTCGGAGCGTTTATGTTTGGCGGCGACATCTCTTCCAACAAGGTGAAGGTGCTTTCGGGCGGCGAGCGCACACGCCTGGCCATGATCAAACTGCTCCTTGAGCCGGTGAACCTGCTGATACTCGATGAGCCAACCAATCACCTCGACCTGAAAACCAAAGACATCCTGAAGAGCGCCCTGCAGGATTATGATGGCACGATGATTCTCGTATCCCACGACCGCGATTTCCTGGATGGACTGGTTAATAAAGTCTTTGAATTCGGCAACAAAAGGGTGAAAGAACACCTTGGCGATATCCACAGTTTCCTGCAGAAGAAAAAAATGGAAAATCTTCGCGAACTGGAACGGACTTTACCTTAGACTCCACCCGAAACTACCACCGAGGTCATCGAAATGGATCCCATCACCATTTTATCGTTGAAAAAGGTCGTGTTTTCACCCTTGTTTTTCAAGGCCAGCACATACAACAGGGGCAGGTAGTGTTCCGGAGATGGAATGGCCATTCCGGCTGCAGTGCCCAGTTTCTGATAGTCGGTAAGTTTCTGATGTTCGTTTCCGGAGATTAATTTTTTGAATGTTTCATTGGCATCCAGGGCCCAGTCGAATCCCGCGGTTTTCCCTGACCAGTCGAGCTTGCGCAGGTTATGAACCATGTTTCCGCTGCCAATGATCAGCACGCCCTTTCTGCGCAACGGGGCAAGATCTTTTGCCAGGTTGTACTGAGATTCTGCACTTTTCCGGTAGTCAAGGCTCAACTGGATCACCGGCACCGAGGCATCCGGATACATCTGTTTGATCACGCTCCATGCCCCATGGTCAAGACCCCACTGTTCATCAAGGGCTACTTTGGTATCTGTGATTAGTTCCCGGGTCTCCCTGGCAAGTTCAGGACTTCCCGGCGCGGGATACTGAACATCAAAAAGCTTTTGTGGAAAGCCGCCAAAATCATGAACCGTGATGGGTTTTGGCATTGAAGTTACAAACGTGCCATTGGTTTCCCAATGAGCCGAGATGCATAATATGGCATTTGGTTTTGGCATTGATGCTGCGGTTACCCGCCATCCTTCTGTAAATTCATTGGTCTCAATGGCATTCATCGGGCTGCCATGACCGACGAAGAGCACCGGCATCAGGTCGGTGCGCTCCATCGATTGTGACAATTTACTAAAATCGTTCAGTTTCATGGCGGTGGTTGCAAAGGGTAAAAATGCCAGTGAGGTAAGAAATCTCTTCCTGTTCATCACTGATTATTGAACAACCACGAGTTTCAGTTTAATCGTGAATTCGTCATAGATCACTTTGTCGCCAAGATCACTGAAGAATGTGCCTGAACCATACTTGATGTTATAAACAGTGCGGTCAACCACAATGCTGTTGGCATTGAAAACGTACGAATTGCCATCCTTTTTGATCACGGTTTTAAAAGAAAGTGGCTTGGAAATGCCTTTGATTGTGAGGTTCCCATGAACTTCAGTCACAGACTTGGTAAGGTCAACCGGTTTTGTGATGGTGAAGAGCGCTTCAGGAAATTTAGCCACATCAAAAAAGTCGGGTGAACTGAGATGGCCGACAAGCTTCTTGTTGTATTCTGCATCGGTGAGGTCTGTGTTAACAATGCTGGTCATGTTGATCACAAACGATCCGGATGTGATTTTATCGCCGGCAACTTTAAAAGAGCCTGACTTCAGTCCGATGGTACCTTCATGGAACCCGGTAATCTTTTCAGCTTTCCAGTTTAATGTTGATTTTGTGACTTCAGCAGTATAGGTTTGTGCTGATACAGCTGCGATGGCTAATTGTGATAATAAAAATAATGCGATGATTTTTGTTTTCATAAAATATATAATTTAAGTTGTTGATAATTAGTTGTTTGTTTTTGGTTTACCTTAATCCACAATGAGTTGAAGATGTCTTGAGAGTTTTCTTCAACCACAATGACACAAAGTGAAAACACAAAGTACACTAAGAAACAGATTATGAGTTATTTATTCTTTGTGTCTTTGTGACAACCTTTGTGTCTTTGTGGTTAACTTTTTTCAGACAACCTCCCGCAGGACAGGGTGAATTTTCAATGCCACAAAGGTACAACACCCCCCCCACCCTGGAGTTACACAATCAGGAAGACAAGTGGTACATTCAGGAAATGACCGGGTTCATTTGGTTACGGAAATCGGAGGGAGTGGTGCCGGTTTTCTTATGAAACACCCTTGAGAAGTATGATTTTTCATTGTAGCCAAGCTCAAAGCCGATCTCAGAAATGGTTTTTTCTGAATTCAGGAGCAGCTGCCTTGCCTCAATCAGCTTGCGTGTTTCGATGATTTCGGTGATGCTTTTGCCGAAAACCGCCTGGCTGATCAGGTTCAGGTTCCTGGCCGACATGTTTAATTTATCAGCATAGAAATCGACTCCGACCGGGCGCTTAAAGTTATATTCAAGGATTTGCAGGAAGTTGTTAAACGTGATGAGCTGGGAGTTTCCTGCAACTTTCGGGTCAAGAAACTGTTTTTTTGTTGCCGATTCCAATTTTGAAAGGACGGCATTGAGCAGGTGCCGGATCATGGTGTAATCGACTGGTTCCTGGGCATTTTCGCGAAGCATGATTTCACAGAGATCATGCATGGTGGTACTGCAAAAATCAACTTCCAGTTTGAAATTGATGTCATCGATGAAGGTAGAATAGAAATTAAAATTGCTTTGGGGGATGAAGTCGCTTGTGTACCGGATTACCCATCCACGGGTATGCTCATCAGGAATAAAACCATGCACCTTGCCCTGGGCAACGTAAACAATGACAGGCGGAGTAAGGAATTCAGATTTGAAATCAATACTATGTGCCGGATGGCCATGCGTGAGTATGATCAGCTCTTCATGGTCATGCCGGTGGGGTTCCACCGGATTCAGGATGATGGAATCGACAACTTCACGGGTGATTTTTTCAATGTTGAATGGAGCCTTCATTTTTCAGAGATTAAAGCTTCTTCGTTCCTTCTTTTCCGATAGCTGGCGTTTCGCCTCAAGCCGCTCCTCCTTTGAAGCCCTGGATGGTTTCGTGGGCTTGCGTTCTTTACGCGGTGTCAGGGCACGGGTAAGCAGGAGATAGAACTTTTCAGTTACTTTCTCTTTGTTTTGCAGTTGCGACCGTTCCGTTTGTGAAACAAGCACCAGTTCTCCTGCGGCATTGATCCTTGATGCAAGTTTTTCCGCAACAAGCAGCTTTTCGTCTTCTGTGAGCAATGCAGATGCAGCAACATGAAACCGTAGTTCCATTTTGGTACTCACCTTGTTCACATTTTGTCCGCCAGGGCCACTGCTTCGTGAGGCACTGAATTGGAACTCTGCTGAAAAATCCCGGTTATCCACAATCATTGGCATCTAACAAAAATAAACCATTTTCCGCTATGTTCCATGAGATATTTACTGGGAGAAATTGATTACTTTTACACATTCAATCATGGAACACATTGATATCACTGAACGAAATAAAAGCTCCCATTTCAGAACACATTGAGGCGTTTGAAGGAAAATTCCGTGCCTCCATGAAGAGTTCCGTACCTTTATTGAATACAATCACCCATTATATCATCAAACGCAAGGGAAAACAGATGCGCCCGATGTTTGTTTTCCTCTCGGCCGGATTATGTGGCGAAGTCAATGAAAGCACATTCAGGGCAGCCTCACTGATTGAACTTTTACATACCGCCACCCTGGTTCATGATGATGTGGTGGATGATTCAAATTTGCGCCGGGGTTTTTTCTCCCTCAATGCACTTTGGAAAAACAAGATTGCCGTACTGGTGGGCGATTACCTGCTTTCAAGCGGGTTGCTGCTGGCCCTGGAACAGGACGAATTCCAGCTCCTTAAAATTGTTTCCAGTGCGGTGCGTGAAATGAGTGAAGGGGAGTTGCTGCAGATTGAAAAGGCCAGGAAACTCGACATCCGGGAAGATATCTATTTTGAAATTATCAGAAAGAAGACAGCCACGCTCATCGCCTCCTGTTGCGCCTGCGGTGCCTCGTCTGTCAATGTTTCAAAAGAGCTGGTTCAATCGATGTGGGCGTTTGGCGAGCATGCAGGCATCGCTTTCCAGATAAAAGATGACCTGTTTGATTACGAACGCAACAATGCGACAGGTAAACCAAATGGTACGGATATCCGCGATCAGAAAATGACGCTTCCACTGATATATCTGCTCAATCATGCAGATTTCATGGAGAAGCGCTGGATCATCAACACCGTTAAAAGTCACCACGACGATGCAGCCATGGTTTCGAAACTGATCAGTAAGGTGGTTGAGCGGGGCGGAATCGACTATGCCAGGGAGAAGATGCTTGAATACCGGCGGAAATCGCTCGAGATACTCCAGGCATTTCCCGACAACAAATACCGGAAATCACTGGAGCAGCTGGTTATGTTTACAACAGAACGGACAAACTAACACCGGGATTGAGATCCTTCACGCTTTTTTCAGGGTAAATCCAAAGGTTGTACCAACACCGATGGTGCTGCGCACATTGATTATCTGGTGGTGCGCTTCAACGATGTGTTTGACAATCGCCAATCCAAGCCCTTTCCCTTTTTTGGTTGCGGCCCTGCCGCGGACGGTGCGGTAAAAACGCTCGAAAACCCGTGCCATGTCAGCCGTATCAATGCCGATCCCATTGTCGGTGATCTCTGTCAGGATATTTTCATCCATGTCGTAAAACGTAATCTTCGTCTTGCCGTTTTCCCGGTTTCCATACCTGATGGAATTGTCGATAATGTTGGTGATCACCTGCCTGATTTTATCCTTGTCAGCCTCAACCATGACCGGTTTTCCCGGGTCGTTTAACACAAACTGAATCTCGTTTTTGCGGGCCTTCATCTCCAGCAGCTCGGTTACCTCCCTGGTAAGGCTCACCAGGTCAAACCGTGTAACTCTCAGTTTCAGCTGCCCTGATTCAAGTTGTGAAATCTCGTCAAGGTCTTCAAGGATCTTCACCAGCCGTTCAATGCTCTTCTCAGTCCGCTTCAGGTATTCCCGGTTGACAGAAGGGTCTTCCAATCCGCCGTCAAGCAAGGTGGAAACATATCCCTGGATGTTGAACAGGGGAGTTTTAAGTTCATGTGATACATTGCCAATGAAATCCCGGCGATACTGCTCCAGCCGCTTGAGCTGTTCAATTTCCCGCTGCTTGTCCGACTCCCAGTTTTCAACCTCTTCCTGAACATGGTCAATAATATTGTTGACCGCCTGAGGCAAGGGAGGGTCCCTTTTTCCTGTTTTTACAGAGTGAATGGATTTATAGATGAGCCTGACCTTACTGTAAATGAATCGTTCCAATGTGTACAGGAAAATGGAGTAGGCGATGATGAAAATGGCGGCAGAAGTGATAAGCAGCGCCAGGAATGTGTAAAAATGGATGAAAGCGTTTTCAAAGATGATACCAACCGAAAGTAAAAAAAGGATGATATAACTTCCTGTGATGATCCCCGCATTCAGAAACGCGAGATTTCTTGGCTCATGAAATTTCATCCCTCATCGAATTTGTACCCAACCCCTTTGATCGTCCGGATGCTGTCGATACCCAGTTTTTCACGGATACGGCGTATGTGAACATCGATGGTACGGTCGCCAACCACCACATTTTCACCCCAGACATTGGTGAAAATCTCTTCACGCGATACCACCTTGTCAGGGCGGGAAACAAGGAACTGGAGCAATTCAAACTCTTTACGGGCCAGGGTGATCTCCACGTTGTTTTTTACAACAAGGTATCGGTCTCTGTCGATGATAAATTCTTTGAGCGTAATGATGGCGGTCTCCCGGGGTTCTTCCTTGTAACGGCGCAGGAGCGCCTGGATGCGGCTGATAAATAGTTTTGGCTTGATGGGTTTTGTGATGTACTCATCTGCCCCGGCATCAAATCCGGCAATCTGGGAATAATCTTCGCCGCGTGCAGTCAGAAAAGCAATGAGGGTTCCTGCAAGTTCCGGAATCTTCCTGATTTCAGTGCAGGCTTCAATGCCGTCCATCACCGGCATCATCACATCGAGGATGACCAGCTGGGGTTTTTGCTCTATGGCTGTTTTTACCGCCAACCTGCCGTTTTTGGCTTTCAGCACCTTGTAGCCCTCTTTTTCGAGGTTATATCCAAGAAATTCAAGGATATCCGGTTCATCGTCGACCAGCAGGATGCTTATTTCGCTGTTTTCCATGGTGTTTTAATAACGACGTAAAGGTAAAAAAAAAACGACCCAAAAGATTTCCGTACTTTTATGAAAAATTTCCCGATGAAAAAGATGCTTTTACTGCTCCTGATTTGTATTCCTTTTTCAGGATTGACCCAACGGTTCAACGGAGGTGTTCTGGCAGGAGGCCTGGTGAGCCAGATCGATGGCGATACCTGGGTAGGCTACCATAAAGTTGGATACCTGGCCGGTGCTTTTGTCAGTTTGAAGCTGTCGCCCCACTCATCATTCCAGCTGGAAATGGAGTACATCCAGAAAGGTATGCGGCAGGGGGCAGATACGGTTACCAATGTTGGAAACACCTTCCTTACCAGGTTGCATTACCTTGAACTCCCGGTTTTTTATCAATATACATTTGCAAAAAGGATACAGGCGGAGGCGGGTCTCGCTGCCGATGTGTTTCTTGGCTCCTATGATGAAGTAAACGGGTTGGAGGTTCCATACCTTACGGTTCCTTACAGTGCAGTCTCCTTATGCGGAATTGCAGGGATTTCCTGCTTCATTACCGAGCATCTTAAGGCAGGGCTCCGGTTCAACTATTCATTACTTTCTATCAGGAACGGTCATGTAGCAGGGGAACGAAAGATATTGTTCGAGTATGGCCAGTACAACAATGTATTGTCGCTGGGATTCAGCTGGTATTTTAAGCCGAGAGACTATTAAAGAATATCGAATATTGAATAACGAAAAACGAATGTCGAAGTATAAACTGATTGTCGGGATTACTGGGGCGAGTGGAGCCATTTACGGGAAATTGTTGCTTAAAAGGTTGCAGGGGCTTCAGGATCAGGTCGAAGCCTGCGGGGTGATCTTTTCTGAGAATGCGAAGGCCGTCTGGAAATATGAACTTGGAGAAGACCCTGACGGGGTCCACCACCCTGACGGGGTCTACCACCCTGACGGGGTCCACCACCCTGACGGGGTGAAGATGACGTTTTACCAGCCCGGCAACTTTTTCGCACCGATGGCTTCCGGCTCCGCCGGTTATGATGCCATGATTGTTTGCCCGTGTACCATGGGAACCCTTGGCCGGATTGCTGCAGGAGTGTCATCCGACCTGCTCACCCGTGCCGCGGATGTGATGCTGAAAGAACGGAAGAAACTGATCCTGGTACCCCGGGAAGCCCCTTTCAGCCTGATCCATCTTAACAATATGAAACTGCTCACCGAAGCCGGCGCAATAATATGCCCTGCCTCGCCGTCTTTTTACAGCAAACCCGCTACCATCGAGGATGTGGCGATGACGGTTGTTGACAGGGTACTGGCCCTGGCAGGATTTGACCTGGAATCGTATGCCTGGGGATCATCATCGTAAATACGGGGCATGCCGTTGATACGGGGCATGCCGTTGATACGGGGCATGCCCCGTATCTACAAAAAACCACGTTTTAATCGGTGGAATCCAACGCGTTTAACCGGCGAATCCACGAAAATCCGGTTGAAATCCGGTTCGGTCATGGCAACCCAGTCCTTCTTACGCAATTTCTTCAGCTGTTCTGATGGCAGAAATTCAGTGAATTGATGCAGGCTGGCAAACCGGTTGTAGGGACAAACATCCTGGCAAATATCACAGCCATAAATCCGGTTGCTTAGTTTACTCTTCAGCTCTTCCGGGATGTCTTCCCTGTTCTCAATGGTCTGGTATGAGATGCACCGGCCGATGTCGAGCTGGTATGGCGTGCTGAGTGCTCCGGTCGGACAGGCCTCAATGCAGTTGCTGCAACTTCCGCAATGATCTGTTTCAGGAGTGTCCGGTTCGATATCAGCATCTGTGAGGATAATCCCGATAAAAAAGAAGGAACCTTCCGATTTATTTATGATGAGTGTGTTTTTTCCCTGCCATCCGAGGCCGCACTGCTGTGCCCAGGTTTTTTCAAGGACAAGCCCTGAATCAACAAATCCCTTTGCCTGGATGTCACTGCGGGAATTTTTCATGAACCCAATCAGTTCATTGATTTTGGAACGCATTACCAGGTGATAGTCCATTCCATAAGCATATTTGGCGATGATAAAGTTGTCCTCCTGCGGTATGATTTCAGGAGGATAATAATTCATCAGCAGTGCAATCACCGATTTGGTTCCTTCCAGCACCAGCCCCGGATTGAGCCGCTTTTCAATATTGGATTCCAGGTATTTCAGGGTGACATGACCATTTCGCCGGATAAAACCGGAATAGAAAGGACGTAAATGTTCCAGGGTGTCGTTACGGGTAAATCCGCAATGTGCAAAACCTGACCGCAGGGCTTCCGTTTTGATCAGTTCTTTCAGGTCGCTCATGGCCTGAATGGTTTAATCGAACAACTTTGGATGCTCACCGGTCTTTATTTTTCCAAGATGCCGGTAAGCAAGTGCGGTTACCTCCCGGCCACGCGGGGTACGCATGAGGTAGCCTTCCTGGATGAGGAAAGGCTCATAAACCTCTTCAATGGTGCCTGAATCCTCCGAAACAGCGGTGGCAATGGTGCCTAATCCTACCGGTCCGCCCTTGAACTTATCGATGATGGTCACCAGGATCTTATTATCCATCTCATCGAGTCCGTTTTTATCAACATTGAGGGCCCCAAGCGCATACTGGCTGATCTCGAGGTCAATATTCCCGGTACCCTTTATCTGCGCAAAGTCGCGTACCCTCCGTAATAAAAGGTTGGCAATACGGGGTGTGCCACGGCTCCTGCGGGCGATTTCAGCTGTTGCTGCCGCGTCGATGGGAACACCAAGGATCTCTGCTGATCGGTGGATAATTTTATCGAGGATTTCTGCCTTGTAATAATTCAGCCGCGAATTGATGCCAAACCTCGAACGAAGCGGTGCCGTTAGCAACCCCGACCGGGTTGTGGCACCAACCAGCGTAAAGGGGTTGAGCTTGATCTGGATGCTTCGCGCATTCGGGCCGGTTTCGAGCATGATGTCGATCTTATAATCCTCCATGGCCGAGTATAGATACTCCTCCACAATCGGAGATAACCGGTGAATTTCGTCAATGAACAGCACGTCATTGGGCTCCAGTCCGGTAAGCAAACCAGCCAGGTCGCCCGGTTTGTCAAGCACCGGACCCGAGGTTACCCGCATGTTCACATTCAATTCGTTGGCAATAATATGTGCGAGGGTGGTCTTTCCCAAACCGGGAGGGCCGTGAAGCAGCACATGGTCAAGCGCCTCGCCGCGTTGTTTTGCTGCCTGGACGAAAATCTTCAGGTTCTCCACAATGGCTTCCTGTCCTGAGAATTCGATAAAACCTCCCGGGCGTAAGGTTCGTTCAAGCTCTTTTTCAGCGGGATTCAGCAATTTACCGGTAGGATCCAGGTTTTCGTTCATCTTCACAAAAGTAAATTAATTTTGTAAATAATTTTTTCTATTTTTACGGTACTCAATTAACTTGCCCGTCATGAAACCTATCATTGTAGCCGTTGATTTTTCGAACACCTCCATTCATGCCCTGGAGTATGCCATTTCCATGGCCAATAAAATGAAATCGGATATTCATCTGGTATGGGTTGATAAGGTTAGTTCGCAGGAGTCTGTGTACCCTGATACATCGAATGAAAACAGGAAAGAAGCAAAAAAGAGGTTTGAAGAACTCATCGCCCTTTACAATCCAAAGCTTGTGAAAGGGATCTCCATCGATTTCAAACTCAAAAAGGGCAGAATCTACCGGGAGGTTGACAACATGGCCAAATTGCTTGAGGCAGAGATGATCGTAACCGGTGCTCATGGAATTTCAGGATATGAAGAGTTCTGGATCGGCAGCAATGCATATAAGATCGTTACGTATGCCTCCAGCCCGGTGATTACGGTTCGCCACGATTTCCCCATCAGGAAAAAAATTGAGAGAATATTGTTGCCCATGGATGGTTCAGTGGAAACTTTACAGAAAATTCCTTTTGTTGTCAAGCTTGCGACCTTGTTTAAATCGGAGGTTCACCTTGTAGCTACGCACAACAGCCATTTGAAATCAATCCAGCGGATCACCGATAAACTTGTGCAGACAGCACGTGAATACCTTCAAAAACATGAGATATCACTTGTCGAAGATATCATCGTGGCAAACGACCTTACAAAAGCAGTGTTTAACTACGCGGAAAAAGTTGATGCAGATCTGATAGCCATTATGACAGAACTGGAAACACCTGTGAACATCATGCTGGGTGCACAGGCACAACAGCTGATCAATCAGTCGAGTATCCCGGTACTCAGTATTCATCCACAGGAGAAGTTCAGTTTGATTTAAACCATGCAGATAATTGGTTCATATTGCCTCATCCTTGTCATTACACTGATCCGTCTGAATACGGTGTCAGCACAGGCCCATGATACCACCAGCCGAAGCACCGAAATCATACAGGACAGCAGGGTGGATGAACTTGTAAAGAAACATATCCAGATCAACCAGGTGTTAAATACCATGGATGGATTCCGGATCCAGATTTTTTCAGACTCCGGTACCAGTTCTAAAAACAAAGCCCAGGCAGCACAGGAAGAGTTTCAGGCCGGATTTCCGGGAATGAGAGCGTATCTTACCTTTAAATCTCCCAATTACAAAGTCAGAATCGGCGATTTCAGGACCAAACTCGATGCCCAGCGATTTCTCATTGAACTGACAGCAGATTACCCCAATGCCTTCATTATAGCGGATCAGATTAATTTTCCCAACCCAGATTAACCTAAACCCTGCATATATGAATAAAATAGTTGTAGCCATTGATTTTTCCGAATGCTCGATCAATGCGTTTCTTCATGCATTGTCTATTGCAAACCACTGCAATGGTGAGCTGATACTGCTTTGGGTGGAAAAGGCAACAAACGAAAAGGAAAAGTATGTGGACAAAGCTCTTGATCCGTCAAAGGATGTACAGAAAGCCTTTGAAGAGCTGATTGCCAAATATCAGCCGGAGTTCCCGGCTGTCGTTATCTCCTGGAAAATCAGGAAAGGAAAAATTTACAAAGAAGTTACCGGGGAGGCTAAATCTGTCAAGGCCATGCTTATTGTAACCGGTACACATGGCGCCTCCGGGTTTGAGGAGTTCTGGATTGGCAGCAATGCAAACAAAATAGTATCCTCAAGTACCTGTCCGGTCATCACCATCCGGGGAGGTATCAATATTCAGCGGCCCCTGATGAGGATCGTCCTGCCCATCGACAGTGCGGAGGAGACCCGGCAAAAATCATCTTTTACGGGATACATTGCAAAAAAGCATGGCGCTGAAGTGTTTATCGTAAAACTGTATACCTCCAAACTCAAAACCATGCGTCAGAAAGTGGACGTTTATACAGCCCAGGTGGCTGAGTATTTTGATGAGGAGAAAATTAAATATCACATCGACCAGGTGGTTTGTGAAAACATCTCCGATGCAACCATTGATTATGCGACAAAGATTGATGCCAACCTGATCGCGGTCATGACGGCACAGGAGACCACCACGGCCAATATCTTCCTGGGGCCTTATGCCCACCAGATTGTGAACCATTCACCCTTTCCTATCCTCAGCATCCATCCGAAGGACACGCTGGCAGTCGGAGCCGGGTTTTAGGGCGTATCAAGTGTGTTGTTGACAAATTGTGTTTATAGCGATTACAATTATTATTTCACGAAGATGAACGAAGGACTTGGGAAGATACACGAAGATGTATATTCAATTACTTCGTGTAACTTCTTTCATACTTCGGGTCTCTTCGTGAAATAAAGCAACTATCTCAACGGGCAACTTCAGTCCCGACTAATATCGGTCGAGGCAATTCAGATCAGTGAAAGCAACTTTTAAGCGCTCCACCATCGACTTTTCAGCTTCCCTCAGCCAGACACGCGGGTCGTAGAATTTCTTGTTTGGTTTATCATCGCCGTCGGGGTTGCCGATCTGGCCCTGGAGATAGCCCTCGTTCTTTTTGTAGAAATTCAGGATACCATCCCAGAAAGCCCATTGGGTATCGGTGTCGATATTCATCTTTACCACACCGTAGCCAAGCGCTTCCGCGATTTTCTCAGGTTCGGAACCCGACCCGCCGTGAAACACGAAGTTGACCGGATTGGGGCCCGTGTTATATTTCTGCTGGATGTAAGACTGTGAATTATGGAGAATTTTCGGTTCCAGTTTTACATTTCCGGGCTTATAAACACCGTGAACATTGCCAAAAGATGCGGCAATCGTGAAGTTGGGACTCACACTCAGAAGGGTCTCATAAGCGAAGGCAACGTGTTCAGGCTGGGTATAGAGGCGGGAACTGTCGATGCCGGTATTGTCAACTCCGTCTTCTTCACCACCGGTCACACCCAGTTCGATTTCGAGGGTCATGCCTATTTTGCTCATCCGTTCGAGGTAACGCTTGCAGATTTCGATATTTTCCTCCAGCGACTCTTCTGAAAGGTCGAGCATGTGTGAGCTGAACAAGGGTTTGCCATAAGTTGCAAAGTGCTTCTCACCGGCATCCAGCAGCCCGTCGATCCATGGCAACAGTTTTTTCGCGGCGTGATCGGTGTGCAGAATTACAGGGATACCGTATAATTCAGCGATTTCATGAACGTGCTGGGCGCCTGCGATACATCCTTTGATGGCAAGGCGTTCGTTCTCATTTTTCAGGGATTTGCCGGCATAGAAAATCCCGCCGCCATTTGAAAATTGAATGATGACCGGAGAATTAACGGCTTTTGCAGCCTCCATAACCGCATTTACGGTATCTGTTCCGGTAACATTAACTGCGGGCAACGCGAAACGGTTGGCCTTTGCAATACGGAAAATCTCCTTAACTGCTTCTCCTGTGGCAACGCCGGGAGCAACTGAATCCTTTATTTTTTCTGACATATAATTGGTTTATGGTTCCTCAGATGAATAGCCAAAATTACGCATTAACCGGTGATCTGCAAAATAATTTATGTTAATTTAAACTTAGATTAAATAAATGATTAATTTTGCCTTGTGAAACAATAAACAATTCGGTTATGAGATTTTTCGTGGTTTTGTTGACAGCCTTTTGTCTGAGTACGGTTCTTTTTGCCCAGGACCGGGTTTTTAATTACACCTATCAAAGTGGTGTTTTAGGGAAGGGAGAAAAGGAGCTGGAGATATGGAACACCTATCGCACTGGAAGATCCGGTTTTTACCACAGGATGGACACCCGTGCCGAATTTGAGATCGGGTTAAGCCGAAATCTTCAGACGGCTTTCTACCTTAACTATACCTCAAAAGCAACCGGATATGAAGTGGATTCGATTTCAGAGATTGCCCATGAAAACGATTTCAGCTTTTCAAACGAATGGAAATTCAAGCTGAGCGATCCCGCCGCCAACATGATCGGGTCTGCATTCTACGGGGAGATTACGGTGGGTACGACGGAATTTGAAATCGAAGCCAAAGTGATCCTTGACAAGCAGATTGGCCGGGTAACCCAGGCCTTCAACATCGGCTTTGAGCCGGAATGGGAATGGGAGCCCGGAATTGATGAAATAGCAGCACATGCCGAATATAAATTTGAGTTCAACTATGGGATTGGTGCCAGCCTGGGCAAAGGATGGGTTTTAGGAGCCGAGATGCGGAATCCGAATGTGTATACTGATGGAGCCTGGGCGCACAGCGCACTCTATGCCGGACCAACGGTCTCGTGGGCAGGGATCGGTTTCTGGGTTAACCTTACACTGATGCCCCAGGTCGCGGGACTTCGGGGAAAAACTCCCGGCCAGGGCCTGAACCTGGAAGAATTTGAGCGGTATGAGGCGAGGTTGTTATTTTCGGTGGCGCTGTGAAAAGTGTCTGGCAGGCTCACAGACAGACGAGGGGCACACATGGGTTTTTCAGGAGGGGGGTCAGGATGAATGTTGAAAAGATGAAAAAATGGTATTTTATCGGGTTGGCGGTCATGCTCGCGTGTTCTCCGGCGCTTTATATTCCGACACAGGAAGTTGCGAAACGGAAAAACCTAAACATAAATAGTCTCAATGAGGGAAGACGGCTCTATACCGGTCATTGCGGAAGTTGTCACCGCCTTCACCTCCCCGGTGAATTCGGGGAACAGGCATGGCGCTCCTATACGAATTCGATGCAGCCCAGGGCTAAGGTCACCGATGAGGAGAAGCGTTTGATCCTTGATTATATTCTGGCAGGAAAATAATTAAATTGTATCTTTGCAGCCAGAATGGCTCCGTAGTTCAATTGGATAGAATGGCAGATTCCGGTTCTGTTGGTTGGGGGTTCGAATCCCTTCGGAGTCACAGATATATAATGATTATCAATGTGTTAAAAATGTTTTGAACTTTGAATTAATCATTAGAATTAAAAGTGGGCATCCTTTGGGGATACCCTCTTTTCTTTTAAAGCACTATGGTAATTTCCTTGTGATTACTATTTTGGAGTAGTATTTGATTGAGCAGGAGCAACTTTAACCTCTGTTGGTTTAACCTTGGTGGTTACTTTCTTCGCTATTGGCTTACTGAGTTTAGCAGAAGCTGCCATCTCCTGAATTCTTTGTTTTTCAGTTGATTTTCTCTTCACTTCTGATTTTATGTCCTTCTTTGGTATAATACATCATGAGCACGGACTCAAGTTCCTGATCACTAAATATTATTGTTTTATTTTATTTGGATTTGTTTCAGGTGAAAAAGTACGGATTTCCAAAGGAATTTACGATTGTAGATAATTTCGATCGTAAGCAAGCGAATTTGATCGAACTGAATCTTTCATTGTTGTCAGGAGAGGTTTTATTGATAAGACTGCATTATCAGATTCATGAACAATGCATTGTACCTGGCTGATCAGGCATTTTTAAATTTCTTTCAGAATTTCTTTGACTTTACCTTTCAAATACCTTATATTTACATATTCGAAAACAGGACATGTATCATGAATACATCTGTTTCATATCCTCCCCTTTTACATGTATTTCGCTGTGAATTGCATAATTGGAATCCAATTTCATTCTTGATATTTTGCTTAGGATATTGCAGTTATACATTTAAACTTTCATTCAGTAATTCATAAAGAAAATCAACTCTTTTTCTATTTTATAACATTATCCTTACATATTAAACGCTTTTGACTATGAAAACACATTTCCTATTCATCATTATTGCATTCCTGCTGTCGTCAATTAGTTTACAACTTTTAGCCCAGGTATCGGTCACTCCCGATGGCCGTGCTCCCGACAGTTCCGCCATGCTTGATGTGGTTTCATTGAACAAGGGTTTGCTGCTTCCTCGTCTGACACATCAGCAGATTCAGTCTATTGCCAATCCCGCCAACGGATTGCTGGTGTTTTGCACGACCGACAAGAAATTCTATGCTTTTCAGGCAGGCAATAACGTGTTCAGGGAAATTTCTTATGGTTCCGGCCGGATTACCTCCTGTTGCTATTGCGGCAATGATTTGACGGATCAACGCGACGGGAAGATCTACCGGACGATTTTGATCGGGAACCAATGCTGGATGGCACAAAACCTTAATATTGGCATTCCATCGGACGGCAGCGTGACCCCGCAAAACAACGGTGCCATTGAAAAACACTGTTACAACGACTATGAAGACAACTGTAACTTATACGGGGGCCTTTACCGGTGGAAAGAGATGATGCACTATGTCACCACGCCTGGTAGCCAGGGGATTTGTCCTGCCGGCTGGCATATTCCAACCGACGAGGAATGGACCACCCTGATCTCCTATCTTGGCGGAGCAGGTGTTGCCGGTGGTCCGATGAAAAGTACCGGTTTCTGGATGTCGCCAAACAACGGCGCAACCAATACGAGCGGATTCAGCGCTTTCCCGGGAGGAATAAAAGATATTCCCGGTTTTGATAAACTTTCAACAAAAGGCTACTTCTGGTCCTCGACAAACAATAGCGATACAACTGCCTATGCCAGGGAACTCGGTTACGACACAGGCACCGTGAACCGTATTGCAACACCCACGATGAATGGGGCCTCGGTTCGTTGTGTGAAGTAACCCGCCATAAATAAATCCATTGCAACAGCAATAAAATCCTACCACCATGAAAAAACATTTTTTTTTAATCAGTTTGACAGGATTGCTGATTTTTTTTACGTTTCAGCTTTCTGCCCAGGTATCCATTTCAACCGATGCGGCCGGTGCGGATAATTCAGCGATGCTCGATATCAGACCCCCCGTACCCAAAGGCGTTCTGTTCCCGCGTTTAACCGTGGAACAGATGCAGGCGATCGTTAACCCGACGAATGGATTGCTGTTGTTTTGCATTACCGACAATAAATTTTATACTTACATCGCTGCTGAAAACAGGTGGAGAGATCTGATTTATGGCGCGGATTCGATAAACCTGCTGCCTATGACCGCACCTGTTACGTGGCTTCCCGGAATCCAGTCGACTCCCGGTACCATCATCAGTGTTCCTGTAAAAGTTACCGGGTTTATCAACATCGGGGCCGTTTCGCTGACCATGCTCTTTGATACTGCGGTACTAACATACATTGAGGGTATCAACAGTTCGGGATTTCCTGGTATGCAAAGCAACAATGCATTACCCGGGAAAATCGCCCTCGGAGGCACTACGACAGGCGACGGGATCACCCTGCCGAACAATTCTACGCTTTATACCATTAACTTCCTTTATAAAGGCGGTTCAACACAAATGACATGGTGGGATTATGGCCCATCCTGTGAATATACAGGTCCGCCGGGTTACCCTGTCCTTCCTGATATACCGCAAGACACCTATTATATAAATGGTTCCGTTGGCCCTGTTAACCAACCATAATTTTTTAAAAATATTTATTTCCATAAGATCTCCCGTCATGAAAAGAAAACAAATATTACCCGGTTTCATTGCACTTTTCCTGGCCCTTTTTTTTCAGGTTCCGGCCCAGGTAGTCATCACCAACGACAGCACTGCCGCTGACAGTTCAGCCATGCTCGATGTAAAATCCACGACAAAGGGGGTGGCAATACCACGGTTAACTGTAGAGCAGATCCGGGCCATTCCCAATCCTGCGATCGGGCTTGTGGTGTTTTGCACCTCGGATGATCAGTTTTATACCTATACAGGCAGCGACACTGTGTCAGGAAAAACAGTTGCCGGCGGTGGAGTGTGGAAATTAACAGGAGGAACAACCGCCTTTTTAAATGAATGTTATTGTATCTCATGGGGGGGGCAATCGGGCCCTGGGCCATTCCCTTACACATATGAACAAACATTAAGCTTTTGCAATTCTGATCCAGTCTTTAACATTAATTGTCCTTTAGGTGTAGACCATTATTATACTGGTCCAGGTCCATTTCCGGTGTCTTGTTGGGCGTCGTATGCATGGACAGGCGCCACGCTTCCACCCCCGGCTTGGTCATCAACCCCTGTTTCATTGACTATTGACCCTTCCATGCTAACCTGCGGAAAATATACTTACACTTTTAACATAAAGGTTTGGGGAAATATCCTCTGTCACCAGGATTATACAGTTTATATATTCCCGGAATGTCTCACCATCGAGAAATTGACCGGAGGCGTGCCTGGCCCCCCTCATTCATCCTGCACAGCGGGGGATATCCTGGAATTTTGCAGGGATCAGGAAGGAAGGCTGTCCTCCGGATGCGCTGAGTTTCCTTTATCATGGGAATATAGTGATAATGGAGCGCCATTTCTGCCATGGAATCCTCCCACGACGCCAACCCCATATACCGATGATCCTATTTATCTGAACTTTGGTAATATCACAAGCCCATCATCATGTCCGTCTACCAGTCCCGCAACAGATTGTTATTTACAGAGAACATACAGGGCGACCCTCACAAAACCGGCGGGATGGCCGGCATGGCCATCTGGTTGCCCGAATCAGAATGTCCTGACCATCCCGGCAAAAATCTATTACCCCTCTATGGCAGGACTTAACATGGCTTATTTAAGCCATCCATATACTGTCAGTGGAAATACCTATAAAGTCTGCAGCGATAAAAATGCAGATTGCATCCCTGATTATCCGGTAGATATAACACCCTCGCTTTGGCAACGAACAGGGCACATAACCAATGGAAGTCCAAACGGAATAGGCAATCAGTCATTTTCTGTATACGCACCGGGAACTTACGAATATTGGGCAACAGTCCAAAACGGTCCTGCTGGAACATGTGGCCCCGACACAAAATCGATATGGCTCATCGTGGAGGATCCCTTCTGCCCGGAGATCACGAACACCCGGGAATGGGCATGCCCGGATAAAACGGAAGATATCATATCACTTTTACATTCTGAAGATCTGCCTCCGGGCGCGACCATCCAGTGGTATTACCAGATAAACTGTGTGGACCCCTGGTACCCTGCGGATTATGTTCAGTTCGGTCCAAGCAACGGGTACCAGCAGAACACGAACATGATAGGAAGCCTGAATCCATGGTATAATCCTGTTTGTTCTTCGCTGATAACAGAAAGCCTGTGCTGGAAAGTTGAGATTACACCCGCCGCCGGTTCGGCCTGTACAGCCGCTACCTCTTCACGCGGATCAGATATAGAATTTCCCAATGGAAAAATAAAGCTCATCAAGAAGCCCGGAAAACCGGCCGTAAACATATCTCCGCCGCCACCGAGATGCTGCGGGACAAATTTTTTGCTCACCGCAAGTACGCCGGTGACGGGCACACCTCCTTTTTCATATGAATGGTACCACAACGGGCAGATCATCGGCGCCGGCAGCAGTATCAATGTTACCGCGCCGGGAGATTATTTCGTGAGGGTTTATAACAGGAACCGCTGCGACTGGACCCAATCGGATACCACTCACCTTACGTGTTGCTCGGTCAATCTGAATGTAACAGCCGATTGCTGTTCCGACGGTGTGACCCCCATGACCCTGGTTGCCTCAGCCACTTCGACATGCGGTAACGTAATAGGAACCTACACATGGAACGGTCCAAACGGATATAGCTTTACTTCAACCAGCCCGGTTCTGGTTCTTGATCCGCCTCCGACCTTTCCGCCAGGAGAATGGATTTATACCGTAACGGCAAGAGATGCCATGTTATGCCAAAGTACGACGACAGTCATCATCCTGGCTTGTCCGTAAATCAGGAATCATATTTTTTAACCATGATCAAACCATTTGCCATGAAAAAAATACAATCTGCCGTGACCGGTCTGTTTTTGATTCCATGTTTTCTATTCATTTCCGGAAGAATGACGGCACAGGATAACGTGAAGGGTATCAACTGCAGCCTCTCCTCCCTGAAAGCAATCCAGGGATCCAACCAGAATGGATGTTATTTCGACATGCAGGTGATCCTGGATTACGATACGGTTGGCATGGTTCCCCAGGCGTGTCCGCATGGGATCAATGTGAGTCTCACCGGCGCAACCATCGTAAAAACTGAATTCCTGGCGAGCGGAACGAGCTTCCCGCAACCCTGGCCACCGGGTACCATTACGGGAAGCAGTTTGAACTGGTTCACCAGTTCAAGTACCATCCAGTATCCGAATCCTGTCACTGACTTAACGACCTCAGTATGCTGGAGCAGGATATGTAACCCTAACGCTTCCAACCCCTTTTTAAATATCCTTCCGCCAAAAATTGAATTTGAGCTGAGAATCTATGTTAAACCCGATCCAAGCGCGGTCAAAATTCTTGTGTCCCTGAAAACCATTCAGGGCTATGCCTGGGTTTCGCCTGCTGCGTCGCCCGGGTGCAATGTGTTTGATTGCCACAAGGAGTTCACCTTTGACAAACCCTCGAAGGACTACATCATTGAATGTACAGAGAGTTCATCAACAATAAACTGTAACATATGCCTTCCTCCGGAAACTTACCGTAATTTACACCTGAATCTGCCAGTCCCTTCAGGGTCAACCGTGGTTTGGTATAACAGACCCTACCAGTTGTCTCCGCCACCGCCACCTCCCGCGGCTGGCTGGAATTTCTTTTCTCAATCCAGCGGGCCTGACTGTCTGACGCCTTTAATGAATGTCTCAACCTATTGGGCTGCAGTGGTTACAACCGGTTGCTACAGCTATCCAAGTCGGGTAAAACTTATTACTGTTTGCCATTCTAATACAGGGATCGGTACAACGGCGACAAATAATCTTTACTATCCTGTCTTAAAGTTGGTTGATGGGAAACCACATGCCTGTAGCCCATGGATGGGCACGATAAATCTTACCGGGCAGAATATAACCTGCCCAACCACCATAACATGGCAAAGAAAAGGTGGCAGTTTCGGGCCTGGATGGAGCTCTGTTCCCTCCTCCAACGGGCTCACGCAAATCCCGACAGGATCTTTGAACTATGTTTACGAATCGCAGAATCCGTGTTATGCAATATATTCTTTCAAGGTCACCCTGACCAATACGAGTAGCGTTTGCCCGCAGGTTAGCTCAACTATCGATATATACATAGACAAGGCAACCACAGCGGGATCGATCTCAGCATACTCCCTGGAAACAGGAATCGGAACTACAGGCGCTCCTGTTTTTTGCGACAGCGGATATACCAGCATTTCATATGCGGGCGCCTGTACAAAAGTGGATCACTGGGAAAAAAGTGAAAATGCAGATCCATGCGGAACTGGTAATATCTGGCAGGATTGGACACTGATTCCCAACGCTCCTACAGGTGACAATACCACCTATGCCACCAATGAGCTTTTCAGAACGACAAGATTCAGGACCCAGGTGTATAATTATGCCTGCGATACTGTTCCGTCCGAATCGTTGATTGTCAGAATAATTCCGCCATTATCGGTTACGGTCGCCGCCAATTCGCCTTGTCCCGATGTTTGTAATATGCCCGTCAGCCTTTCGGCCAGCGTTCCCTGTTCAACGGCATACGCTGCATTAACATATATGTGGTACAGGAATGGCGCTCCGGTTACCGGGATTCCACCGGGAAACACATTTAGCCCTTCACAGGGTGGTGATTACTATGTGGTCGTTTCCACCGGGACATGCGGAACAAAGCAATCGAATACAATTTCAGTTTGTGGCGCGCCCGGCGTTTCCATTTCCGGTCCCTGTGCCATTTGCTGCGGACAAACGGCTACCCTGCAGGCAAATGTCGAGGGATGCAGTTGTCAAACCGTTACATACCTGTGGTCGACCGGCGCCACCACCCCCGTCATTGTTGTAAATTTACCAGGTGTCTACGGCGTTACCGTAACAACCGGCAATTGTCAGGTATCGGCGTCCACCGTTCTTGATCAGTGCCCCTCGTCCGTATCTGGTCCTTTTCCATGTGGAGATTCAATTACGATTAACCATCTGGTTTCAGGAGGCGTAGCCCCGGTCAATAAAACAGTGACTTACCAAACAGTTGCCAATATTCCGGGCGAACCCTTAAAATGCTGGATAACCAGGAACCTGGGCGCCTCCCACCAGGCTGCCGCCGTTAACGATGTGTCTGAGGCATCGGCAGGCTGGTACTGGCAATTTAACCGCAGACAGGGATTTCAGTTTATTAACTCGCGAATACCAAATACAACCTGGATAACTACTATCAATGAAAACCTTGGCTGGCAGGCTGCCAATGACCCCTGTTTCCTTGAACTTGGCTGTGGCTGGCGCATTCCTACCGCTACCGAATGGACGAATGTAGATGCTGCCGGCAACTGGCAGGGCTGGTCAGGACCATGGAATTCCGCGTTAAGGATGCATGCGGCGGGGGCCTTGAATGGCAATGATGGTTCGATTCATGGAAGGGGTGTTTATGGCAACTACTATAGCAATACCGCTAGCGCGCTTACCGCCGCCTGGTTAATGAACTTTTTCGATAACCACAGTGCCGTTGACTCCGATATCAAGACTTGGGCAGATCCTCTCCGGTGTATTACAGAATAATTCAACCCGGTCGCTTACCGGTAAACCGGAATGCAAATGCCGTTCTAATAAAGATTCCGTTGAAAAATGAACACACAAAAATTAAATACATAAAACCATGAAAAAGATCTTAGTAATGATGGTTCTTGCGCTTGCTGGCACAATGTCAAATGCGCAATGGTCGCCAGGGCCCGGCAACCTTTACATGTTAACAAATGGTAATGTTGGCATCGGGACAAGTAGTCCCACCAATACGCTTCATATTATCGGCATCGTAAATCCCGCAACAATTAGACTTGAAAATCAAACCCCGCTCGGTTACACTCAAATCACGATGTCTGACCTGGCGGCTGGAAATACCTGTGACTGGCGGTTTAAAACTGCCACCGGGGGTCAATTCAGGATCAGGGATCAGTCAGATGCCCGTGATGTTCTTATTTTTGAACGTGTAACTTCGGGAGCTCCGACATCGCTTTATCTTAACAGCAGTGGTGATTTTGGAATTGGAACAGTTACCCCTGCCCGAAAACTGGAAGTTAGCGGAATGGCGCGAGTTCAATTAACGCAAGGAGGCACAAAAATAGTTACTGCCAATGACTTTGGAGACTTGTATCATGGCGTAACTTTTCCATCCAACCCAAATGTATACTTAAATGGAGATGGTGCATTTACAATACCAGCAGTTAATGATGCAGATTGGTATGAAACAGGCACCACACATCCACCTGCTGCCATGGGTCTGAATATTTATTCAACGGGAAATGTTGGAATCGGATCAACCAATCTTCCCTCAAATAAGTTACATATTTTCGGTCCCGGAACAAACGATGGGATGAGAATAACGCCAACAGGCGCAACTTTGACTAAACGGACAGGCGCAACCATATGGTTGGATGGTAACAAAGTGGGTGGTGCCGGCAGGGATTTTGTAATTCATACTACAGGGATAGATAATACGCAAGCCCCCGGTCAATTGGTTTTTCGTGATTTTTGTGCCAGGACTGATGTTCTGACATTGGATACCCGTAACATGAGGCCATGTGGTCAGGCAACGGGGGGGAAAGCTATTGTTAAGGTTAGGGGAGATTTTAAAGTTTATGGGATTCCCTGGACATCAAATGCACTGTGGACGACATCAGATTCCACCATTAAAGAGAATATTCAAAGTATATCAAACGCATTGGGTACTATTGCCGGACTTCAACCAAGAACCTTTGATTATAAAGTAAACGAATTTCCCTATCTAAATCTGCAAGCCGGCAACCAGTTTGGCTTTATCGCACAGGAAGTTGATGCCGTTTTGTCAGATCTTGTTCAGGATTTTAGCATTTCAGAAGAAAAAGACTCGCTGGGAAATATCGTTGTCCCTGCTTCGGCTTTCAAATCGCTGAATTATAATGGCCTTATCCCTGTTGCCATTGCAGGCATCCAGGAACTTGACAATACGGTGACCCAGCTTTCCGCGGCAAGTATAAAAAAATCCTGCTCGCTGAATGTGAACTATCTTACCAAATCAACGGGAGCGGATTTAGTGTGCAACAGCCAAATCTATGATAATGGTTCTTGTGTCGGAATAGGAACAAGCACGTTACCTTCAGGTTATAAACTGGTCGTTGAAGGAAAACTGGGGGCAAGGGATGTTTTTGTTGCATGTGTGGGATGGCCTGATTATGTATTCGGCAGCGCTTACCAACTGAAACCGCTTGAGGAGGTGGAGAAATATATTGCTGCCAATAAACACCTTCCGGGAATACCATCGGCCAATGAAATAGAAACAGAAGGAGGTTTAAACCTCGGAGAGATGCAAAAGAGGCAAATAGAGAAGATTGAAGAGCTTTATAAATATATTATCGAAATGAATAAAAACATGCAGCAGCTCACGATTGAAAACAAGGAGCTGAAGGAGCGCGTGAAAGCCATGGAGAATAAATAATGCTAAAAGTATAAAGCCATGATCAAAAGTAACAGATACCTGGTTATAAGGATAATCCTGCTGTTTTGGCTCACAGGAGGGTGTCCGTTTGCGCCGTTGAGAAGTCAGAACCTGATCATCAACAATACAAATTTCAATTCCGGACAGCACCAGTTTTTCAGTCCTGGAATGATCACTTCACCCGATGCCTGTAACAAACCGGTGCAGGTAACCGGCAATGCAAATACGGAATATAAAGCTGTTAATTATGTTCATTTGGGCGGTGGTTTCAATACTTCGCTGATAACCGGTTGCGGAACATTTCATGCGGGCACGGGAAGCCAGCCGCTGGGCTGTCCGACGGCCATTATTACCGGCGCTCAGGCCTTCTGCGGGAATACGATACTTTCCGCGGCATCATCTGCAAACGGAGGCGGAACAATTACCTCCTACTGGTGGCAACTGAACGAAAATGACATCCAGGGGGCGACTAACGTGACTTATGCCGCATCCCTGTCAGGGAACTATACCGTAATAATTACAAATTCCAATAATTGTACCGTCATATCCGATGTGTTTCAGGCCGTCAGTAGTCCGGCCGTCGGACTACCGACAGGGCTTACAGCCACAAATATAACAGGCAGTTCCGCCCAGCTCTCATGGACATCCGTCGCCGCTTTGTGGGATATCGAATTTGGCAATGTCGGATTCGCCCCGGGAACAGGAACCCTTGTGACAGGAATAACCCAGTTGCCCTACGAGCTTACTGGGCTTACACCAAATACCGGCTATGCCTACATTGCAAGGGCCGATTGCGGCGGAGGCCAATACAGCTCCTGGACAAGCGCTTTTCCGTTTACGACGCTGCCTGGCGTTCCAGCGAATGCAACCATAGAAAATGTCACCATTTCCAACGGACAATCGGCATGTTACAATGCCACCAATACCATTACCGTTGCCGGCAATGGAAAGACCTTTACGGTTGATGAAGGAGGAGCGGCCATCCTGATTGCCGGAGATAAGATTATTTTCCACCCGGTGGTCGGGGTGTTTCCAGGAGGTTACATGCATGGTTATATCGTTTCCGGAGGACCCTGGTGCGGCGAAAAGGCGGCTTCGATTGTAACGCTTCCCGAAAAAGAAAGCCCGACTTATCAGGTGGTGGAAAAACCATTTTTCACAATCTATCCGAACCCAACCACCGGTGGGTTTTCACTGGAGCTCCGGGGCATTGACCAAACTGATGAACTCCGGGTTGAAATTTATGGAATGCTTGGGGAACGCGTTCTTTCAACAGATCTGTCAGGAAAGAGGAAATATGACTTTTCATTGGCAGGAGTGCCCAATGGAGCCTATTTCATCCGTGTGGTTTCCGGGAAATTTACCAGAACCGGGAAGGTTTTAAAGCAATAAAAAAGGCGCAAAGTTTCACAGAGAACATTTGAGACAGTCTTCCCTGCTATTTCGCTACAGAGTTGATCCTTATCAACTCACTTTTTTGATCGTTCAAATGCTTGCGGTATTTACCCGGGCAAAAATGTGTGCCTGGGAATACCAGCGAAAAAGAAAAAATAAAATCTCTAAAGCCAAATTGAAAACAGTTGATACCCATAATCCCCGCCAATATTCACATGCCGGTTTTTCAGAAATTTGATTTGTGCTTCAGCAGTGATAATTCATTATGATATTCAATTGTTCTGACCAGAATTCTTTGCGGAATCAAATTTTCATATTCTGTCCTTTCAATCCAGTTGCCCATTTTGTCATACTTGTATTCATATGTATAATTCTCATAAACAAACTTATACCGCGAGTTAAAGAAATTGTTTACGTTCTTTTCAATGATGTCCCCATGTTCATTATGCCTGAAGGTTGTTACAACAATATTGCCATCCGGTTTGCTTGAATAACATTCAATTATATTCCCGTCGCGGTCGTAAGTGTTCCTGTTGACAGTGCCATCAGAGTATTTTTCCTCCAATGCATTACCAACAGAATCCCGTTTGATGGTTGTTTTTAATAAAACCTTACCCAAAAGATCATATATGGTTTCCTCAACAGGCCTGCCGTAGATGTCATTTTTATAAGTCATTCTGCACAGACCCCCGTAATTAAAGTTTGCAGACTCCAGAATAAATGGCATTTTTTCCATCGAGGTTTCCATATTCAACCTTACGTGGAAAGACTCAATTATGTTGTCCTCATATCCGCTTTTTGCATCATAGATACAATCCATTGTTCCGTCTTCATGAAAATCGGTAGCCTGGGAAACATTCCCCTTTTCATCAAAAAACACCTGCTGATTGTGGAGGATTGTGTCGGCTAACCTGGACCCTTTTTTGATTCTTCCAAAATTCTCACGGATTGAATAATAACAGTCAGTGTATGATTTAACGCGACCCTTCAGGCGATGTGCCCAGGTTGGTTGCATTATGATGGAAAGAAGAAGAATGATCAGAAACTTCAGGATTAATTTTATTTTCATATTATGGCCTTTATAACTCATTGTGCGCCGGATAATTTTCAAAAGGTTTCGAACATGTTCCTGTTCATTTGCTGTTTGCCCGGCAAAATTAAACATACCTCCCGGAAGAAAGGTGTCCATTCATGGCAAATCCTGCGTTTTTAAGCCATTTTTAAGCCATTTTTAAGAATCATTTTAGCGAAAGGTTAATCCAATGCCCACAACTTGTTTCCCACTGTCTTGTCCTTACCCGCAACCGAATGTGTGTCAAAACCGGAAATAGTCTAAATAAGAGAAGCGGCTCTAAAAATTAGAATATTGTGATATTTACCATTTTTTTATGTATCTGTTAATTAATGACATATGATTTTTTTTGTTAAGGCCTGGTATTTGTAATTTCTAAAATGTTTCCGGCACAAAGAAAAGTGAATTATTATTACATTTACTGAAAAAAAGGTTTTTATATAGTCAATTAATCAAAAACTGAAAAAATTGATGCTAAACAATATAAAACTGCAGATTATGAATACGACAAACAGAACTTTACTGGTTTTCCTCCTTTTTATATCCATTTCGTTATTGCTTTTAAGTTCATGCAAAAAAAAGGAGGATGTTCCTTCCGATCCGGTTATCACGTCTATGGATGATCTGAAAGCTCCTGCCGGATTTACTTTCAGTACCAGCCAGGGTGTTGGGATTGAAGTGAGAATGCTTGACAATGAAGATAACCCTGTTCCCGGGATGCGTGTTGATGTTTACACTTCCGACCCGGAAGACGGGGGCCGTTTAATGGTAGCAGGGATAACAGACGGGCAGGGCTACTATAAGGTAGATTATCGTATTCCGGCATACCAGAAAAGTGTGGTTGTCGGCACACGTGCCATTGGTTTTCCGAACAGGACAACCGTCAATGTGACTGCCGGCCAGATCCGTTGTACCCTTGGCGGGAAAACCACGCCCTCCCGATACAAAAGTGGTGAAGCATTCTTCAAAAGTACTAACGCCGTGTATAAACCAATGGGAACCTACAACAGCCTGGGTGTGCCCAATTACCTTACGCCACAGAATGATGCCATCAATGCCGCCATGATCAACGACATCAATTCGACTCTGCCTGAATATCTGTCTGCCCCGACCAACCGTCCCGACTATTTTCTTGCCGCCAACCAGCACAATCTTACGCTCAGCCAGGCGTGCAATGTATGGGTGACGTTTGTGCACGAAGGCGCCGGGTATAAAAATGTTCTGGGGTATTATAAATATAATGCAAACAATCCGCCGGCCACACCCAATAATATTGATACCGTGCACATCATTTTCCCGAACGTATCTTTCAATAATTCAGGTGGGGGATTAAACTCAGGCAACCGCGTGTACCTTGGACAGTTTGCCCCGGGCACGACACTGGCCTGGATGCTGATTGCCGATGGTTTCAGGAACGGGACTGTCACCAACGGCAACTGGGTAGTGTATTCCGATAACCAGCTGAACCCTGAAGCTGCGGCAAATAAAAAACAGCACACCATTTTTCTGAACGACATCGGCCGTGGAAAATTCCTGCTTAGCTTTGAAGATATCAGGCGTGATGGCAGCAGCGATAATGATTTTAATGATGCGATTTTTTATGTGTCAGCTGATCCCATCCAGTCAGTCAATACGAGCAACATCCCTATGCCGAACTATACACAAACCGATTCCGACGGAGATGGCATTTCCAATGCTTTTGACGACTACCCGGATGATCCCGCCAAAGCATTCAACAACTTCTATCCATCGGAAAACTACAATGGTACGCTTTCATTTGAAGACCTTTGGCCGGGTAAGGGTGACTATGACATGAACGATGTGGTGGTCGATTATAATTTCAACCAGGTAACCAACGGCACGAACAAGGTGGTATCCATTGCAGGAGCATTGACCCTCAGGGCGATGGGTGCAGGATACAGGAATGGTTTCGGGCTCCAGTTGCCCATTTCACCAAACCAGGTTACCAGTGCGACAGGAATGCATATGACGGAAAATTACATTACGAATTCAGCCAACGGAACCGAAGCCGGTCAGTCGAAAGCCACAATTATTGTTTTTGACAATGGATACACCGTTCTTGAAAAACCTGCATCCGATCCGTTTACCGGGGTGAACACCTCTGTTGGTTGCACCTACGTGGCCCCGGTCACGATTAATATTAATGTATCACTCAGCGCCCCGGTCGCTCTGAGTGTGCTCGGTACACCACCTTACAATCCGTTTGTGATTGCCAATAAAACCCGTGGCCGCGAAATTCACCTTGTCAATAAAGCGCCGACCGATCTGGCCGATCCCGCTTTCTTCGGTACAGGTGATGATTCAAGCATACCGGGCGGCAGCCGGTATTATACCACATCCAATAACCTTCCCTGGGCTTTTGATATTATTGATCAGTTTGATTACCCGATCGAAAAGAGACCGATACTGGAAGGATATACGAAATTTGCTCCATGGACAGTGAGTGGCGGGGCTGTCAATTATGATTGGTTTGTACCAAACCCGGGTTATCGGAACAGTCAGTATATTTTTTCTGCTCCCTGATTTGATGTAATCCGGCAAATAAATGAAGACTTGCCAACGGCAATAACCTATTGTAATTTAATTTTCAAACGAACTCCGCGATGGGTGATCAATCACTTTCGCGGAGTTTTTTTTATTAAAATTTGTCGTATGTTTGGCGAGTTTTTCAGATTATTTTATGCCTGTTCCCTGGGATGAACTAAAGTTGGTCGTTCTCATCACAGCCCATAAGAATATCGGGCAGCTTCTCCGTCTGATCAGTGCCATCAGTCATCCACAGGTAATCATCTATGTCCATCTTGATAAAAAAAGCGCCATTGATGGCTCCATGCTTCCGGTCCATGTAAGGATTGTGAAAAAAAGGGTTGAAGTTACATGGAGATTGTTCAGCCAGGTACAGGCGATCATCAACTCCATGATTGAAATCGTCCGTAATGAAGCGAAGTTTGACTATCTGACCCTTATCAGCGGGCAGGATTACCCGATTGTGCCCATGGAGGCGGTTCTTGGTTTGCTTGCTGAACAGGCCGGTTCCGAGTTCATTCACCATGTGCCGCTTGACCAGACAGGATGGAACAAGGCAAGGATCCGGTTCGAGCGTTTCTATTTTCAATCGTATTCCAACCCGCTGATCCGGCTGGGAGGGAGCCTGATCACATTTGTCAGCGATAAGCTGAGGTTGAAAAGAAGGTTTCACAAAGGGTTGCGTCCATGGGGCGGTTCAGCCTGGTGGACACTGACCCGTCCCTGTGTACAACATATTATCAACCTGTTGGAGACGGACCAGGCACTGGTCAATTTCATGATGAAGACGATTCATCCTGATGAGATCATATTCCAGACCATCATTATGAATTCCCCTTTTGCTGATAATGCAGTCAGCGAGAACTTTCGTTATATGGAATGGGTCAGCGGGAATCCAAATCCCAACATACTGACCAGGGGGGATTTTTCAAAGATCGTGGCTGGTCCGCATCATTTCGCAAGGAAATTTGATCCGGGCATAGATGAAGAAATCCTTGATATGCTTGACGATTACCGGA
This sequence comes from uncultured Bacteroidales bacterium, assembly GCA_903926565.1. Taxonomy (GTDB): domain Bacteria; phylum Bacteroidota; class Bacteroidia; order Bacteroidales; family FEN-979; genus CAIVAT01. The sequence continues at coordinate 35,649 of CAIYJU010000050.1, forward strand.
ACCGGAGCCGGTAACCCCATAACCCGATGAACTCGCGCGCAGCCCGGCTGCTGTTCTCCAATGCTTCGGCATCGGGGACAAAATTAAGTAGCGAGAATGCCGAAGGGGTGACTTCATAATCGGTTGGAGCCGGGATTACCTTCAATCCTGAACGGGTGAAGAGCCAGTATGCCCGCTTCATATGAAGGGCTGATGTTACGAGCAGTATTGACTTCCCTGGTGATTTCCCGATCAGGTTCTTAACTTCCTCAAGGTTTTCGACCGTATTCCTGCTTGTTGCACCTGCGATGATGTTCCGTTCAGGGATGCCAAGGGTTATCAGGAATATTTTCATGCCTGATACTGAGGGAATTCCCTGTTTCACCGGATCTGCGCCACCGCTGAGGATAATTTGCCGGGATTTCCCTGCTTTATAAAGTTGAGCAGCGAATAGTTCCCGGTCGGCAGCCCTGTTCAGATCGATGGGGGGAAAAACATGCCCTGAATAGCCACTGATGCCGCCCCCAAGTACCACGATGGCATCTGCATTGGGATAGGCAGAAGGTGGCTGGTATGGGAAAGCAGTTTCGAGCCGGCTGCGGATAAAATTACTCCATGCAGGTGTACTCCACAACCATAACCAGGATACTGACAGAAACAACAGGCTCATCGCCATTCTTTTCTTTCCACGCAAAAACAGAAAGAACGACAGCATCAGACCCGTCAGGGTTAAGCCCAATGGCATCATGAACTGGGATATTGCCTTGTAAAGGATGAAAGAAGTATCGGACATGGTTTACTCCTGGATTTTTTTCTGCAACTGTTTCACCAGTTCCGGAAAGTAACGGATAAAAGTATTGATCATTTCAAACAATTCAGGCGTTTCCACGTAGAGTTCCGGAGTGTCCTTTCCTATTACCCCGATCCTGTTAATATCGACGATGAGCTCCCGCAAAAGGCTGGTTGAGAAGGAGCCAATAGCACCTTTTATTTTATGGGAATGGGCTTCAATGGCAATAATATCACGGTTTTGTGCAGCAATTTTCAAGTCATTGACATACGTCGGCATCACTTCAAGAAATTTCCTGATCAGATCTTCAATCATTTTTGGATCGTTGTTAAATATTTTTGCCAGGGGCATAATATCTGCCAACTCGACCGGGTCGGGTTTTAATGAAATGACCGATATGATCTTTTCGAAGAGTTCGTCTTCGTCGATGGGTTTTGACACATAGCCCTGCATCCCGGCCTGCTCGCAGCGTTCGATGACGCCAACGAGCACATTGGCAGTGAGAGCGAGGATCGGGGTATCCAAACCAAGTTCCTTGCGGATGATTGTGGTTGCGGTTATTCCATCCATCACAGGCATCTGAAGGTCCATGAGGATCAGGTCGAAGGACTCCTTGCGAAGACGGTCGACGGCTTGTTCCCCGTTTTCGGAAATTTGAATTTCGGCGCCCCATTTTTCGAGGATTGCCTGGGCGATGAACTGGTTGAATTTATTGTCTTCCACCAACAATACCTGAACTCCGTTCAGCGCTTGTTCTGTATTTGATTTGGGTTCGGCGATAAGTTTTTCCAGCGGTTTTTCGCCGTATCCGAGCCCGATGGAGAAAAAGAACCTGCTCCCCAGATCTTTTGTGCTTTCCAATTCCAGCTTCCCGTCCATCAGCTCAACAAGTTGCTTGCTGATGGCAAGCCCGAGACCGATTCCGCCGTAATTCCGGGTTATGCTCTCGTCTTCCTGCTCAAAACTGTTGAAAATTTTAAGCTGGTTTTCAGGGCTGATGCCAATTCCCGTGTCTTCAACCGAAAAGCGGATGCGTTCGGCATTCTCTCCGGCACCCAGTTGTTCCACTTTTACCTCAACGTTGCCTTCGACTGTAAATTTGATGGCGTTGCTGACCAGGTTATTCAGAATTTGCAGCAGCCGTAAAGGATCTCCTTTGTGATATTTGGTGATTTTGGGATCGATCGTGTAAACAAATTTGAGACCTTTGTCTTCAGCCCTTAACTCATTTCCATCGTAAACCTTCCTGATGAGTTCATGGATGCTGAAACTGGAATTTGACAACTCGAACTGGCCTGATTCAATTTTCGAAAAATCGAGGATGTCATTAACGATGCCCAGTAAATTTTCGGATGATGCTTTCAGGGTGTTGAGCAGCCTGAGTTGAGAAGGATCAATATGTGAATCGAGCAACAACCTGACCATGCCGATGATGGCGTTCATCGGTGTACGTATTTCATGGCTCATGTTAGCCAGAAACCTGGTCTTGGCGGCACTTGCCACCTGGCCATCCTTTATCCGGGTTTCATTGGTAATAATAGTCCGGATTTCGGCGATTGAATCGCAACTTTTTCCAAGGATGGATATGATCTGGAGGAATTCCTGCAATTGACCCACGTCAAATGCCTTTTCCCTGGCAAGAACAAGATAACCTGCCGGCAAAACAGAAAAAAGGTACCAGTGAAGGCCATTGATCTCCTGGTGGAAACTCAGATCCTCAGATGGAATCCGGGATTTCAGATCAGCCCATTTGTTTTTTATTGAACTAAGAAACTGATCATCCGATGAGATTGAAGGCCAAAGAACATTTATAATTCCATGTTCATCACTGGCAAGCATTGCCCTGCTGCAGTTAAATTCACTGATCAACAGGGGAAGGGTGCGACTAAAAAAAACGGGTAAACCATTTACGGCATCTCCCTTTTGAAGACAGGCGGAAACGGCCATATGATAAAATTTGTGATCTTTGATCTCACCCATATCGTTCCGATATATAAATTATGTAATGCTGAAAATAGTTTTGCAAGAATTAATTTAACTTTGTAAAAGATAAATTCATCAAAAATAGATATTATCAGTTAATCAGTCAACCAAAATCCGGCCATGTTTATACTTTTAGTTGAAGACGAAGACTTATACGCAAAAATGATCTGGACATTTCTGGAACAGAATGGTTATACGGATCTGAAACGTGTTGACAATGCACTGGAGTGCCTTCAGCAGGTACATGTAGACAGGGTGCCCGACATCATCGTGCTTGATTATAACCTGGGGAATCTCGACGGTGTATCAACCCTGAAGCAGATCAGGTCCTTCAGGCCTGATCTGAAAGTCATCCTGTTGTCGGGACAGAAAGATGTTAAGGTTGCCGTTCAATCCATCAAGAAAGGAGCCCGTGAATACATTATAAAAGAAGGTGGCAGGGAATTTGAAAGACTTCTCTCTATTATCAGGGAAATCGAGGCTGAATTGTCCCAAAAGAAAGAGAGCAAAAAACCCATTGCAAAGCTTTTCAACAAGGTAAAACATTTTCTCATGAACAATGATTGATATTGAATTACTTTTTTTTTTAATGTATATTCGCATTCACGATTGTTGATTCCGCTCACCTTGTTCCTTATTTCTAATGAAAACTGTATTTTTTTTTCGCAGGGCGAATGCAGCATGGCATCACAGCATTGAAGAGTTGTTCGACACAATTATCAATGCATTGCCTGCGCGTGTGACATCCTCGAGGTATGTCATGCCAAGGAACAGTACCGGCTTGTGGAACAGGATTTACAATACCATCGATTCAGTTTCTCACCAGGGTGATGTTAACCATATTACCGGGGATGTGCATTACATCGCTGCTTTCATGAAAAAGCGAAAGACCATTCTGACGATACATGACATGCGGATCCTGTTATCGGGCAGCAGGTTGAAAATAGCTGTAATCAAGTTCTTCTGGTTTACCATGCCATCGTGGCGGGTACGGTTTATTACGGTCATTTCAGAATTCAGCAAGTTGGAGCTGATAAGGCTTACAGGCATTCCTGCCTCAAAGATTCTCGTGGTTTACGACTGTGTTTCGCGCAACATTCAACCGGTACCCCGTGAATTCAATGCCGCCAGGCCTGTTATCCTGAATATCGGCACCACTCCCAACAAGAATCTTCACCGGGTAATCCCTGCACTTGAAGGGCTTGATATCACGCTTGTTATCATCGGCAAACTGAATGAGGAACAGGAGAGGTTGCTGAAGGAGCACCGGATCATTTTTGAGAACTATTTCAACCTGCCGTACGAGCATGTCCTCGATCATTACAGAAAATCGGATGTTATCCTGTTTGCATCAACCTATGAAGGGTTTGGTTTGCCCATCCTTGAAGCAAACTCCGTCGGCCGACCGGTTATTGCGGGGAACAACACCTCTCTCCCCGAAGTAGCCGGCAATGCAGCCTTGCTCGTGGATGCCGAAAGCGTTGAAGACATTCGTGGTGCAGTTGTTCGGATCATCAATGAGCCTGAACTTCGAAATCGTCTGATTCTTAATGGATTCGAAAATGTCAAGCGGTTTCATCCGGAAACGATCGGGGAAGAATTTGCTGCTATCTACGAAAAAATAACAAAGAATTAACATGAAGAAGATCCTCTCCTTTACCGATTATTACTGGCCTGGTTACAAAGCCGGCGGGACCATCCGGGCATTCATGAACCAGGTGGATTACCTGAAGGAAGATTTTGAATTTTTCATCGTTACACGCGATACGGATTACACCGAGACGGTGCCGTACACGGATGTTGTTAAGAATCAATGGACCCATCCTGAACCGAATGTTCACATTTATTACGTTTCAGCAGACGCCCAAAAAACCGGACTGTTCCGCAAACTGATTGCAGAGGTGGATCATGATGTCGTTTACATTCATTTGCTGTTCGGGTTCTGGTTTTCAATACTTCCTCTGGTTCTGGCAAAGATCCATGGAAGCAAAACGATCATTGTAGCCGCGCATGGCGTACTGGGTCATGGCGCGCTTGGCGTGAAACCGGGGAGGAAAAAGGTGTTCCTTTCGGCCATGAAATTGACCGGCTTTTACCGGGGAACGATTTTTCATTCTGTCACGGATCATGAGACCGTAGATATCCGGACACATATCGGCCCAAAGACAAAGATCAGGGAGGCCCGCGAGCTGCCCCGGAAGGTCTCAACCGTGCCGGTGCGCGGACAAAAAACAGAAGGGGAACTGAAGATTGTCACCATCGCCCGGATCTCACCGGAAAAAAACCAGTTATTTGCCCTGGAAATTCTTAAAGGATGTACAAAAAATAAGATTCAATACGACCTTGTCGGACCGGTTCATGATGAGAATTACTGGAGTTTATGCAAAACGGTTATTGAGTCCATGCCACCGAATGTCAGGGTAACTTACCGTGGAAGTATCAACAGCGAGCTGATCCCGGGGGAGTTGCAACAGTACGATCTGATGTTGCTGCCCACGACAGGCGAGAACTTTGGCCATACCATCCTTGAGAGTTTCATGGCCGGATGCCCGGTAATCATCAGCGACCAGACGCCGTGGAAAAAATTGGCACAGGCTGGTATCGGCCTGGATATCCCCCTGAAAGATCCGGATGTTTTCCGTGCCGGCATTGAACATTTTGCTGCTCTGGGACCCGTGGATTTTGAAGTTTATTCAGATAAAGCGTATAAATTTGCCTGGGATTACTGTGCAAACCCTGAGATGCTTGGTGAAAACAGAAACCTTTTCGAGTGATGATCATGCGCACGGACCTTTCCAAATACGACAACAGCAGCTACAACCCGGGTGGCGGAGCCATTAAACGGCTGGCATGGTATTATGTCAACATCATTTTTTTCAAGTCGGCCATTTTTCCCGTCAGCAGCCTGAAGTGCGCTTTACTTCGTCTTTTCGGCGCCAGGCTCGGAAAGGGTGTCAATATAAAACCCTGCGTAAACATCAAATATCCCTGGAGGCTGACCATCGGCGATTACACCTGGATCGGGGAGAATGCATGGATCGACAACCTCGACGATGTGGTTATCGGCAGTCATTGCTGCATCTCGCAGGGGGCGATGCTTTTGTGCGGGAATCACAATTACCGGAAATCCACGTTCGACCTGGTCACTGGCAAGATCACCCTTGAGGATGGTGCATGGGTCGGGGCTTACAGCATTGTATGTCCCGGGGTAACCTGCAAGTCGCATTCGCTTCTGGCCGTACATTCAGTCGCCACCCGTAACCTGGCGGCTTATTCTATCTACCAGGGGAATCCTGCCGTAAAGGTCAGGGACCGTGTGTTTGAATCTCAACCAGTCGCTGCGCAATCATAGAACCAGAGACACATATCTTTCAAGTATGAAAATATCAGTAATCACGATCACCTACAACAGCGAAAAGACACTCCGCGACACAATCGATTCAGTGCTGAGCCAGACATACGAGGATATTGAGTACATCATTGTTGACGGAAAATCGAAGGACTCCACCTGCGACATCGTTCGCTCTTATGGCGACCGTATCACAAAATTCGTGTCGGAAAAAGACGCAGGACTTTACGATGCCCTGAACAAAGGCATCGGGATGGCGACAGGAGATGTTGTCGGATTTCTCCATTCCGACGACCTGTATGTCTCTGCAGATTCAGTTAAGCTGATCGCTGAGGCATTTATCCATTTTAATGTTGATTCAGTTTATGGCGACCTTGTTTATGTTGACCAGGCAGATACATC
>CAIYJU010000051.1 GCA_903926565.1 uncultured Bacteroidales bacterium
AAATCGTCATTTGCTGTGTGTCCATGTGAGGGTGTGCTATTTTTTTGATGATCGGGATTTGGCTGCAGTCCAGCTCCATTTGCTTATATCTACTTTGCCCTCAATGCTCTTCTCCTGGTCGTCGGGAAGCTGGAAGAAGAAATCGGTGCCGGTTACCCGCTCGACGCTATCGATGGTTACGGCAAAATGCTGCAACGGCTCCTTTGATCCCTCGTTTGCCATAATGAAACCGATGCCTTTGATTTCAGTCCCGGTGAAATCAAGAATCACCTTGTAAAACCTGGAGGGAACCGCTATCCCGTTGGAGCCTATGGTCTGAAATCCCTTGCTTAATACTGTGCCGGTGACCACGTAAACAGCTTTGTTATCGATCGCCCACTGCCGAACCTGTTTTTCAAGTTTAGACCAGATGCCACGGTTGAAGCCCGGATCCTGTGGCGACATATTTGACAGGTAGAAGGATTCCACCATTGTTTCATAAGAAAAACACATATCGGCAGATGGTGCCAGGTGTCCTTTATCGTAACCTGACCCTTCGTAGTCTGCGTTTGAAAGAGTGCAGGATGTCAGAAGCGGGTCGGAGATAAACTTATTATTGCGCTTTACCACGGCTACCGTTTCTCCCGCTGTAAGCTCATAGGCCACCCAGTTGGCAACGTGACTGGCTTTGTTAAATGAAATAGTATATGCCTGGTGGGTTATAATCTCGTCTTGCGGGTTGGTTTTTGGAAGTTCGGGACGGGAACTTAAATTTCTGTCATCAACCCTGGAGGCATCCTCCTGGGCATACAGAGCTCCAACGGAAAGAAACAGGAATGGCAGGATGAACCAGATTTTTCTCATAAGAAGGTTATCAGGATTGATGTTTTCGGATAAATATCGTCGCAACCAGTCCAGCCGCCACAACCACATCAACAATATTCCATACCTGCCTGCCCAACGGAATATTCGCCAGCGGCTGGAATAGCACCATCAAGCCCACCAATAAAATGACCATCGGGATGTTCTTCCGCTCATATTCGTAGTAGGCAAGGATGGCAAAACAGACCACGGCAATGAACCTGACGAGCTGGTAGTAGCCATAAGGCATATGGAAAAGACAAAGCAGCAGCAGGATGGCAAGTGCCAGTTTAATGAGGTTTTCGGTGGTGGGTTTCATTTTCCGGATTAATGATACAAGGCGACAAGTTAGAAAGAATAGAATTACAATATCCGAAAATGTAAAAATAAAACAATTTCATATCTGCAATCTCTTCATACCTCAGCAAAAGCTTTAAATTTGCGCCTTCACATTCTACCCAACAAATATATTAGACCATACCACCCTCAACCGGTGACTTTAAGTCCGTAGTTGATGTTTATCGGGTCAGTCAAATTCCAATGCCAGTAAAATTGATATCGCTCAGGGTCATTCAGGGGTGGAAGCGTTGGGACCGGCCCTTCAAGAAAGTTCCACCGGTTAAATTCATCAGTTTCAATGATAAATCCCTTTTTCAGCCCCTTTGGATAAAAACTGTTGAATTTTCCTCTGTTGACGCGGACAATCAATTTCTCCCCACCATACTGTTGCAGAAGCTTCTTCTGTTTTTCGCGGATTCTGTTGTTCTTTGCTGAATATTGACCATTGTCTTTAAGGCGTGGCATCTTCTTCAGGAGGTCAGCCGGAATTTTTTGGACGGTAATTATCAGTTCGGGTCTTTGTATGACTTTATTGTACCTGTTACCACAGTTTTCAACATAGAGAAAGAAACCCCCGCTGTCGCAAGCGGGCAGATGTTCCTTTGATAATGTTTGTCCCGGGCAAAGGGATGATGCGAACAGGATGACAATGAAGGGAAATATCCCTGCGAATGAATAGTTTTTCATAATTGACGGCTTTTTTGAAGGTTCAAAAAAGTAGTGTCATATCATACGCCGGATTTTGTTGATAATTAAATACCTGTGCCGTTGGTTACCTGTTTTTTCGTGTCAATATAGAAATCATCCGACGTGCTTTCATTATTCCTGATTTTCTCGCTGTAACCCCTCCGCGCGGATTTTTCCTTATCGAACATGTTTTTAATGCCCGCTTCATTCTTGTCGAACACCATAGAGTTTGTGATTGAAATTGAAATGGCGAACTTCTCCACATCGTGGTCGGTTCCGATATAGGTAAAAGTCCAGTTCTTTTGTTTGAGTTCCTCAATAAGGCTCTTGATGGCAGCGCCGGTATACTCCTTCGAGGCATTTTCCTCGCCATCGGTCAGGATTGTAACAAGGACATTATGGTCTTTCACCTTCTCCAGGTCTTTTCTCAATTTGCAAAAGCTGTCCCCCATTGCATCGTATAAGGGTGTTGACGCATCCGGCTGATACTTGTTTTCATCGATAAGGGTCAGTTTGCTTACGGGCTCCTTGTCCATCAGCGTTTTTCTTCCAAGCCCGTTGAAGGTAACAAGGGTAATGAAATGCTCCTGCTCCGGGAATTCACTCTCCACACCTTTAACTGTTTGAACGAGCTCATTAAAACCGCTTATGATGGTCGCTTTTATGGACTGCATCGAACCGCTTTCATCCAGAATAATTAGATTATGAACATGATGTTTCGTTATCATAGCTAATAGAGTTAGTAAATGGTTAAAAATGAACAAGATGAAGGTGCCCCGATTTTTACAGAGGGCTATATGGACGCAAAGTAATTATGATTAAAATCTCAAATGGTTATTTCATTAATAAGGTGATGCGGAAATCAAGGCAAGAGACAATATTATGGAGATATAATGTATAACGTAACATATATCCCATTATATTGTGGGATATAAATAATTATTTTCGTCACTGGTATCCATTATATTTCATTTTGGATTTGAGATCTAAGCGCTTTTGCAGTATGCTGGATCATTTTCATCAGGTTGTCGCACTAACCTACTTCAATCTCCTTGAAACAGTTAATGAATATCAGACAAAAATGTTAACGGTATGTCAAAGAAAAAAAATGAAGGATGATCGGTTTGCCAGGAGGATATTTCCATAATTTTGTCAGTATCAGGTTTAGAATTTTGACAACCAATGCCATCCGGTGAAACCGGCTGACAATTAATCACGATACACGATGCCATTCAAATTAATTGACATGACCCGGCTCCTGAACAAGGAAATGGCGGTTTATCCGGACTCAGTCCCGCCAGCTTTCGATGTTACAAATACCGTCGGAAAGGACGGCTACCGTGAACATCAAATCTCAATGCTCTCGCACACAGGAACCCATATTGATGCCCCATGTCACATCCTGGAACATGGCAGGTCTCTGGACCAGTATCCATTAGATAAATTTATCGGAAGCGCAATGGTAATCGATTGTCGTGGCAGAATTGATATCGGATTGGACTTCCTGCAACCTTTCGAATCCAAAATTGCTGAAATTGACTTCGTTCTTTTATATACTGGCTGGCAGGATAAATGGAATACGATTGCTTACATGGCAGACTGCCCCATCCCAACCTCAGAGGCTGCAAAATGGCTTGCAACATTCAAACTGAAAGGTCTTGGTGTTGATGCCTTCTCGCTTGACAGGATAAGCTCCTCAATTGCCATCAATGAGGAAAATTTGCCAAACCATCACATCCTGCTGGGGGAAGAGATTCTCCTGATTGAAAACCTAACCAATTTAGATAAAATCCCCGATGGCCCATTCACCTTCCAATGCTTCCCGTTGAAGGTTGAAAATGCAGACGGTTCACCCATGAGGGCGGTTGCAATGGTTGAAGGGTAAAGAAAAGGTATCCTGCCTTCAGCCTTTAATGCTATTTGCATCAAAAAAAATGGGTTGTAAATATCAGATTTACAACCCATTGATTTTCTAAATGTCGGGGTAGCAAGATTCGAACTTGCGACCTCCTGCTCCCAAAGCAGGCGCGATAACCGTGCTACGCTATACCCCGAAAATAAAGTACGATTGATGAATTACGATTGATGGATAAATGTTTTAAGCCTGTACCCGTCTGAATCTCAAAATCACTGCAAATGTAAGCTTTTATGAGGATAATCGTAATTTTATTTTTATTTTATTTCTTATAATGTTTTGCGGAGAAAGGGGGATTCGAACCCCCGGTACAGTTTCCCGTACGACAGTTTAGCAAACTGTTGGTTTCAGCCACTCACCCATCTCTCCAATTTCTTTTGTATCCGTTTTTAAGGGCTGCAAAGATAGGAAATACCTTTAATATTAACAAAAAAATTGACTTGCCTCAAACGTTTTTTCAAAAATCAGATAATCTGACAATTAACCCTTAAATTCAGGAAAAACCTGTGCTCTCCAAGTACACAACCTCGTAAAAAACGCAGGATCCGGTTAAAGGGATCCTGCGTCAAAATTGCACCAATGTGGAATAGATTCAACCTACTACCTGGAAATAATCAATTTAAATGATTCGGCATGATCACCGGAAATCACTTTTACAAAATAGAGTCCGGGTGTAACATTTGAAAGTGTGAAAACATGGCTCCTTTCACCTGAATAGGATGTAGATAAAAGCCTGTCGCCCCGCATATCAAAAATATCAACCTGGACCTTGCCTGTTGTTACCTCACTGCTGTTGGTAAGTGTAAATACTCCGTTCGTGGGGTTTGGATAGATGCTGAACATGCCTGTTACAGGTAATAATGAAGGAGATACATCTCCATAGCCCGCAACTACTGCAACCATTGCCGGAGGGAGGCTCCCGCAATAGGCGTTGGCTGTCGTAATGTAACCATGCATAAACCCTCCTGATGCCACTGCAGAGGATGGCAGGTATGAAATTTTTACACCTGCAATCATGGTTGCATGGCCCCCGCTCTCAACAAGAAATGGCGTTGCACCCCCGACCGTGATGGTATTGCTGGCATCAAAGCACAGGTTGAGCGGGCCTGGAACAATACCGTTGACTGTCGTGTTTACAGCTACAACGATCATGATTATGGCGTTTGAAGTGGCAGGATTTCCAGAGGGACAAGCATAGTTAGAGGTCATGACACAAGTAATACGATCATTGTATGATGGAATATAGGAGTAGGTGGAAAGACCTGATCCGACATTGCTGCCATTGACCTTCCACTGGTAGGATGGCAACGTTCCTCCGTTTACAGGAGTGGCTGTAAAAGAGACATACGTGCCCGGGGGTGACGGATTGGCCGACGCGGCTATGGTAACACCTGCTGAAAGCCAGGGAACGACCGTAACCAGGGCGCTGGCAGTTACGGTTGTACCAAGGGCATCTGTGACCGTACAGTAATATGTAGTGGTTACAGACGGGGTGGCGACAGGATTGATGATGGCCGGGTTGGACAATCCGAGTGCCGGGGTCCAGAGATAAGAATACCCTGGCAGGCCTCCTCCTGGAATGGCATTCAGTTGTGACGAGGTACTGTAACATACCGATCCGGGAGTAGCAGTGGCTGATGCGGTCAATGTCGGAACCCAGTCGATAAGATTGTACCCGTCGGCATCATATGCCTCCCCTGAAAAACTTCCTGAGTAATCAACAAAATAAACATGGCCGGTGCCTAGGGTCTTGGCCACGTTGCTGACACACCCGTTGGTGTTGGCAGGGAATACAGCATTGCGTATGGTCAGCACCTGGCTGTTGTTAATGGCCAGCAATGTCGAGCCGGAATTGCCATCCTGGAAAGTGCAACCCTTGAATGAATGGGCCAGATCAACAATTCCACCCGGGGCAATGTAAACACCGTTTACATACATATTTTTAAAAATCCCATAATCAGCAGCGATGGTTCCCCCCGAGTTGATGTTGAACGCGTACCTTGCCGCAGAAACATTGGCCCGGATGGTGACCGGGCTGCCCAATGTCCCGGCAACTTCGAGCCGTCCACCGGAATTGACGTTCAGGCTTTTCGTATCTGCAAGGGTCAGCAGAGAGGCAGCCGGCAGGGACAACACGCCCAGATCATTCACTGCAATATCACCAAAAACAGAAAGATAATTTCCATTCAGGATGTAAATCCCGTTATCAATGGTCAGGTTTCCGCCATACTGACAACTGGTGTTGCCTACCTGCATAACAGAGTACCCGGTTCCTTTGTTAATGATCAGGTTATGGAAATATCCTGTTGAACTGGCATATGTTAATACTGAATTCTGAGAGCCTGTAAATTCGACCGTATTCATCGGAAACGCGTTCAGGAATGCTCCCGAAAGCTGCACAGTGAAATCCCTGTAGAAAACATGATGCAACGTTCCGCCCACGTTATCTTCCCAGGTACCATTGATGATCTCCATGTTGTTGTAGCACTGGATATTGTCATTGGGTCTGAATTTACCTGCGCTTTTGTTGATCTTCAGGTTATAGAAGGTCTCATTGGTACATGCAGTGGTTAAAATCTGATCGGCGGTTCCGTTAAACGTTACCGTTGAATAAGCTCCGGGATCGAAGCCTTTTTCCGTATCGTAGGTTGTATTGGCATTGGTCCAATTCTTACCTATATAAAGCTGGGGGCCATATATATCATTTGAGTTGAGCCCTGCACCCAGATCAAGAGTCACGTTTCCGGAGATGGCAAGATCTGCCGGGTCATTCAATTCCATGACCCCATCAAGGAGATACAGGTTGTTGCTGACAGTTACATCCTGCATGAGTTCAAGACCATCGAAATACATATAGGTCTTGTTCAGGTTAAGGTTATAGAAGGTTTCTGCCGAAAGAACATCCGCATCCGGTGCTCCGTTAAACTCCACTATGCTCGTACCCTCCAGGAATCCCGCAGGTCCAACAAGGTTATTCCAGTTGCCTTCGACATACATCGTGTTTGTGCCGGCACTGAGTACACCGGATTGAATGGTGACATTCCCGTTGATATCTGCCGTACCGGCCAGGTTAATGGTGTTGACAAGCGGTGCATCTGTTACTGTTGAGGTTTCCCTGTCGCGGATAAATGAATATGCAGGTGGCTCACTGTTGTCTGTAGCGCCTTTATTGACGATCACATTTCTGACATAACCTCCATTGTTTGTATAAAAACTTCCGTCTGTTGGTCCGTAAAATTCAATGGTGCCTCCGGCAGGCGTAAAATCAGACCGGTTTACGCCAAATCCTCTTGCTGTTCGGATCGTCCCTGCGGTAATATTTTCCGCTAATGTCTCGGCGATATTGAATACATATATCCCGACATTTTTAAAATCAAGCACCCCCCCCGACATGGTAATCCCGGCATTGGCCGTGTATGGCCAGAAACTGTCAGAACCGTTTCCTCCGTAAACATTGAAATTTCCGCCATAGATGTATAAGAATCCATTCAGGTCAACCCAGCCATCCATATTATAGAGGTTGATGGTACCACCGGCATTCAGGTAAAAATTCCCGGTAATCGCATTGTCGGCAAGATCATTTGCGGAAAAAGTTCCCGAAAGGACATCCACGGCACCTGCAGTCCAGTTATAGCTTTGGCTCGTAACATTAGAGCCGTTCAAGCGGAATGCGCCCCCAAGCGGCTTGTTTACCTCCAGGATGTTGAACGTCTCGCTGGAACAATACTGGTGGTAGTTTCCACCATTGAAGACCACTTTGCCGGTGCCTTCACTAAACCCGGCTGTGCCGGCATTGTTGGTCCAATTACCCCCGATCAAAATCGGATAGGTACCTGCAACCAGGCTCCCGCTGTTGATGGTCATGCTGCCATTCATCCTTAAGGAGTCGGCCAGGGTCACATTTCCGGATGAACTGACAATAACATTGTTGAAATAATCTCCCGTATTCAGATCGATACTGTGAGAAGTACCATCGAATATAAATGTCCCGTATGGGCAATAAATGTGTCCGTAATTATAAAGTTGACCTTTAAGTACAACCGGATAGTTGGTGTTGGAATAGAACAACCCTGTCGAGGTGTTGTAATAGAATCCGTTGATTTTAAGGGTATCGCTCGAGGTGGAACTAAAATAAAGGTAGCCAGCAGATTTATAGTTATATACATTTCTTAACGCGCTGTTGGCTTCATAACTCCTGATATAGGCGTAGGGATTTGTTCCTTCAAAGTACACAAAGCCATTGGCCAATACCGCCGTCGAACCATCCCTGAATTCCCAGTTGGTTTCAACATGAAACCTCCCTCCTGCCAGGATATTGGCTGTTGACCCTGACTCCCAGATGACACTCCCTGTCACGTAAAAATCAGCGCTGGCACTGGTCTGCTCAACCTGTCCGTAAATGATCATATTTCCGGCAACGTTCAGGTCTCCTGCATCCAGGCTGAGTTTAGCGCCCGGCCCGATTGTAATGGTATCGCAATTTGCAACGCCTGATGCGATAATCGGGTAATAGTTGTAGCCAGTATTGATTTTTACTTCGATGGTTGATGTGGGAACAAACGCAGCACTCCAGTTAGCGGGATCGAACCAGTCGTTTGATACCATCCCCAGCCATTGTCCCTGCGTTTCAAATTTGACAGTAATGTTTGCTGTATTTACATCATTGGCGAATATGCACAATCCATAATAATCCGAAGTGGTGATGGTGACCCAGAACGACTCGCCTAAACCCGCGCCATAAGAATCAGCCGAGGCCATAAAACTCGGCCTTCCGGCATAATAGGGGGCCCCTGAAGAACCAAAAAGGGCCATTCCAAGATTGGCGGTACCGGAATTGACCAACATGGTACATTTATAATATCCTGGAGTGAGCCAGACATCCCACATTTCAACAACATCGCCGGCAGTCCAGGTTTCAGTGACAGGTGAGCTTGCAGAGAAAAAGTCTGTACCACCTTCCCATTCGACCCTTCCGGAACCTGATCCGGAGTAACGGTTAGCCTTGATACCCCTGGCCTGCGAGGCAGCATGATTCCCATCGAGGACCACGAAATCAACAGATGAACCACCATAGGCAGATGTGGCCAGCTGATTGCTGAAGGTTATATCATCAAAGAGTGAGATATCCCAGTCTTCACCAGACACATCTGGTCTTATGCCAACAACGTTCCAATAACTTGCAGTACTGGTGAACTGGAAATAATCAGGGTCAGCAGAGGCAGTTGTCCAGAGATCTTCGCCCAGGTTCGTAAGGCCTCCACCAGAATAGATCTTAAAATTCCCAGTGCTGCCATCGCTACCGGAGAATACATTCGTTGAACTGTAAACCAGCGCCCTGATCCTGCAGGTAGATGAATTGATCCCTGCCGGTATCACCCAGTCATACGCCCCGTCGTTTGGCGTGTTTGCAGTGATGGTGTACCAGACACCCCCTCCGTTGGTACTGTAATAGAGCTTCACGTAGGAGTCAAGCGCATAATCGTACGACCACCTGATCTCGGAGACATCACCGGCGTACAAGGTTTCTCCGCTCCCGTTATGGTTATAGAGCACATCCCCCAGGGGATATGTCAATACAATCGAGTACCCTTCGCTGCCGGCGGGTACAATGGTATATACCCTTTCCAGATTGGTTCTCGTTTGCCAGTCAATCCCTTCGTTCCAGGTATTGTGCACGGCGATCTCCAACGTTGATGCATCATACCCCACACAACATTCGGAATGTCCGGGTATGCTTATGTGGATCGGCCGGTGGTTTGTTCCGACCTCTGTAACGATCCGGTTCCAGCAGGTTGTATAAGACTCTTCACCATAGTCCGTGTTGATGAAGTTGTACCCGTTTAATGCATTGCACAAAGTGTTATACCCCGGAACGATATCACTCCTGTCTGTACCTCCGGTAGTAGTGGTGTCTGTGTTCATGTAGATCGCCAGTTCCTTGTTGGTGTTGGGAACCTGGTAATCCCATTCACCCTGAATCCCATCATACCGCGTGAAATGATAATCGACCAGTTTGGAGTAATTGGAAGAACTGATTGAGGAAATGTAATCCCAGTATGACAACAGCATGGCGGCGGCGGTTGGTGAGCAGCCATAGCTCCAGTCGTAATACTTGCAGTTGCCGTCGTGGTTGGGGATCATAACTGCTGCAGAAGGTGCATCCATTTGCCCGGTGAGATATTTGTTCCATTCCTCCGTGAAGTCGCCTTTGGCAGTGAAAAATCGCAGTGGGTCAACAATCATGTGAAATTCAGTTTTATTGACAGCTGTAAGTTTTGGGAATGCCTTTACGTAGATATCTTCACTTCCATTGGTATAGCAGAACCACTGGTTCTGAAAATCGATGTAATAGGCTCGTTTAAGGTAAACATCACCCCCGATCTGTTCTTTTGCCTTTTCCGCCATGATCGAACCCACAGCATACTCGGGAGATAATACCTGTGAATGTTGCTGGATCACTGCGATATCCTTCCTTGCACCGGCGAAAATGGTGCCATAGTCATCCATCCCCCACTGTGCCTTGTGATCGCCGTTGGCATATGCGTCCCGGCATTGCTGCATCAGCGCTTTTTTTTCAGGGAATTGCTTATTGATGGCATAGGTGAACCGGTACCCGATCAGCTCATCATTTTGTGTATAATAGGCAAGGGGCTCAGAAGAGTAAACCGTACCCCAGAGGTTTGTGGCCCTTTGATCAGCCACCTGCTTCACCAGTGCGAATGGAACATACTCTGTTTGGGCAAAGGCCGGCTGCCCGATTAACATAATGCCAAAAACTAAAAATCGTGTAACATTTTTCATGATCCTGATTTTTAAATTTAGAAATATATTTGCGGTACATATATATAATCAATCAGCTTGACTTACTGATCTATGCCACATCGGAAATCATGAACTATAAGGGAACAATTATACAAAATAAAAACACATAATGCAAGTATTATCATTACAATAACCCATATTATTTGTTATTTTATTCACAATCAGTTTGATAAAAACTGAATAGATCGTCGTTAAAAATATTCCCAAACCACAAGCCGGCAGGAGGACCTGAATTGTTCAGACGGTTGATTCCAGAGGAAGATTATCCGGGCATCTGCTGACAATAAAAATCATCTGACTATTTATCAAACCTTTACCATTATCCCGCCATTCAATGTAAGCAGTAACAACAATGCCGGAAATGAAGGTGACATGATTACCAAATCCTCCCCTGGCAGAAAGCTGTATTCAGGAGAGCAAAAAAACGCAGGCCCCATTTCACTGGAGCCTGCGCTGTAAGGTAATGAAAACTGAAATAACCGGGGATGATCCTAATGCGTTAGTATCAGCTTGAAGGATTCAATCCGGTCGCCTGAGGTTACTTTCAGAAAATACAGTCCTGGGGATAAAACCGGAAGTGATATGACATGATTTGACTCTCCTGTATATGATGTTGACAGCATTCGGTTGCCTTGCATGTCAAAAACATCAACCTGCACTTTTCCCGTAATGACTGCACCCTTTGCAGAAATGGTAAATATGCCGGTGGTAGGGTTTGGATAGATGTTGAAAAGGGCTGTTTCTGACAGCAATTGAGGAGGAACCTCTCCGCTGCCCGCAACTACTGCAACCATTGCCGGAGGCAAACTCCCGCAATAGGCATTGGTGGTTGTAATATAACCATGCATATAACCACCCGGGGCCACAGTTGTTCCATACAGATAGGAAATTTTCACTCCGGCAATCATCGTTGCGCGCGCGCCATTCTGAACGGTAAACGCAGACCCTCCTCCAGCCACTGTTACAGTGTTTGACGCATCAAAACAGAGATTCAGCGGAGAGGGAATGGTACCTGTCGCTGCGGTATTCACCTCAACAACAGCCATGGTTATTGTATTGGACGTGGCAGGGTTTCCTGACGGACAGGCATAATTCGAAGTAACCACACAAGACACCTGATCATTGTAGGACGGAACATAGGAATAGGTTGGCAAACCAGTTCCGACATTTGCTCCGTTTTTCTTCCATTGGTAAACCGGAGAAGCTCCTCCATTCACCGGGGTGGCTGTAAAAGTTACAAAATTCCCCGGAGGTGAAGGGTTGGCTGATGCCGACACTGTGACACTTACCGGCAGTACTGGATTTACTGTAAGCAGGATACTGCTTACTTTGGTTGTACCTAGTGCATCCGTTACTGTCACTGAATAGGTAGTGGTTGTCAGTGGGCTGGCAACAGGATTAATGATCGTGGTATTTGACAATCCCGCTGCAGGACTCCACGCATAGGTATATGGAGCAACACCTCCGGCAGGAACTGCATTTAACTGCGAAGTACTCCCGGCGCATATAGTCCCGGGTGTAGCCGTTGGCGTCGAAAGCAGTGTTGGCACCCAGTCAACGATGTTGTATGGATCCCATTCGAATGCCGTACCGGCGTATGCCCCTGTGTAATCAACAAAATAGACATGGCCGGCACCCACTGACTTATAAACATTATAAGTTCCACCCCATGTGTTGGTTGGGAAGTTTGCGTTTCTGACAACAAACACCTGGCTATTGGCAATATCCATCATGGCAGCATAACCCGTAATCCCATCCTGGAACGTACAGCTCTTAAACGCATGTGCCGGATCTACTGATGACCCGGGCTGGAGAAACAAACCATTGGCTGACGTGTTTTTAATCAATGAATAATCCGCTGCAATGGTGCCGCCCGACAGTATGTTAAAATCATAGTATGCAGTTGGAACATTTGCTCTGACAGTAACCTGGTTTGCCGCTGTACCACTCAATTCAAGGCGCCCGCCTGAATTGATATTGAGGGCCTTTGCGTTAGCAAGTACCAGTGAAGATGAGGGGGAGAGTGACAAATACCCCGCCGTATTCACATTGATATTACCGGTTACAAACAGGCTGTTCCCATTCAGGAAGTAGTAACCCTGGTTGACAGTCAGGTTGCCGCTGTTCTGACAAGTTGCATACCCGATCTGGTTTACAGAATATCCGATTCCCTTGTTTACAAGGATATTTCGGAAATATCCAAGAGTCCCTGAATAACTCAGGTTGGAGTGCTCTGAGCCTTTAAATTCGACGGTATTCGCAACTGCAGCTGTGAAAAATGCACCGGTAGATGCCACTGTAAAATCACTGTTCAGCGAATGCGATAACCCGGAGACGAAATCTTCCCAGGTGCCATTCGAGATCAGAATGTCACCAGTGCAATAGATATTGTCAGAAGGTCTGAATTTTCCTGCTGCCTTATTTATAGTCAGGTTGCGGAATTCTTCAGCTGTGGCTGAGGTTGTAAGCATCTGGTCTAGAGTTCCATTGAATGTGACTGTAGAATTACTTCCCGGATAAAAGCCATAGTTTGATGCATAACCCGAGTTGGTGTTTGTCCAGTTTTTCCCTACGCTCACCTGGGGTCCATAACCATCAGCCACATTCAACCCCGCATTCAGATCGATGGTCACATTACCGTTTACAGAGAGATTTGCCGGTGACCTGAATTTCATGGTCCCATCTGCCAGGTGAAGGTCGTTGGTAACATTGATGCTTTGCATGATTTCCAATGCATCAAAGGCAGCATAAGTTTTATTGAGGCTCAGGTTATAGAATGTCTCCGGAGATAACACATCTGCAGCCAGAGCGCCATTGAATTCAACAGTGCCTGTACCTTCAATAAACCCGGTTGTTCCAACATTATTGGTCCAACTCCCTCCTGCCATGATGGAGGCCGGGGCGGTGAGTGTTCCTGTCTGTATAGTCAAATCACCAGTCAACACCAGGTTAGTAGACGCTGTGACGCCATTTGCAAGAACATTGTCTGTAATATGTCCTTCCCTGTTGTAAAATACTTCTGCAAAACCAGGCTCTGAATTATCCAATACCGCAGCTTTGTTTATTTTAAGGTTTGCAAATGTACTGCCAACTCCATGTGATAACATTACATCTGCTGTACCATACAATTCGATGGTGCCGCCAGCCGGGTTGAAATCTGTTCTTCCGCCGGTAAAATAACCATTGGTTCTGATGGTGCCCCCTGTAATTGTTTCAGTAAGTGTTTGCGCTGAATTGAACAAATAGATGCCGTTATTTTTGAAATCCAGGATTCCATTTGACATTTCAATTGTAGCGTTATCGATATAAGGCCAGTAACTCTGACCGGCACCCCCGGTAACTGTCATATTACCTCCATAAATATGAATTTCACCGTGAAGGTCCGTAAATTGACCGGCATCCTGGGTGACATTCAGTGCACCACCCGGATTCACCCACCAGGTACCGTAAAGTCCGTTGTCGGCGAGATCAAGTGCGGTGAATGTTCCTGCAATTACATCAACACCTCCTGTCGTCCAGTCATACTGGTTACAGGTAACAGTATTTGCTGCATTGTTGACACGAAGGGCTGCCCCCATATTGGCTTCAATAATATTGAATGTTTCGCTTGAAACATAGTTATGACTGGCGCCGTTGAATTTCACCCTGCTTGTTCCTTCAGCAAAACCCGCGGTTCCCACCGTATTCGTCCAGTTTCCTGCGACTGTTACAGTTGTAGCACCCGGGCTGAAAGTACCCTGG
>CAIYJU010000052.1 GCA_903926565.1 uncultured Bacteroidales bacterium
TCGACTATTATGAGATGCGAAACGGCACCTTCGTAAAAGTTGATCTTGATCCCTCTTTCAATGCAAGGATCCCGAACCTGACCCCAATCGATCAAAACAAGGCAATCAAAGGAACGATTCTTGACACCCTTATGCTGAACCCGGCCCCATTGCACGATACGGTCAAATTCAAATTTTTTATCTACGACCGTGCATTGCACAAAAGCAATGTGGATTCGACGCCACCTATTATTCTGAGGAGGCGCTAAGGGTTTCATGGAAAGAATTTACGCTGACCGGAAATACATCATCATCGGGTTTTTCCTCCTGATCGGACTGCTTTACCTGGTACGGCTCTTCTATGTTCAGATCCTCGTTGACAAGTACATTCTTTCTGCCAACAACAACGTTTTGCGGTATGTAACCCAATACCCGGCCCGCGGACTGGTGTTTGACCGTACCGGGAAACTGCTGGTTTACAATGAAGCCGCATATGACCTGATGGTTGTTCCCAGGCAGGTCAAAAATCCGGACACCATGGCTTTATGTCACCTGATCGGTATCGATAAGGCAGAGTTCATCAACAGGCTTGAACGGGCAAGGGCTTTTTCGCCTTACCGGCCTTCTATCTTTGAAGCCCAGATCACCCGCGACAGCTATGGATTTCTTGAAGAGAAGCTCTTTCTCTTCCCGGGGTTTTATGTACAGCCGCGCACTTTGCGAAAATACACCTATCCGGTGGCAGCCCATGCCTTTGGCTATATCGGGGAAGCCGGACCGGATGTGATCGAAAAGAACCCCTATTACAGGTCGGGCGATTACATCGGAATCAATGGAATTGAGAAATCATATGAGGAGACCCTCAGGGGTAAAAAGGGGATGAAGATCCGCGTATTCGATGTGCTGAACAGGGATAAGGGAAGTTTTCGCGACGGGAAATACGATACCACTTCGGTTGCCGGTACTGACCTTTACTCCTCCCTGGATGCTGAGTTGCAGGAATACGGCGAACTGCTGATGACAAACAAGAAGGGGAGCATCGTGGCCATTGAACCGCAGACAGGCGAGATTTTATGCGTGGTCACCAGTCCTTCTTATGACCCAAACCTCCTGGCGGGCAACATCCGTAAAAAAAATTACACGAAGCTGCTGCAGGACACTGTTTTTGTTCCCCTGTTCAACCGTGCACTCATGGCCATGTATCCGCCGGGTTCAACCTTTAAGCTGGTTGATGCGCTGGTCGGACAGCAGGAGGGAGTGCTTTTTCCCGAGACAAGTTATGGCTGTCCCGGAGGGTTTCCCCTGGGCAACGGCAAAAAAGTCGGATGCCATCCGCATCCTTCTCCCCTCGACCTGATCGGTGCCATCCAGATATCGTGTAACTCCTATTTTTGCAGGGTTTTCAAATCGATCATCGATAAGAAATCATACCTCAGCACACGCCAGGCATATGAAAGCTGGCGTAAAGAGGTGATGAGTTTCGGATTCGGAAAAAAGCTGGGGATCGACATTCCCGGCGAGCTCAACGGGAACATTCCCACCCCAACCTACTATGACAAATATCACGGGAAAAACAGGTGGCGGTCAATGACCATCATTTCACTGGCTATCGGACAGGGAGAGATTGGGATTACCCCGATGCAACTGGCAAACCAGGCAGCACTGATTTCAAACCGGGGATGGTACTATACTCCTCATATTATCAGGGCGATCGGACGAAAAGACAGCCTGAATAAAGCTTACAGCACAAAAAACAGGGTACTTGTTGATCAGAAGTACTTCGATGTGGTGATTGAAGGGATGGCCAATGTAATCACCAATGGCACCGGTAAAATTGCCAAAATCGACAGCATCACCATGGGAGGAAAGACAGGTACTGCTCAAAATCCGCATGGGAAGAACCATTCGATCTTTATTGCATTTGCACCGGTGCAAAATACAAAAATTGCCATATCGGTGGTGGTGGAAAATGCCGGGTATGGCGCTGCGTGGGCTGCTCCGATCGCCAGCCTGATGATCGAAAAATACCTGAACCGGGTCGTCAAGCGTAAAGATCTTGAGGAGAGTATGACCAGCGGAAACCTGATAAACGGAAAACAACCTGAAAGTGAGAGAGGAAAAGGGAATATTCTACCGGATTGACTGGCTGGTGGTGGGGCTCTACCTGGCGCTGGTCTTTATTGGCTGGCTGAACATCTATGCCGCAGTGTATAACGAAACCCACAATCACATTGTTGACCTTACACAGAAGTATGGCAAACAGATGATCTTTATCATTGCTGCCATGCTGCTCGCCATGGGAATCCTGATCATCGACCCCAAGTTTTTCTCACAGTTTGCCTGGTTTATCTATGGGTTTTTCCTGTTTTTGCTCGTAGTGGTTATTTTTTCCGGAAGGGAAGTTGCGGGATCGAAAGGGTGGTTTGCCATCGGCGGCTTCGGCGTCCAGCCTGCAGAGTTTGCCAAGATGGCCACTGTACTGGCGCTGGCGAAGTATCTTGGCACACTGGATGTAAGCCTTGCCAGGTTCCGAAGCCTGGTTATCGCCTCCGCCATTATTCTTGTGCCCGCCGTGATTGTGTTGTTGCAGCATGACACCGGTTCGGCCATCGTATTCCTTGCCCTGGTAATTGTGTTGTACCGCGCAGGAATAACAGGGTTCATTCCCCTTGCCTTCATTGTATTGCCGGTGTTGGGCATCCTGGCGCTGGTGGTTCCCAAACTCATCCTTGCAGGGCTCTTGCTTGCCATTGCCGGTGTGTTTTATTTTTTCAGCAATAGAAAACTTCGTTCCATCATGATCATCAGCATGGTATTCCTGGGTTCTGTTGCTTTTATTTTTTCCATTGATTTTGCTGTCAATAAAATACTTGAGCCGCACCAGCGTAACCGTATCCATGTGCTGCTCGGGCAGGATGTTGATCTCAAGGGAGCGGGTTACAATGTGAACCAGTCACTTATCGCCATCGGTTCGGGCAGGTTTTTCGGCAAAGGATTTTTACAGGGAACACAAACCAAATACAATTTCGTTCCGGAGCAGAGCACCGATTTTATCTTTTGCACAATAGGTGAAGAGTGGGGTTTCCTGGGCTCAGCGGTTTTGCTGATCTTATATATGAGCCTGTTCATCAGGGTCATCCTGATGGCGGAGCGACAGCGATCGCGGTTCAGCAGGTTTTATGGCTATGGACTGGCTTCCATCCTGTTTTTCCACTTTGCGATCAACATCGGGATGACCCTCGGGCTGGTGCCGGTTATTGGGATTCCGCTTCCTTATGTCAGTTATGGAGGATCTTCTTTATGGGCCTTTACCATTTTATTATTTATCTTTATCCGCCAGGATTCATACCGGTATGACCTTGTATAATCCAAGTCAATGAAGAAAAAAAAAGCACTTCCCTCCAGGACCATTCATGTAAAAAACATGACCTGCAGCTGTTGCATTCATCTGCTCAGGAAGGAGTTCACCATGGATGGCATTGAAATTCAAGACATTAAACTTGGACTGCTGATCCTTTCTGTGGATCCGAAGAAGATCACGTGGAAAAAAGTAGAATCGATCCTCGAAGTTTACGGGTTTGAAATCATCAGCGACAAGGAGAAGATACTGGTAGAACAGATCAAACAGGCGGTCGTTGATCTTGTTCACAACTCGACATACAATGCCATGGTGCGCAACTCCGATTACCTGGTTGAACGGTTTGGGATGTCATATCCCTATATTTCATCACTTTTTTCCAAGCATGAAATTACAACCCTTGAGAAATTCACCATCCTCCACAAGATTGAGAAGGTTAAAGAGCTTATTGAATACGGAGAACTTACACTCAGTGAGATCGCATACATGATGGGTTACAGCAGCGTGCAATACCTTTCCACTCAATTCAAATCGATCACTGGCATTTCTGTAACTGAGTACAGGGTAACCCCTGCTTCAGGCCGGTCCGGGCTGGACGGTCTAATTAACAGTAATTAATAACCATACAGGGACATGATAAAATTTCATACAACCTTTATTAAATTTCGTAACAGCCAGGGGGCTGATTAGATGTAATATTGCATCGTCATTGTAAAGACGGGCCATGGCCCGTCTCTACGTAACATTAAAATTATGAAACTACGAAAAAATGTTGCCGTCAGCGAAGCCGGACTGCTCTTCAATCCTGTGACGGGGGAATCTTATTCGATAAATCCTATCGGAGTTGAGATTCTCAACCTCATCAGGGATGAAAAAAATCCGGCTCAGATAAGCAGGGTCATTCTGGATAAATATTCCACAGACCAGGCCACCTTCGAGAAAGATTACCACGACTTTATCTCTATCCTTGAACATCATAACCTGTTGGAAAGCCATGAAGAAACGAAAGCTTAACATTGCAGTCACCGGGCTTAATGCCATTGACTCGCCCGGACCGGGAGTGTCGGTGATCAGGGCATTGAGGGAGGCTGCTTCATTCGACGTTGGTATCATCGGGCTATCCTACGAATCCCTGGAGCCTGGCATTTATATGCACGACCTGGTTGACCGGACATATTCCATTCCATATCCGTCAGCCGGAATCGACACGCTGCTTTCCCGGATAGAATATATTCATGACAAAGAGAAGCTCGATGTGATCATTCCAAACTTCGATGCAGAACTTTACCCTTTTATCAAACTGGAGCCGAAACTCAAGACCATGGGCATCCATATGTTCCTGCCTACCCTGCACCAGTTTGAAGAGCGCCATAAGGTAAATCTCAACGATTTCGGAAAAAAATACAACATCAGTGTTCCGAAAAGCAAAGTGATTTACGACTTAAACACGATTCACAGCCTTCCGTCAGAATTTTCCTTTCCGATGATCGTCAAGGGAAAATTCTACGACGCTTCCATCGCATACAGCATTGAACAGGTGAAGAGCTACTTCAACAAGATCAGTGCCAAGTGGGGACTTCCGATCATCATCCAGGAGTTTATTCATGGAACTGAATTCAACGTAACCGGGCTGGGCGACGGCAAAGGGAATACCATCGGAGCTGTTCCGATGCGTAAGCAATACATTACGGATAAGGGCAAAGCATGGGGAGGGATTACCATCTCAGATGAAAAGATGCTTGACATGACCCGGAAATTCCTGAAAAACACCAAATGGCGCGGCGGGTTTGAACTTGAGCTGATGAAAAACAAGGATGGTGAACTATACCTGCTTGAGATCAACCCCAGGCTGCCGGCATGGATATACCTGGCTGTTGGTGTGGGGCAGAACATCCCTGAGGCTTTGGTCAACCTGGCCATGGGCGAAAAAGTTCTGCCATTTACCACCTATGATGTGGGGAAGATGTTCATCCGGTACTCCTGGGACATGATCGTTGACCGGGCGAAGTTTGAGCAGATCAGCATTTACGGGGAGCTGTAGAATATTGAATATTGATTAACGAATTTTGAATTAAGAATATAATTATGAGCAAGTTAAGATATGAACGACCGGTTATTATGAAGCTTGAAACCGGTATGCCAAATAAATTCGGAACAAGAACAGAGTACCAACCCATGACCCATATTGACGGTGTTGCGGTTAACTCTTTAATAAAGGAGTATGGTTCACCGCTGTTCGTCATCTCCGAGCAGACCATTCGCAACACCATCAAGAAAGCGAGGAGAGCATTTGAAAATCGTTATCCAAAGGTACAGTTTGCCTGGTCGTATAAGACAAACTATCTCAATGCCGTTTGCAGCATCTTTCACCAGGAGGGATCCTGGGCTGAGGTGGTGTCGGGCTTTGAGTACGACAAGGCAATCAGCCTTGGGGTGGATGGCCGCAAAATCATCTTCAACGGTCCCGACAAGAGTGAGGAAGACCTTACAAAAGCGATCAACAACGATTCGCTGATTCATATCGATCACCTCGATGAGCTCTACTCCATCACTGAACTTACGGAAAAGCTGAACAAGCGTCCGAGGGTAGCCATCAGGGTAAACATGGATACGGGTGTATATCCGATGTGGGACCGCTTCGGATTCAACTATGAAAACGGCCAGGCCTGGGACGCACTCAACAAGATCATGCAATCCGGAAAAATGGAACTCGTCGGACTTCATTCCCATATCGGAACGTTCATGCTTTCGCCTTTTGCTTACGGCATTGCCGCTGCAAAGCTTGCCGAACTCGCTCTCGCTGTGGAGGCGAAGTTCAACCATGAAATCAAGTATATTGACATGGGAGGCGGTTTTGCTTCAAAAAACACGTTAAAGGGGGCCTTCCTTCCCGGAAGCGACACCAATCCTTCGTTTGACGATTTTGCCGAAGCAATTTCCTCGGCATTGATCAACAGCAATTTCAAAAAAGACAAGTTGCCATTGCTGATCCTGGAAACAGGGCGCGCCCTTGTTGATGAAGCCGGCTATCTTTTAGGATCGGTGATTTCCAACAAACGTTCGAGTACCGGCCGCCGCAACACCATCCTCGACATCGGGGTGAACATTCTTTTCACAGCATTCTGGTACGATCATAAAATCACGCCGGCCCAGTCCTTCACACAATATACAGAAGATACCTGCCTGTATGGTCCGCTCTGCATGAACATTGATGTTGTGCGTGAAAGCACCAATCTTCCCCTGCTCAACAAGGGTGAACACGTGGTGATCCACAACGTGGGCGCATACAATATGACGCAGTGGATGCAGTTTATTACTTTAAGGCCCAATGTTGTACTCATCGATCCCGATGAAAAACCGCATCTCATCCGCAGCAAGGAGTCACTTGAAAACATGAATGGAATGGAGAAGGTGCCGTCACACCTTGCAAAGTTTAATAAATGAACTATAAAAGCCTGACGTCCACGTTCCCGTCTTTTCTGTCGAGTATTCTGAACAGCTACACTCAGATATTCTTTTCCAACAGCAGGATATTTTCTCTGATTCTGATTGCTGTTTCGTTTTTCGACTTTTGGGCCGGGGTAAGCGGCGTGGTGGCAGTAATGGTTACGAATATCCTGGCATACCTGATCGGGTTCAACCGAAACAACATAAAAAAAGGGTATTACGGGTTCAACAGTTTGCTTGTTGGCCTGGGATTAGGGGTTTATTACCAGCCCGGAAGCGAATTTTTCATTGTTCTTGTGTTTGCCTCCATGCTTACTCTTTTTCTTACACTGTTCCTGGAAGGGGTGGTTGGCAAGTATGGTTTACCCTTTTTAAGCCTCTCCTTTTTACTGGGCACATGGCTGGTAAGTCTTGCCACGCGCCAATTTACAACGCTGCATGTGAGCGAGCGGGGAATCTACATGGCCAACGAGATGTTTATGCTCGGCGGGCAGCGGATGGTGGCCTCCTACAACTGGCTGACCAACCTCGGTCTTCCTGAATCACTGCGCCTTTATTTTACTTCCCTGGGGGCGATCTTCTTTCAATATCACCTTTTTGCCGGGGTTCTTATTTCAATAGGGCTGCTCATCTATTCCCGCATTGCATTCATCCTGTCCCTGGTGGGTTTTTTTTCAGCATATGCCTACTACCATTTCATCGGAGCCGACATTCGTGAGCTGAGCTATGGTTTCATCGGATTCAACTTCATACTTACGGCAATTGCAGTTGGCGGATTTTTTATCATCCCATCGCGATGGTCATTCTTATGGGTTATTCTGCTCACACCCTTGATTTCCATACTGCTTACCAGTACCCAGGCTATTTTCACCATCTTCCAGCTGTCGGTTTATTCCCTCCCGTTCAACCTGGTGGTGCTGATATTCCTTTACGCGTTGAAGTTCAGGGAACGGTTTTTTGACAAACCCGAACTGGTGGTTTATCAGCAATTTTCACCGGAGAAAAACCTGTACTCACATGTCAATTACAAGTCGCGTTTTGGCAAGTCACTCTATTTCCCGTTTATTCTGCCTTTCTGGGGTGAGTGGAAGGTGACACAGAGCCACAACGGCAAATTCACCCACCAGGGCGACTGGCGTCATGCCTGGGATTTTGAGGTGATGGACGATGACGGACTAAGTTACACCAGGGATGGCAGCAGCCGGGAAGAGTATTTCGCCTATAACAAACCGGTGATCGCACCGGCGGATGGCACAGTGGAGGAGATCGTTGATGATGTGGAAGAAAATGACATTGGCAATGTTGACCTGGAACACAACTGGGGGAACACCCTGATTCTGAGGCATACCGATCAGCTGTACTCTAAATTGTCTCATTTGAAAAAGGGCAGTTTTAAAGTTACCGCCGGCGAGTCCGTTAAAAAGGGCCAGGTTGTTGCAGCCTGCGGTAACTCAGGCCGTTCGCCTGTGCCGCACATCCATTTCCAGATCCAGAGCACTCCTTACATCGGCTCACGGACCCTTGATTATCCCATCAGCCATTACATCCGTCATAAAAGCGGGGCGTTTGAATTGAAATCCTACGACACCCCCGAGAACAATGTGATGGTTTCAAATATCAGTAAAAATACATCCCTTGAAAAGGCGTTTCATTTCATCCCCGGACAGGAGTTCAGGTTCATGGTAACCCCTGAAAAAGGAAAGGAATACCAGGTTGACTGGGAGGTTCAGGTTGATGCAATAAACCTGACCTATATCTATTGTGAAAAAACAAAATCACGGGCCTGGTTCAGGAACGACGGCGACATTCATTATTTTACCCATTTTGAGGGAGACAGGTCATCTATTCTATTCAAGTTTTTCCTGGGAGCCTACAAGGTGATGCTGGGCTACTACCGGAACCTTCTTGTAAAAGACCAATATCCGGTGAACACATTTAACAACAGGATCGCGGGATTTTTCCAGGACTTTGCAGCGCCTTTCATATTGTTTACCCGTTCGGAATATCTTCTGAGCTACATTGGAATGGAGGATGCAATAATGCAGACCAATATTCGTTTACGCTCAGAAGTATCAGCCAGGGTTGGCAAAATGGAAATAAAGAAAATGGAATGTGAAATGTTTGTGGGTACCCATGGACTGGAGCGCTTTACCATTCATGAAAACGAAAACACAACCGAGGTTAAACTGTTAAGCGGCCGATGAAATTCAATCTCCAGTTCTTCATATTCATCGTCATTACGCTCACCAGCGGATTATCCATGGCAGCAGTCAATCCCGATTTCGCAACTGTCGATCGCCTGACTTACCGTTGTTATGAGGAGAAAAAATGGGACAGTGTGATCCTTGTCGGCGAGCAAGCCCTGCAACAGAACATTGACTACTATTACCTCCGCACAAGAATAGGGATATCATACTTCAACAAATCCAAATATTTTCCGGCATCCATCCATCTGAAAAAGGCAAGGGAATTTAATTCTGAAGATCCGATTATTGCCGATTACCTTTATTACGCCTGCATTTTTTCTAATAAATCGGAGGAGGCATACAGCATAAAGCCATATATGACGGCCGAATCCAGGAAGTCCATCGACAAGATTTTTCAGGAAATCCATGTTGAAACCGGTTATACCTTAAGCAGCGATGCAAAACCGGCGAATCTCTCTACTTTGATGGAGAAAGACAGTATTTATGGAGAGCAGGACCTTTACGGCAATAGTTTTTACAGCAATCTCAGCCTGAAGATGAGGGTTTCGAACCGGATTGACCTCTCATTTGCGTATAATTATCTCAACTTTACCAAAACGAAGTACATTCAGTATGGAAGGGGGGAGCAAAAGTTTACCGGCCTGCAAGACACATTAATAGAGAGTGTAACACCAAATGATTCCGGACAATGGTATAACTATGGTTATCAATGGGCTGTTTATGATACAAGTTTCAGGTACCATGTAAGTCAGCACGAACTTCATATCGGTGCCTCCTATGCCCCCGGATCAGGGTTGAGAATCATGCCAGCATTTCACTTCATGCATGTCGCTTATACCACGACAAGTTCCTCTTACCGGACTGATACCATTGAGGCCCCCTTGTTTCATTCTGATTACACAAACATCACCTATTATTGGTCTTACCCTCAATTAAACTATTCGTTCTCCCAAAAAGACACCTCTTTCAACAACTATGTGGCGGCCCTGGCAATTACAAAAGACTTTGGACTGTTTAATATCGGATTATCAGGAAGCTGGTCAAACCTGAACGGTAAGAAACAAAAACAGATTGGTGCCGCATTGACATACTATCCCCTCCGGAACCTTAATTTATATGGTACCACAGCGGTAACAGGGTTCATGCAGGGCAAAAACAAACGGCTGCTGTACAGCCAGGTTATCGGGGCAAAGATTACTTCATGGATGTGGGGTGAAGCGAATTTCTATTATGGCGATTACACCAACACCAATATTTTCAATGGTTCTGTTGTTTATAACAACAGCGACATCATTAATTACCGTGGCGGGGCAACACTGATATTCCTGGTGGGAAAGCACATCCGGTTATCGCTCATCTACCAGTATTTCAATAAAAAAAGTGAACAAATATATTATATTAAGCAGAAGGATCCTGATACAAATCAAATCAAGGAAGTTCAGCAAACGAAAACCAATCCCTATAACACAAATACCCTAATCGGAGGAATCACATGG
This sequence comes from uncultured Bacteroidales bacterium, assembly GCA_903926565.1. Taxonomy (GTDB): domain Bacteria; phylum Bacteroidota; class Bacteroidia; order Bacteroidales; family FEN-979; genus CAIVAT01. The sequence continues at coordinate 10,488 of CAIYJU010000052.1, forward strand.
AAATTTTAAACAAAATGCAAAATGCAGAATGCAAAATGCAAAATGCAAAATATTTTGTCGCTTCGCGATATCGGATCGTCGCAGTATCGCTGCTTTTTTTCGCTTCATTAAGCGTTTTCAGCCAGACAAATTACGCCACACTGCAGGAAGCATTCGCAAAGAGCCAGGAATATGAAGGCAGAGGAAATTTTGCCGATGCCATATCCACAGTAAAAAAAGTTTATGCCGAAGATTCCTATGAGACCAATCTCCGGCTTGGATGGCTGACCTACCTTGGAGGGCTTTTTACCGAATCGACTGCCTATTATCAGAAAGCCATCAAACTGAAGCCATACTCCATTGAGGCAAAACTTGGCTTTGCCAATCCCGCCTCTGCCCTGGGCAACTGGGATCAGATCGTTGCACAATACAATGAGATTCTGGTCATCGATCCTCAGAATACCACTGTCAATTACCGCATGGGCTCGATATACTATGGAAGAAAAGACTTCGCCAGGGCTGAAAAATACCTGGAAAAAGTGATCAACCTTTACCCCTTTGATTATGACACCATGATTCTTTATGCCTGGACATATTATAAGCTTGGAAAACTACGCGAAGCCCAGGTAATGTTCAACAAGGTGCTGCTGAACAAGCCAAAGGATACGTCGGCATTGGAAGGGTTGTCGTTGATTAAATAATGTGATAACGTAGCGTAGAGACGGGGCATGCCCCGTCTACGCTACGTTATCCGTGGTTTCCAATTTTTCGGATTATCCCGAATATATCGTTCAATCCGTTGCAATTCAGGTTTATCCCGAATCACCCTGTCATTATAACGTACCTGCCAACCAAAATCCGGAAATCCGGATGCGTGAATTTTATTGGATGCCGCCGATTTGAATGATCCGATTATATTTCCTAATGATGGCCTGTTTTGTCGGTTTTCGGCCGTTGGTAGAGACGGGGCATGCCCCGTCTCTACAGTGTTGGATTGCGTTGTCCCGCCCAGGATAATAATCCCATGAAAATGATCCGGCATAATGGCAACAACGCCTAATCCCACGTTTTTGTAATGCAATGGAATTGAACCCCAACATTCCTCCACGACAATTCCTTGATTCGATAAAACCATCTTTTTATTTACAATTTGTCCAAAAACATTCACCCTGGGTTTTGTGCAAATGGTAATAAAATAGGTTCCATCTGAAGAATAATCCCAACCCGACCAACGTGCTGATTCAATCCGGTACTTTCGCTGATATAATGCCATGAGAATTTTATGGCTTAATCAGGAAATCAGGTAAAAGGTGATGCGGTTTCCGGAAAATTAATTCCTCGGATTTAAAATCGCGCTTATCGGCCAGGGCTCCTGGCTCTGCAGGAAATAGATGGTCTGATCATCCACCTGCTGGTATTCGCGGTAAAGGCCATCATTGGTATTGGTATTGGGCACTGGAACGCCTGATTGCGTAAGCCCTGCCAACGTCAAAAACCTTAACTGGTCTGCAGGTGTCTCAAACCAGATGCGCGCAAAATACATCTCCGACCGCGGGTTCATCAACGAGATGGCATACATGCCAAAACGCACGGTCAGAAATAGCTCCTGCAAGGGGAAAAAGCAGTTCTGAAGCCCTTCGGGCCCATGAATAAATACAAGAGATTTACGGGAATTTTTTAGCAGCGGCTGGTTAAATGGATCCGGCAATTTGAAAAAAGGACGGGGATTTTTCTGCATGATTGCATTGGCAACAGGGAGAAAAAGTGCACGGGCTGCTGCCGAACCTGTTTCACAGGTGATGGAAATGTACAAATTCCCGTAAGCTGCCTGGTACTGATAGGATCCGAGGCAATCATACGAGGTGAGCGTGTCCCGCTGCAAACATTTCATTGCCGAAACCGAATAAATGCCGAATGCAGCTTCAGGGGACTCCATTTCATATACTTCCGCTTTTATTTTTGCCGTCGCCCAGACTATTTCCTGAACCATGAGCGAGGTGAACCTAAATTCTATAAAAACAGCCGCTTCATCGTTATATTGAGGCAATCCGGCAATGTCACAGGTGGCAGGTACTCCGACCATGGCATCCGGGAAATTTTCCGGAATAAGGGGCATAACGGGCTGCGAGATTGCAACAAACGGTAACAGCAATAACAAGAAGAGAAGTGCTTTCATAAATTTGAATCTAAGAACTGTAAATATAAATAAATCTTCCCAATATGGTTCCCCCTGCAAAAAAAGCTTACCCGTCGCTAAAATTGTTTAACCAATGTTGCGTTATCTTTGTCACCAAATTGAATCCTGTTTATGTCCACAACCTATATATCAGACAATATTTATCACGGTTTCCGGCTCGTTGAACAGCGTTTTGTGCGCGAAATCAATGCAGACTGTCTCCATTTCGAGCACATTCAAAGCGGTGCCCGCTTGCTCAAGATCATGTCAGAAGATGCAAACAAAACTTTCAGCATTGGATTTAAAACTTTTCCTGAATCAGACAACGGGGCACCCCACATTATGGAACACTCCGTACTCAACGGTTCGAAGAGTTTTCCTGTGAAAAGTCCGTTCGATGTTTTGCTGAAAGGCTCCCTGAGTACATTTTTAAATGCATATACTTCCAAGGATTACACCATGTATCCGGTGGCCAGCATGAATGAGAAGGACTATTTCAACCTCATGCATGTATACCTTGATGCCGTTTTTAATCCGCTTATTTTTGATGATCCGCGCATTCTCAAACAAGAGGGATGGCACTACGAACTAACCGGCAAAGATGAACCGCTGATCTATACCGGGGTGGTTTACAACGAGATGAAGGGCTCATTTTCGAATCCACAGCGTGAACTGTGGTACCAGGTATTCAAACACCTCTTTCCTGATAACGCTTATGGGTATGAATCAGGTGGCACACCGGCCGCGATCCCTGCCCTTACCCCTGAACTTTTCATGGAGTTCCACAAGAAATACTACCATCCTGAAAACAGTTATATCTTCCTCTACGGCAATGCAGATCTTGAGACGGAGTTGGATTTTATCGATTCAAAATACCTTTCAGGTTATTCCAGGACAGGAAACCTTATCACCATCGATGATCAGCCATTATTTCCGGCCATGAAGGAAGTTACCTCATTCTACCCTGTGATGGAGGATTCAGAGATTGCGAACCAAACCTTTCTCACCTATAATTTTATCGCCGGACACAATACCGACCTGTCACTCACCCTGGCACTTGATATCCTTTGTGAAGTACTGGTGAACCAGGAATCAGCTCCGGTACGAAAGGCAATGCTTGAAGCTGGCATTGGCCAGGATGTGTCGGCTTCCGCCTCCAATTTCAAACAACATGCCGTACAAATCGCCGCCATCAATGCAAATCCCGGAGATAAACAAAAATTCCTGGATATTGTTACGGCCACACTGCACAAAGCTGCCGCCGATGGTCTCAACAAGGAAGAGATCGAAGGGGTGATCAACCGGATTGAATTCCGCCTGCGTGAGGGAGACGATGCCCACAAAGGACTGACCTACATGAACATGGCCCTTCCCGGCTGGTTTTTTGCCAACGACCCTTTTACCGGCCTGGAATATGACACCCCGCTCACAGAGGTAAAAAAAGCCCTCACAACCGACTATCTTGAAAAAATCATCTTCAAATACTTTCTGAACAACCCGCATACCCTGCTTCTCACGCTGGAGCCATCTGCCGGACTTGAGAAAAAGCAAAACGCATCAACAGAAGCTGAACTGGCAACTTACAAGTCAACCCTGAATGATCAGGAACTGAATACGCTGGTGCTTGAAACGGAAACGCTCATCGCTTACCAGCAGCGGGAAGACACACCGGAGGCCCTTTCATCCATCCCCATGCTCGGGATAGCTGACATAGACCCAAAGGCAGCGTTTTATGAGGTAACTTCTCAGAATATTACGGGAATCCCTGTGCTGACACATGAACAATTCACCAATGATGTCGTTTATGTCAACCTCTTTTTCGACTTACAGGTGGTACCCCAGGATTTGATTCCTTATGCCTCGCTTCTGACCCATATCATTGGTGCGATGAATACGGCAAATTACTCTTTTGGCGACCTGAATAAAACACTCAACATCCAAACCGGAGGGTTTTTCACCTCCCTTCGCTCCCACCTGGTCAAATCAGACGACAACAACCTCCTTCCCAGGTTTGTTGTTACCTCAAAGGCGATGAATTATAAGGCAGGAAAACTTTTTGAACTGGCTGCAGAGATCCTCAACAATACAGTTTACAACGATACCGAACGCCTTAAAACCGTGCTGTCGCGACATCAATCGCAGGTTGATTCACAGGTAAAGGGCAATGGCTACCACATTGCAAGCCGTCGCTTTTCCTCCTATATCAGCAACCAGGGGATGTTTAATGAACTCACCGGCGGGCTCTCCTACTATTGGTTCATCACAGATCTTTTAAATAATTTTGAGACAAATTCAAACATCATCATATCTAACCTGGAAAAAGTTGCTTCCCTGCTGTTTACATGGAATAACCTGATGGTTTCAATTACCAGTGCAAAAAAAGACCAGGCTGTTTTTGCGCAGGGACTCGATTTTCTTGCACGCCAGCTGCCCCACGGAAATCCGGTTGAAAACACCTGGATTTTCAACTCCGAAAAACAGAATGAAGGCCTCATGGCGGCATCCAATGTACAATATGTGGTGAAAGGCTTTAATTACAAGAAACTTGGTTATAAGTGGGATGCAAAGATGCGTGTGCTCAACCAGATACTATCCACCGACTGGCTTCAAACCCGTATCAGGGTAATCGGCGGGGCTTACGGAGGCTTCAGCAGCATTGCCCAGGGCGGCAACTTCACCTTTAACTCTTACCGCGATCCGAACCTGGGAAGCACCATTGAAAATTTCGACAACACCACGGAATACCTTGCTGCATTTTCAGCTGACGAGAAAAGCATTACCAGGTACATCATCGGAACGATTTCTGAAATGGACTCGCCGCTCACTCCTTCACAAAAAGGCGACCAGGCGGTCAGCATGTTTTTATCGCAGAGAACCCTTGAGGAGATTCAGGGTGATCGCGATGCGGTGTTGTCAACCGTATCGGATGACATTCGTGGATTCGCTCAACTTGTTGCCGATGTGTTGAATCAAAATGCCGTTTGTGTTTATGGCAATGCAGAGAAATTGACTGCTGAGCAGTCCTTGTTTAATTTGTTAGTAAAAATTGACCACACCATATGAACCCATTTTCCCTCACCGGCATCATCCTTGTACAGACCGCACTGATCTGTTACAGCATCGCCATCATCACCGAACAACGCAGGCGCCTGGTTACCAAGGCTGTCCTTGCCTTTCTTACATCCGGCGTCCTGCTCGACATCATTGCCACAACATTTATGATCCTCGGATCGAACCACGGGCCGTTTACGCTGCATGGATTCCTGGGGTACTCTTCGCTGGCTGGGATGTTGATCGATGCCATCCTGATCTGGCAGTTTTACCGCAAGAATGCACCGGGAAGCCTCGTAACCAAAGGGATTCACTGGTATTCGCGCGGGGCTTACATCTGGTGGATCGCGGCCTATATCACCGGGGCATTGCTGGTGGCACTGAGACCCTGATGTTAAATTCAAAGGAAAATGCTGTACCTTTGAAGTGATAATCTGATATGTATTCAAAATGGAATTGAAAAAACTTACATTCACCGCAGTTTTTCTGGAAGTACCAGAAGGTGGTTTTTCCGGATATATCGAAGAGATTCCCGGGGCAAATTCGCAGGGGGAGACATTGGATGAAGTAAAAACCAATCTCATAGAGGCAATTCACATGGTTTTGGAAACAAACAAAATTCTTTCTCAAAAGAACCAGCCACACGGGTTAAAAAGCTACAGGGAAACCCTATCATTCGCTTAATGAAACGGAATAAATTAGTCCGTCATCTGGAAGAAAATGGTTGTTATCTTCTCCGGGAAGGCAGCAACCATAGTCTATATTTTAATCCTGCCAATAATGCTATTTCGACCGTTCCCCGTCACCGTGATGTGAAAAAATTCACGGCTCAAAAAATCTGTAAAGACCTTAATATTACTATTCCTGAGGAGAACTAAGTTTATTTGATCTTTCACTGAAAAGTATTCCTCGAATCTACCTGCCCCGTTTTCCACAGGTATATCGTCTAGTTCGCCATATTCATCGATTTTTCTTTGCCACCCCGTCCAATTCTGATACTTTTATAAAAAAAATCTCAATGACCAGATACAATTACTTTTTTCTTTGGCTTGTCCTCATGGCAGCGATGGTTTCCTGCAACTCCCAATCAGGGCAAAAAAACGAACAAACCACCGACCCGCTGGTATCACACATCGACAGCACCATCAATCCCGGCAACGATTTCTTCCTCTTTGCCAATGGGAAATGGTTTAAAGAGCATCCCATCCCGGCGAGCGAACAAAGCAATGGATTATGGCAACTCATCCAGGATACGATTAACAGCCAGATAAAAAACATTTGCGAATCATCCGCCGCCAATCCCAACGAGGCGGCAGGAAGCAATAAACAGAAGATCGGCGACTTCTTCTTTTCAGGAATGGACAGCATTTCCCTCAATAAAAACGGGCTGACAGGCATCAAACAGGATTTTGACCGGATCGATGCGGTGAAAGACCTGAAAGGACTGGCCACAGAGATTGCTTACATCAATACAGTGTCCGGCTCTCCTGCCTTCGGTTTTTACATTGGCCAGGATGACCGGATCAGCAGTAAAAACGCTGTATTTATCGCCCAGGGCGGGTTAAGCCTCCCCGACCGTGATTTCTATTTCGATAAGGATGCCCGTGCAGTGATGATCCGCGAAAAATTTACGGCACATCTGTCCAGCATGTTCAAAATCATGGGGTACCAGGACCAGAAAGCCGGAACAGCTGCTGAAAACCTCATGAAACTTGAAATGGCCATTGCTGCCGGTTCGCGCAAGCGGGCTGATACACGCGACCCACTTAAAAACTACAATAAGATCACCATAACGAGATTAAGCCAGATGACCCCGGAATTCGACTGGACACGCTTTTTCCAGAGTGCAGGGTTGACAAAAGTCGATACGGTTATTGTCGGGCAGCCGGAATTTTTAACTGCATTTAACCGAAATCTGAAATCATTTCCGCTTGAGGTCTGGAAAGATTACCTCAAATACCATCATATCCATGGATTGGCACGTTACCTGGATGACAAAACCTACCAGGAGTCTTTTAACTTTTACTCCACAACCCTTCGCGGAGTTCCTGAACCCAAACCGCGGTGGAAAAGGGTTGTTGAGGAGACCGATGGTTCTCTGGGCGAGCTGATCGGGCAGGTTTACGTTACCGACTACCTTCCAACAGGGACAAAGGAAAAACTGATGGAAATCGGCAATGCCATCAAAACTGTTTACGCCGAACGGATCAAATCACTTGACTGGATGAGTGAAACCACCAAAACAAAGGCGCTGAAAAAGCTTGATGCGGTAATCTTCAAAGTAGGTTATCCGGATAAGTGGAAGGATATGAGTGCCCTGCAGATCACCAGATCGTCCTATACTCAAAATGTTATGAATGCCAATACATGGTGGTTCGGATACATGATCGCGAAATATGGCAAACCGGTTGACCGCAACGAGTGGAGCATGGAGCCGCAAACGTATAATGCCTACTACAACCCGTCAAACAATGAAATCGTGGTTCCCGGGTGCAACATCATCGTTCCGGGATTTGAACGTAAACTGGCGGATGACGCCATCCTCTATTCGATCATCGGCGGTTCCACTTTCGGACATGAGATCACCCATGGTTTTGATGACCAGGGCAGCAAATATGATGAGTATGGCAACCTGTTCAACTGGTGGACCATCGATGACAGTGTTCGTTTCTATGCGAAAACAAAGATGATCGTTCGTCAGTTCGACGAGTTTGTGGCTGTTGACAGCCTGCACATCAACGGCGACATGACCCAGGGTGAAAATATTGCCGACCTTGCCGGCGTTGTGATGGGATACGAAGCTTTCAAAAAAACCGCTCAATATAAAAACAGGGAGAACATTGCAGGGCTCACGCCCGATCAGCGTTACTTCCTGGGTTATGCCATGGCCTGGATGATCAACGACCGCCCGGAGGCTATTGCAAACCAGGTAAAAAGTGATGTGCATTCACCGGCGAAATTCAGGGTACTTGGCCCCCTGGCAAACATCCCGGAGTTTTATGCAGCCTTTGATATTAAGGAGGGAGATGCCATGAAACGGGCAGACAGCCTTCGGGTGAAAATCTGGTAGCCGTTATACTGCGTGTTTTTTTTCTGAAAGTTTTTTCAGTGCCTTTTCAACAAGCCAACCTGTAACCAATGTGGCAGTGGTGACAAGGATAAACCAGGCTGCAAACTGGAAAAGGTCCTGGGTGCGATAGAGCCATGTTGCAAGGTTCCCGATGATCAGCCACTGTATGACGTACAGGCTGGTCACTTTCCGGCCAATCCACTTAATAAACATCACCACTCCCTGTTCTCCATATATAATCTCAGTTAATTTCACCAGTACCAGGTAGGAGATCATAAAGAGGAGTGTCCATATGAAAAAGAGAATGCCGTGATGGTAGTAACCTCCGGGTCCTGACAGGTTATGCGTTATGACAGAAGCATAGGGAATGGTTATCATAATGGCAATCCATAAGGGAATGATGTAAAGAAGTTGCTTTTGAACATCAAACCGGTTCAAAAACGGGATCTGAAATAATAACAGGTGAAATGCATAGCCGGCAAGGACATATCCGAGCCATGGAAAAACCGGGAAATAAGACCATTCTGACGTTCCCCAAAAAAACGCCGTGATATACACACCCACGGTGCCGGAGGAGGCAATTTTGTTTAACAACGGAGTGATTCCTGCAACAAGCAGTGCAGCGGAGAGATATAACCAGCCATTATGTTTAAGGATCAAACGCAGCAAACCGGTAAAAATCAAACTGAGCCCTGCAAGTGTCAGTATATCCGCCCCCATGATGAAAAACCAGGGATCGAGTGTTGTTTCACCCCGGATGATCTCTATCAGTAAATGTCCTGAACGTCCGATGTTCAGGAATATACCTGCCAGAAATAACAATCCGCCGCGTTTAAGAAAATAGGCAAGCGGTTTCTCCGAAAATGCCAGGAAATAGCCCATCACAGCCAGAAATACCGGGGCACAGGCCGGCCCCCCAAGGAACATGGAGACTTTCCCGATCACACTTCCATGGGTATCGGTTGTAACAAACTGCTCCATGATGTGCACCTGGATCATCAAAAGCACAGCCAGCCCCTTTAAAAGGTCGGCCGTACCATCCCGGTAAGGCCGGTTGCGGTCCGGTTCACGGGAAAAAACAACAGGGGAAGCGTCAGAATCCGCTTTTTCAATCATATGGAGTATTAGCAAGAAAGCAAAAATATTGCTATTACATCTGCAGATCGTTATGAAATTTTACTAAAATGTTATAACTTTTTAACGTGAAAATTGTTATCGGCAGCTCCTCCTTTTTTTTAACCGCAAAGAGGCTAAGGCGCAAAACAGGGATTCAGGGCGCTTTTTTTTGTCTTTGCGCCTTCACGGTGGAAAATTAAAATAATTCCTGTAATTTCGTGACTGTTCATTAACCCGGAAAATATCAAACATGAACAAAATCATCCTTTCAATCTGCCTTGCAATGATCATGACCGGTAGTTTTGGTCAGACGCTGAATCTGAGGTTTGGCCCGTCATTCTCAAATCTTAACTGGAATAAATCCGGTGCTGACGATTACATCTTTGATGAAGGTATCATCGGGTTTAACTTCCTGCTTGGGCTGGATTACCTTGACTTCAGGTATTTCAACCTGACATCCAACATCGGTATTTTACAGAAAGGGGGCACCGGCTCACTGACCGATTTACAAAACCCGGAAGGCATAACCGAATCATCGGCAACCACCATCCTGAATTATGTCACGTTTAATACAATGTTTGTAGCCAAACTTCCGGTGAAGGACCTGGTGGTCCCGTTTATTCATATCGGGCCACGGCTTGATTACCTGGTAAGTTATTCGCAAACATTCAATCTTTTTTCTCAATTCACCGAAACCGACCAGCTGAATAAAACCATGTACGGCCTGGTTGCAGGTGCGGGTGTTGATTTTAAGATTAAACGGTTTAAAATCGGGATCGTGGTCGACTATTATAAGAACTTCAATAAAATTGTCGATTACACCTCAGATTCGGGCAAAACGGATCAAATTGATGATCATACTTTCACCCTGAATTTCCAGGCAGGATACAAATTCTAAATAGATTCGTATATTTGTTTGATATTCAATCCTGATCATGCAAATAGTAATAAAATCCATGAAGTCTGTTGCCATTATGACCTTGATTTGCACCCTGTGGTTACATGGCATTTCATTGCTTGCTCAGAATACCGATGCTCCGCCAACCGTTCAGGATTGCCTCGGAGCCATCCCGGTATGCCAGCCAATCTATACAACCACAACATCCTATACCGGACATGGAAATGTCTATCCTGAAATCAGGAACAACAGCGTTTGCCCGCTCTGCATGGATGGCGAAAAAAATGATGTCTTTTATGTGATCACGGTGCAGACAAGCGGAGTCCTGCGGTTCACGCTCACACCAAACAATCCTTCGAACGACTACGATTGGTCCCTGTTTAACATGACCAATGCAGGATGCGACCAGATATACATCAATGCATCAACACTTCAGGTGAGCTGCAACTCTTATGGTATTACCGGTACAAATGGTCCGACCGGCATCAACACTTTGCTTGGGAATAATCTGAATTGCAACGGTCCCGGTCTATCCGGAAAGAAATTCAATAAAGATCTCGCAGTACTTACAGGCCAAACCTACGTTCTCAATGTGAGCAACTGGTCACCGACAAACCAATCGGGATATACCCTTGATTTCAGCGGGTCAACCGCTTCCATCTTCGACATCACTCCGGCAACGATCGACTCCATCCAGCAAACCGTTTCGTGCGCCGGTTCCGACAGCCTTTTTGTGCAGTTCTCCGAAAACATGAAATGTGTCGACCTCTTTCACAAACCTGAAAAATTCAGCCTGACAGGTCCGGCCGGAACCTACACCATTACCGATGTTACTTCTGTGGATTGCAGGACAGGCGCCACCAACGGCAGGAGCTGTAGCCTGAAAACCAACCCGGTGCTTTCAGCAGGCAGCTATACGCTGCATATCACCGGTGATATCCGCGATCTTTGCGATAACCTTTGTGTTTACCAGGATTACCCCTTCCAGTTAACTGAAATCAATGCGCCGGTTGTTTCTGCCGGCAACGATACCACGGTTGCCAATGGCGCAATCATCACGCTTCACGGGGCCGTTTCAGGGGGTGCAAGTCCATACACATACCATTGGGAACCTGCAAATTTACTTACCAACCCTGCTGTTTTACAACCTGTTACCATAAACATGGGTGCCTCTGTCAATTTCATCATGAATGTGACAGACCAGGCAGGCTGCCATGGAACCTCCGACGTTTTGGTTACCGTTGTTGGCGGGCCTTTGGGTGTATTTGCAGCGGCATCCCCCGGGACTATCTGTGCAGGTTCTTCCGCGGCACTGAATGCCATGGTATCCGGCGGAAGCGGTAACTATGCTTTTTCATGGTCATCAAATCCACCGGGGTTTACTTCTGCTCTTCCTAACCCCACTGTTTTCCCGGTATCTACCACCACATACACCGTTCAAATCAGCGATGGTTTCAGCAATGTTTCCGGAACTGCGACAGTCATTGTAAACCCAAAGCCCATCGCCGGTGCGGGTTCAAACACCAGCATCCCTTATGGCACAAACGCCACGCTGAATGGAACAGCATCCGGCGGGTCGGGAAATTACAGCGCTTACTGGACATCAAGTCCCCCCGGTTTTTCATCGGCAAGCCTTATCGCCCAGGTCACCAACCTGACAGTGACTTCCATCTTCACTCTAACCGTCACCGACAATATCACCGGATGCATCAGTGAAGCGGCTCAGGTGATGGTTTCTGTTACCGGGAGCCCGCTGGCATGCAATCCGGTTGCAAACCCGGCGGTCATGTGCCAGGGGGAGCGCACCACGCTGCATCCCATGGTTGGAGGAGGCTCAGGAAGTTACACCTACACCTGGACCTCAACACCTCCGGGATTTACCTCGAATGAATCCGATCCGCAGGTTGTTCCGGATGAGACCACAAACTACATGCTCACCATCTTCGATGGGTTTAACCATGCATCCGGGGTCGTGAATGTGCATGTAAAGCCACTCCCGCTGATACTCAACTGGCCTGCCGACACCACTGCCTGCATCTACCAGAAGCTCATCCTCGACGCCGGTAATCCGGGTTCCGCCTACTACTGGTCGAATGGAGCGACGACGCAAACGATCGAAGTTGAAACCACCGGCCTTGGTTACGATGTGCAGACTTACCGCGTTAAGGTACTTAATGAATATGGTTGTGTTGATTCGGCAGATTCCAGGGTAAGTTTCTCCTTCTCGGCTTGCACTGCAATTGAAGAGGTGCTGCCGGAAGGGTCCCTGAGAATCTATCCCAACCCCGGCAACTCAAAACTGCATCTCGAAATCAGGTATCCGTGTCAGCTAATGGAAGTGGTCATCTCCACCATCGTCGGTGAACCTGTGCTGACCGACCGGATTGATCTCTCCGCAGGTGTAATGGTTGACCGTGAGTATGACCTATCCCCGTTTGCAAAAGGGCTTTACCTGGTTACGCTGAAAAGCAATGTAATTTCAAGAACGCTGAAATTTATCAATCGTTAAACCTCCCCGCTACAAATCAGCAAGGTGTCAAAATTGACAATCACTATAAGAAATTTCAGGTATTTTACCTTATTCTTTGATGAGTTCAATGCTCTTTAAAGAACGGCCTGTAATGATTCTAAGCAAATACATCCCCGTCGGCAGTCCTGAAAAATCCTCACGTTCTATGTGTTTTCCGGTAAAAATTGCACATCCCGTGCTGTTCGTCAGCAAATAATCTTCATTCCCTGCCGCTCCTTTTATCCGAATATGATTTTTAAACGGGTTCGGAAAAGGTACCAGGGAATTATTACCCGGGTCAGCAGGTCCAGGGATGCTGGTCGGCAGATCCAGTCCGATACCCGTATCACATTTCCTGAGGCGGTAAGTACGTTCAGGCCCGCTTCGTTCGCTGACTTCCGTATAATAAACCAGCAATGAATCGCTTGTGGCCAGTGTTTCAGGATCAGTACGGATACCTGCTACCGAATCGGAAACCATCCTGTAAAACGGGTTGATGCTGTCTATTTTTGCAATCCAAATTTCGCCGGGAACATTGGCTGTTTCAAATTCTGACGAAGATGCCATAAAGGTAATGTAGGATTGTCCGTTATACACACAAGGTTCCGGGGATCCAAATTTATTGTAGGCAGGATTGGCGGATGGGCTGGTGAACGTCATATACAACCCATAGTTGTTGCTGTTGGGAGTGACTTCTTTGAACACCTGCAACTCTTCCCCGTTAGCGACCGCAAATAACATCCGTGCATTCTGATGTTCCGGCGCATGCCAGTTAAAGGGACGTGAATAGTGTTTATTGTAATCAAATGTCAGCTGAACCGGTATGGCAGGACTCGACGGATCAAACAGCCCCACCTGGTGATTACCCTTCAGGATCCCGGTTATAATCTGCTCATCACTGCCCCAGTGCGCATCTTTGAAATCGTGAACCCAGTATTCGTGCGCCGGATTGTTGATGTATTTATATTTGGTGTAATTGGTCAGCATTGTTGACACATAGTGAATGGCAACAAAGGAGTCGGCCGGGTTTCTTGACGCATGCGGGTTCATCCGGTGCGGGGCATCGGTGAGGGTACACAGTGACCACGCCGAACCATTCTCAGCTGCTACCGCCACGTACCGCTTTCTGTCAGTTTCCTTATTATACACGATGTAGGTCCCGTTCAGATCGTACCCCCATTCACCACTGTTCGAGGTAACATCAATAGAGGTGAGTAAACTGTCGACAAGAATCTCTCTGCCATCAGGAACTGTCAGTGACCAGGTGGTGGTGTCAAGATGGCACACCCACAATTTGTTTTCATCCGGGGACTGGAAGCAGAGCCTTTTTTTAAACGGATCGATTTCAATATCACAAATTTTTGCACTCCGGCTGCTCACCAATACATCATGAATGGCAAATGACTGAGACCTGCCCTGCAAAATAATGACTACCAACAAAAGGAAAAATACAAATCTGAATACCATGCCGATATATACAGGAATCTCTCTTAACCGTTAATTCACAGATTCTTAACAGGTAACCGGTAAAAACAAGAGACTCTCAGAATACCAATTTTGAGATGCCTGGTAAGGGGATGATTTGTTAGTTCACGGGAAAAGAATCAAATGAGTAAGCAAATATAGAATTTTATTTTCTATTTTATTTTAATCTGGACAAAATATTAATAGTTGTCAAATGATTTAAATATTACAAAGATCAGATTCCTTATCTTATTTTTGTTCTGGGAACCAAATAAACCAAAAACGTTAAAAAAAAACTTATGAAAAAATTTACATTTTTTGCCATTATGATTGCTGCCTTAACACTGGGATTTCAATTAAGCAGCACGGCGCAAACCTTGCTGGAGGAGAACTTCGACTATCCAGCAAATGATCTGATCACTGCGCATGGCTGGACAGCTCACTCAGGTGCAAATTCTCAGCCAATCACCGTTGTTGCCCCCGGGCTTACATTTCCCGGTTATATTGCTTCCGGCATCGGCAATGCTGCACTTGCTGATAATACAGGAGAAGACGATCATAAAACATTCGCGACCCAAACAACAGGGACAATCTATTCCTCAATGATGGTAAAGGTTACAACCACCTCACTGGGGTATTTTTTCCATTTTGGCTTAAATCCGAATACAACATCTTTCAGGGGAAAATTATTCATGGATGCCACCAACCATTTTGGTATCAGCTTTACCAATAATACCGGCACCTATGCTACTTCAACCTTTACACCCGGAACAACCTACCTCTTGGTAACGAAATATGAAATTGTCCCCGGAACCAATAATGACAAGGTAAGCCTTTTTGTATTTAACGGAACCATACCACTTTCGGAACCGGCAGCTACAGTAGGTCCCATTACCGAACCCACACAGTTGGACATCAATCCTGGTTCAGTTGGCATCCGTCAGTATTCAGCCACTCAGAATGTGACAGTTGACGGTATCAGAGTTGCCACAACATGGTCTGCCTTGTTGCCTCCTCCTCCGGCACCCATCCCCACCGCATCAGAATGGGGCCTCATCTTTATGTTTGTAGCCCTGCTCAGCATTGGTGCAATCTATATCATGAGGAGAAGAAATTCGGAGTTATCGGTGTAAACTGACTTCTCTTTTTACCGCGAAGGCGCCAGTACATGAAAATATGTAAAATTATTTTCATGTACTGGCGCCTTTGTATTGATAAAACTTTCAGTACCGGATTGATCAGAAATTAACATCCCTTACACCTCCATACCTTTTAATGATCACAATCACCTAAATAGTTTCAACTTTGTAAGGTAATCCCCTACATAAGAATCAGACATCCCCCTACAAGAAATTACCGTATCCTGTATATACCGGTCCAACTACATTGTTTATTTTTGGGTCATCTATCATGCTAACACTTTGTTTGTCTGAAATTTCAATAGCTATCCAATAAAATAAAAATAAAAAAACTGCTGATATACCTGCAACGTGCAGGTAACAATGCTCTTAGTCATTCTTGTTTCATGCCGGAAAGATATTACTGGGTACATTCCTGTCCCCCCGGTTCCTCCGGTGCCTCCTGCAACACCCCTGACTTAATAGACGAAAGCACCATACATGAGATGGTTGAAAACCCTGCTGAGGTTATTGAACCCGTTCAACCAAAATGATCGATTAAAGATTGTAACATGTCCATTATTTTAAAAAATGTCTAATTAAGGAAAACAAAATGAAAACAAAAAAGAGTACATGGATTTACCTGATGGCGATGGGTTTTACCTTATTATTTAACAACAGCTGCAGCAAGGATGACAGTCCCGTGCCAACCAGCAGCAAAGTGCCCACAACAGTTGACAGGACTATTGTTCCCGCCTTTGTGCCTACAACTCCGGTGTTGTATCCTTATCAGATCAGTAAATTTTCCGAATTCCCGGGTTACGGGAAATGGAGTTATGGTTCGGGGAATCCTTACCAAAAACGAGTGGATCTTATGCCAGCCGGATATACCGGGGCCTCTGTTACCCATTCGGCAAGACTTTTGAATTTCTTCACCATTACCGATATTCATATTACCGACGAAGAGACACCCACATCGGCTATTTACTATGGCTACAAGGGTAGTCTTATCGGGGGTTATTCTCCGGTATGTTTGCTGACAACCCGGGTACTTGATGCGGCTGTAAGGACAATTAACCTCATTCATAAAGAAAAAGCCTTTGATTTCGGTCTCTCTCTGGGTGATGCCTGCAATAATACACAATATAACGAATTAAGGTGGTATATCGATATTCTTGATGGAAAATGGATCGACCCCGATTCAGGTATTAAAGATGATCCCATTCCAGGACCAAATAATGACTACCAGGATCCATTCCAGGCACAGGGGCTCGACAAGTCGATTCCATGGTACCAGACACTGGGCAACCACGATCATTTCTGGACAGGTCTGCTCAATCCAAATGACTATGCTAGATCGGTCTACGTTGGTGACGAAATACTCAACCTGTGCGATATCTATGAAAACTGGCACAATCCTCAGCCCTTTGACACCCCCGGTATTTATATGGGTACAATAGACGGCACAACACCTACCGGTAACATTTTAGGAGTTGGTCCGGTTGGCAGCATACCTGTACCTGGAAAGATACCAGCCGATGCAAACCGCCGTTCCCTTAAGCCAAATGAGTGGATGGGGGAGTTTTTTAATACCACCTCGCAACCGTCCGGACATGGATTCAGCCAGTCAAATGTTGCCAACAATTTCGCCTGTTATTCGTTTGAGCCAAAGGCGAATTTACCAATCAAGGTCATTGTGCTCGATGATACCCAGAGCAATGATAATATAAACTGGGAATTCTATGGACATGGCGAACTCTCCCCCGAACGCTGGAGCTGGCTTCAAAGTGAACTCAGGTCGGGCCAGGCTGAAGGCAAGCTCATGATCATTTCAGCGCACATCCCCATCGGCTTTGTGCCTGTTGGCGGAGATGCAGGCTGGTATGCACATAATCTTGGCCCGTCGCAGCAAGAGGTGCTCGATACCCTTAATTCCTATCCGAATCTTCTCATGTGGCTCTCGGGGCATCTGCATCTGAATGCCGTCACACCGATGCCATCACCCGATCCAACCCATCCGGAACTGGGTTTCTGGGAGGTACAGACCAGTTCATTAAGGGATTTCACCCAGCAGTTCCGCATGTTTGATATCCAGCGTAACAGCGACAATACGATTTCAATATTTACAACAGATGTTGACCCCATCATGGAGCCCGGCTCACTACCGGCATTATCGCGGTATTATACCGTTGCAAACTTCCAGATTACAACAATCCAGCAGGGAGAAATCGTTTATCCTCCTTCAGGCGTTTATAATGCAGAACTTGTTAAATATCTGACTCCGGAAATGCAGGCTAAAATACAGAGCTACGGGACACCGATCAACAAGTAGTGGAACACACGTGAAGGAACACGATGGGAAAAATAATGCGCACGGGAGCATTTCATGAACCGGGTAGCGGTATTTTGTCAAACTGAATGGGTAGATTTATTCCCGGGGTAAGTCGCAATA
Organism: uncultured Bacteroidales bacterium; assembly: GCA_903926565.1. Taxonomy (GTDB): domain Bacteria; phylum Bacteroidota; class Bacteroidia; order Bacteroidales; family FEN-979; genus CAIVAT01. The sequence goes on from CAIYJU010000052.1 coordinate 28,321, forward strand.
TAATGCCAATCTGAAAAAAAAATCCGACCGCTCAGCAATCGGATTTTTTGATTGCTAAATTGTGAAATCGTTAAAAAGCCCTCACCGCACGCACATAGGGGTCGGCGTAGTTCTTATTGGGGGTGTACTCGTTGCCATAGTAAAGGTACAGGAGCCACGCGGTGTTCTGATCGATCTCTGTGGAACTCCAATAGTACCAGTTAGCAAAACTTCCAAATCCAGCCACTTTCATCGCATAAAGTTTGAGTAACTCATACTTTGAAGGCAAATACCAATCAGTGTAACCGCCACCTGCATAATCTCTGCATATCTTAGCGGCATAAGTTCCTGTATTACCCTGGCTGGCGATAATTGCCGTGGTATTTGCACTGCCTGTACCCAAGGCGGTGCCTGTTGCTCCTGTTATTGTATATGTTCCATTATACCAGGTTTTGCCTGTACCCTGATCGCCAATGGCTGCTATTAAACCATGCGTTTCTCCTGCTATGTAACCCGGGTCGCCGGATTGCAAAACATAAGCTAGTATTCCTCCCCCGTAACTTTGGCCGATAGCCAATGCCACGGGCGTTACTGAATTGGAAGCAGCGCTTGCCGCACCTGTACCCGTTGCATTGGTAGCTGCAACGGTAAAAGTGTAAGCTGTACCATTGGTCAGCCCGGTTACGGTAATGGTTCCGCTTCCTGCCTGTGTCAATGTACCGGTAAAACTGCCAGGCGTTGACGTAGCTGTGTAGGATGTTATTGTTGAACCGCCATTGGAAGCAGGCGCTGTAAAAGGGACTGATGCCTGTGCAGGTCCTGCAGTTGCTGTACCTGTTGTTGGCGCACCGGGCACGCCTGAGGCAGTGCCTGCGGTGAGGCTTGTCCAGATAGTCCCGTTATAAATCTGCAATTCGCCGGCTGCCCCGCAATTGCTGCACCATACGATCAGACCCGCAGGAGGACTGGAAATGAGAATCTTTTGCGCGTAAGTCATTCGCGGAGGTAACAAGCCCTTGGTGGTTGAACTTACATCGAGCATGGCTTTGCTGTTGGGGCTTGAGCCATTGTCGTTGATGCCCACGCTTCCGGTTTGGGCAAACATGCTGCCGGTTAAAAACAGCATCATGATTGTTACATAAATTGCTTTTGTCATTGTTGTTTTCATAATTCTATAGCTTTCTGTGATTATTTTTTATCTATAACGGACTCAATTCGCTTTGTTGACCCCGGCAGACTCAGTGAGCCGGAAACCGCAAGGTTTTCCTTTTCAATAATTTCCACGCGCCAAAGCCGGCCACCATGGCCAGTGAAACAACCAGCCCACCATCGATGGGAGCGCCGCCACCCGGGGCTTTGTTGCTATTGGTCCCTTTTTCTGCCGGAGGAGGCGGTGGTGCCTGGGTCATGCCTGTATGGGCAACCAGGATGAAACAGAGCATCAGCAGGGAAAAGATGAGGGGGTTACGTATTTTTTTCATGATTTATCGTTTTGATAGTTATTTAATAAAAACTTTCCCTGAGAAAACCTGGTCGCCGGTTACCACCTTTACCAGGTAATACCCGGTGGCCCCGTTGAGGTTGATCCTTGCCAGCGAATTCTCGCTGAGTTGCTGTTGCATCACCTGCTGGCCAATCATGTTGTACACGATCACCCTGCCATTGAGCATAACGCCTGATGTACCGAAGATGTATATCGTATTACCAGAGGCATAAATTGTGACCGGTGATTCCATCTCTTTGTCATTCACGCTGAAAGTACCGCCAAAATGGAGCAGGAAACGGGCTGCATCATCAGTTTTGGCGGAGGAAAAGGTGTAAGCCGGGTTGGTTACCCCGGGGCTGGTAAGGGTGAAGGCGCCATTATCAACCACCCAGTAACTGCCTGTTTCTCTTATAATCCTGGCGCCGGATTCAGCTTTTATTAACCCCTGGGCGAATGAGTAAAATGGAATTAACACCGGTAATATTAATACCAGCAGTCTGATCATTCGTCTGTTCTTTTTCATTTGAATAATTTGAGGTTCTAAATTGTAACAGTTGAATTTTGAAAATGCATGAAAAGACGATAAAACTATGATTAATAATTAGTTTCGATGATTCAAAGTGTATAATAAACCGTCCAAAACGTACATTTTTGAAGTCATTGCCTGGTTTTACCCCCTGATGATACGAATCGGAACATGATTGGCGCCAGATTCAGCTTTTATCACCCCTTGAGGGAAAGCAGAAAATTGACAATTTACTCTTGTACCAATAAAAAAATCAATGGCAAAGATTACCCTGTCGAATAAACCCGCCGCCGTAAATAAAATGAAATTTAAAAGCAAATTCGCTGGAATAGTTGTAACAGAATTTTTAGTTCCTTTAGAAAACACCAAGGAAAGTCCTTCAGGCGTCTCTGCTTCCAATATATGTGCCAATAAATAAGAAAACTGCGGGATCACAGTGGATGATACAGTTAATTATTTGAAAATGAAAGCGAAAAAAATCAGTTAGTTTTCAGGTGGAAAGTATTCAGGCTGCAGCCTTCTCATCACAACAACATGTTTATTGAAATTTTCGCGTTAATGTGCGAAAAGGCGTGGGCTGTAAATATTGATGCCAGTCATTGACATGTTTCTGCAGAAGTTCTTTATTTTGGTCTTCAGAGGGTTCTTCTTGTTACCCCCATTAGGTGAGCGGGGGTGGTCAACTGAATCGGTTTGTCGCTTTGGCAGCCTGACTTTATTTCAGGTGAGTTTCAATCATTAAAATTGGTGGATTTTTCCTCAAACCCTGGCCAAAACCTGGCGGAAAACAAAAAACCACCTGCAGTTTAACGTGTAAGTGGTTGATTTTGAATTGGGGCCATCAGAACTTGAACTTGGGACCAATTGACAATGAACTTATTTATATGATTTTCAGCTCATTATAAAATTTCGTCATCTGATTGTTTTTCTTATCATTGATAATAATTAAGGGTGTGTTGTAATGGCAGCAACGTTGGAATACTTCGCCTTATAAAGCATCCTTCCGCCATACGCTGCAACTATGGCCAGGAAGAGGGTCAAACTCCCATCGATGGGAGCGCCACCTCCGCCAACGGGGCCGAGGGTACCGCCATTTGAAGGATCAACAGGTGGAGCTGGCGGTGCCTGGGCTAAAAGTGAAATTCCGCTGATCATCAAAATTGCTGTAATTGCTAAAATCTTTTTCATTGTTATAGTTTTTAACTTTATATAAACACTTTTCATTACCACAGAGTAACGCAGAGATTTTCGCAGAGAACCGCAGAGATTTTTTGGTGGTTCTCTGCGGTAAACTTCTAATTTATTATAATTCCTTTTACCGTCATCACTTCATTTCCTGTCGTGAGTTTAGCTACAACAAAACCTTTGCAGTTAATTTGCAGTGTCGAAAGTTTGCTCAGAACGATGGTCTTGCTCAGCAGCTTTTGGCAGGAGGCGTTGTAAACTTCCAACAATCCGGTTTGTCCTGCAAGGCTGGGTGCATTGATGTAAACCGTATTTCCCGAAATCCATAAATTTCCCGAAAAGCTTGCCGGTTCTTCAATTCCGATTGTCCCACCAAAAACCAGTTTAAAACGGCTGGCATCATTTCCAGGATTGTGAATGAAGGTATAAACCGGCTGGTTGCGCAGGTTGATGGTTTGGTTGGTGAGTTCGTCTTTGAGGCAGATGTTCAATGTCGGGTCGAAGCTTTCCATATTTGCGAAAGATAGATTCACCACACCTGCAAACTGGGTTTCAAAATTCATTGGAACCATTGTGTCATCCGACAAATTGCCCAGGGCGTTAATGGTAACTTTGTTTTCGCCGGCCATCGTGTAAATTTGAGGAGCATCGTCAGCGCCATAAAACTTTACAGCGTCTTCGTAAGGACTGTAATCGTTCGTGTTGGTTTCGCCAAATCCCACAAGCAGTTCATCGGCCATGCCATTGGCGACAGCGTTTACGCGTAACTGCTGAGCTACCAATTCAGTATTTTTAAGGAACGTGGCACCCGAATGTGTACGTACACCGTTATCCATTATCAAGCTTGGGCTGGTGTTGGTGGTTTGAACAAAAAATGCCTGCCCAACTGCAATATACCGCGATGCATTAAAAGTTCCACCACTTCCATTCCAAACCCCATAATTACCGTTGTTATAAATCCAAATGGAAGTTCCGATATTGGTTTTTGTCCAGCCCGATGCAGCGTTCCAGTCAATGTTGGAAGGATAAGGGTTTGGGACGAGGGCAAAGTTGAGGCCATCGGCATGTCCGTGGTAAGTAACCGAAGGGGTAAACGTGCCGGTATTCGGAGCTCCTGTAAAACTGTAAGTTGTGCTGATGCCTGGGTAGTAAATCATATAACCTACCGTTTCATCGAGTTCAGTGGCAGAGCTGTTCCCCATGCCCGACCAGATGTTGGAGGTTGGCAAATACTCGTAAAGGTACGAACCCGAAAATAAGCCGGATAACGAATTGTTGCTTGTTGCCAACGGCACCGAAGCCAGGTGGTATTTGTATGCGTCCAGGTTGCTGCTTCCTTCAACCGTGCGTTGTATGCTTATATTTCCGCTAACACTGCCGTTTGTCATAAGCGAGCCACCGGATTGTACGGTAAGGCTGGCATCAGCGTTAACGGTAAGGTCAAAGCAATCGGCCGAACCGCCACTCAACACAACAGGCTGGTTGGCAGCAGTTCCGGGGATGGTTACATTTGCCGATGCATCGGGCACAGTGTTGCTGCTCCAGTTGGTTACCGTATTCCAGTCGTTGCCTGATGTACCTGTCCAGGTAAAGGTAACAGATGGAATGTATTCAAAAGAGCCAATATCTTTTACTCCGGAGTTGGAATAACCTCTTTGGTCGGTTGCCGGTATTTCAGTACCCGACATACCGGCATTGATTGCCGGGCTGCCTGGCAGCAATGCAAAAGTTTTAGTATAACCACCATTATCGGCAAGTGAACCAAGTAAAGGGTCGGTTGCAATCTGGCAATTAGTATAACTCCCTATTGCTGCACCTATATCATTGGTATTTTCAAGATTACAATTAGTAAAGTTATAACTGGTAGTGTTATTTGCAAAAAACTGCGGTCCACCATCTGTTGCAGTATTTCCATACATTATATCGTTTTTAAAATTAACAGGGTTTGTTGTAGGCTGTCCATTGGTTGAATATGCACCGCCCCTTCCGGCTGCATTTCCCAAAAAAGTAGAGTTGATAATACCATAATTATTATTAGTTGTAGAAGGAAATACAAGAATAGCACCACCACAATTTCCTGCACTATTGTTGCTGAAGGTTGTGTTTGTAATCAACAAATTTTTATCTCCATTAGAATTAACAAAAATGATCGCACCTCCACCCGACTTGTTAGCAATTTGCATTAAACTTGAAACATGATGATTATCAGAAAAGGTGGAATTCTCAACATCAAGATTACTATGTTGGGTATATAATCCTCCCCCACCTGTATAATCATAATCTCCAGCAGGAGTTGTTGCATAATTTGATTCAATAGCACAATTTTTGATATGAAGTGTGGTGTTTGCTACAAAAATACCACCTCCGTAATATGTAGATTTCCCATTCCGGATAGTTACTTTTTCAAAACTATAAAAGGTATCATCCAAATAGCTCGAATTGCTAAAATTAAATACCCTGCCGGAAGCAGTATTAGGGATAGCAGCTGCCTGTATGATTGTCAGAGCCGGTCCTTGACCAATTATTGTTAATGATTTGTCTGACACATAAATTTCCGATTCAGTAAAAGTTCCTGCCGATAATAACAGAATATCTCTTGATCCGGCAGCACTTGCGGCACTCGTAATAGTAGTGTACATTTGTCCTGCACCAACAGTCAGCACACCAATGAAATCAACTGAAAAGCTGCTGCTTGAGTTAGCCGTTCCGGCTGCATCTCCATTTGAGAAAGCACTATTATTGAACTGCAAATTAATATTATCGATTTCATCTGTAGTGGAATGCGATGCGGCATTACCTATCAAAGTGAGGGTTAAGGCAAGACTGTTATTCCTGATCAATGAAGCAGTAAGCCCGGTTGGAACATTGCTTATACTTACTTTCCCGGTATTTACAAAATTCTCACCATCTGTTCCGCTAAAACTGGTTCCATCAAAATTGTTGTGAACTATAGCGACTGAAGTGCCAATTGAACCATCATTTGATAAATTTTCAAGAAATTTGAAGGAACTATAGGCCACTTCAGGCTGTGGCAGATAAACACTTAATGTTAATCCATTCCAGCCAGTTAATGGTGGGCTTCCGGCATCCATGCTCATATAATAATCCATAATATTACCCCCAAAATAATCTCCTATCACCCAAAAACTAGAGTTGTAACCAATTGCCCATTGTGTACTCCCATCATTATACAAAAACAGGGGTTGCCCATTCATAGTGCCGGTTTCTATGTAAAGACCGTTAAGTGGAGTAAACCATGACCCACTCACCACATAATCTGTAGCCGAAACTGAAAAGGCCAAGGAAATAACCAGGCAAAAAGTGACGAAAATCTTTTTCATACCATATTTTTTATAAATTGTTTGTTTGCAAATCATGAGCAGAAACTATTTTATTCTGACAGTGGCCATTGACTTTTTTGGCGGGATCATTTACGGCCCCGGTTTTTACTGCCATAAAATGATAGTGGAAATGCCATCCGTTAATTAACATCAGGCTGTATTTCGCTCCAGGTCTGGCTCAAAGCTGCAGTACCGAAACGGAGCATGGCCAACACTAAAAGCAGGGCCGGCAGAATATTTTTAAAGTTGAATTTGTTCATGGTTTATTTTTTGATGATACCCGGCAAAGTAAAAGCCAATTAAGCCTTCACGCAAATACTTGTTGTTCCAAAAGTGGCAAAACGGCTTGCCGTTTTTGAGAGTTTGCACTATTGGCGGGGGATACAGAGGGTGCTGCGTTTTTGGATTCCCCCAAATAGGGAATAAGCAGAAGTGTGCCAAAGATTAAAACCCGAAGAAAGCTGAATAAGAAATGGACCATTCAGGGTATGAATGAAGCAGGGAGAAATCGGATAAATAATGTTTTGGGTGGCCAAGGATCGTCAGGCAGCGTGCCCGGCAGGCGGTTTTGTGATGTTCTTCCTGTAATAATTAGGCAGCACCCCGGTAACTTGCTGAAAGGCCCTGTAAAAGCTTTGTGCACTGCCAAAGCCTGCATCGGCAGCAATGGCCGTTATTTTATAATTACGGCCTTCGGCACTCTCGGCCAGCGTAATGGCATGCTCCACCCGGTACATATTGGTAAAAGAAACAAAGTTCGAATCGCTGTACTGACTCAATGAGGAAGCGATTGCCTTGCGGGTGGTGTTAAGGGTTTCGGCAATATCCTCTACCCGAAGCCGGGGATTCAGGTAAGGCTTTTCAGTTTCGTAATAATGATGCAATTGTTTCAGTAGCACCTGGCTTTCCACGGTTAGTGTGTTTGCATCGAACGGTGCATTACCGGCACTCAGAATGGCTTCAGCCTGTTTATCGCGCTGGGCACGCTCCTCCCGGTAAAGTTTTATAAGTTTGTCGAAGGCTTCGCCCCGCTCCTTTGATAGACGCGTATTCCTTTTTAGAAGCAGGCCCAGCAGCACTATTGCCAATACGATAACAGCAATGATGATTTCGCTTAACAGCAGTTTGTTTTCTTTGTTCTTCAGAAGAGAGCTCAGGTTAACATTTTCAAGTTCTTTTTTCTCAGCCTTCTGGTATTTGGCTATATAAGCGATGGTGGCTTGTTTATCCTTGTGCGTAACCGAATCCCTCTGAGCCATCACCTTATTCGACAGACGGGTGTATTCCGTCATTTTCCCCTGCACTTTGTACGACCGAAGCAATGTTTCGCTGAAATCCGGTACCAGCGACAGTAGCCCGAGGGAATCAGCCATCCTTATCGACTGCTTAAGGTAAAAGTCAGCCCTGGGGAAATCCTGTGTAAGAATATATATTTCGCCGAAAGCATGGTAAACCCTGGCCATTCCTCCAAGCAACCGGTTTTGCCTGCAAAGCGATAATACAGTGTCGAATTCATGCAAGGCCATCGAATAGTCCTTCTTATCAAAGTACAGATTGGCAATATTAAACCGGGTTATAATACTATTCATCGTCGAAGACTCCCTATTCAAAGCTAATGATTTCCTGTAAAAAAACATGGAACTGTCGGGCCTGACTGTACGCAGCGCAATGCCCAGGTTATTATAAGCAACAATCAGGCTGGCAGTATCCTGGACCTGTGCTATTTTTTCACATCCTATTCTGCTGTAACGGATGGCTTCCTCCATATTGCCCATCAGTCTGTAGTTGAATCCAATATTTATGCTTTCGTCACCCAGGGTTTTTATATCTCCAAGTTGCTCGGAAATTTCATACGCCTTCATCAGGTATTCGTGCGCTTTGATGTAATTGCCCATGTCGCTCAACAGGTTGCCATAAAGGTCGCAGGCATTCCCGAAACTGCGTTTATCCGCCAGCAGTTCAAAAAGGTGCAATGCCTCGAGAGTATATTTTTCGGCAAGCGTTGATTGTTCCTGGTTACGCAGAAAACGACCCATCCTCAGGCTCGACTTTGCGATATAAGCGTTATCCGATGCCTTAACGGAAATATAATGAGCTCTCAGCAATACGCTCATAGCCGAATCACTGAGCCCAAGGCTGACAAATGCATCTGATTTAAGGAACAGCACCGGTATCAGTGATGTGTCATTCAACTTTGTGATGTGCGCATATACTAAAGCTGAATCAGCGAAAAGAATGGTGCTGTCGGGATTCCTGTTAACATAAAAGCCGGCTTTGGTAAATGCCTGATAAAAAGCTTTCTGTTCCTTGTTTTTTGTTTGATGAGATTGGTCTAACCTTTCGCAGGAATGCATGAGAACAGCAAAAATAATCAAACAACAACCCACAAAAATCAAAGCAGCGTTTTTCTGGTATTCCATCACATCAAAAGTTTTCATAGCAAGCAAAGTTAGACTAAAGCTGATACCATCAATAAAATTGATTTAGATTGTTGATCATTTGGCGTGCAATCGAGATTTACACAACGAACTTGTTTGTAGTGGTCAGAGAAAAAGATAAAGCCCGCCTGTTTAAGGCGTTCGTTGGTAATGCTCCTTACTTAGGATTGGGCTATCGGCAACCCTCCAGTAGCCTTTTCTGGTATTCGCAGATTCCCAGGCTTTAGGCCGTGGGATACCGAGTTTAATCAGGTTGTGGCGTTTGGATCTGATGCGTTTCCATTGTTTCCAAATCAATGATCTCAACCGCCGTCTGAACCATTCGTCAGTTCACTCAAGCAGGATTTTCATGTCGGCAAGCCGGAAGTAATTCAGCCATCCTGTGATGAATTGGCGCAATGCTTCCTTTCTGCGTTCATTTCCCCAACCGTTGCTGCGACAGGTCAGCTCCCTGATTTTCGCATTCATCTTTTCTACGCTCTTCCGGTGAATGCGGATTTTGCACCCATCCTTTGTAAAGTAAAATCCATACCCCAAAAACTTTACGTCTTTGATGTGGGCCACTACCGTCTTGTTTTGATTTACTTTCAGGCACAATGTACCTTCGATGTATTTCGTGATGCTTGCAAGCACCCTTGCGGCTGCCCATTCGCTTCGGCAAAATATCATACAATCGTCGGCGTACCTCACGAACCGGTGGGTTTGCAAATACAAACGCAGTGCTTCCGTATCCATCCCGTCTATCCCTCCACTCCCATTATTCCGCTTCACTTGTTTGTAAGCTGAATTTAGATTGGCAGGTGACAGAATGTACTCAAATAGCTCTGCTCCTCCTGTCGTTATGTTGGTGTCTCCTTTTTCGGTCATCCATAGGAATGTCTGCCCTTCTGCGTAGCTTTCGAGTGCCGCTCTATCATTCTGCAAACAGGTGTCTTTATCCGTTTTCTGCTCTCTGCCATTCATACGGTAACGATCATTTGATGCTCACCTCTTAAGATTTGACCCTTCCAATATCAACCCATGGTATCGTACTATGGTCGCTGCTGACTCCTGTTGGCAATTGTTAGCCGTGTTTCTTACTCCGTTTCCACACGTCCAACAGGTCTCCCGTGGTAAACTTATTCCCTTTCATCCCAGGTAACCGCTGCATTTACACCCCAACATCCGGGTAGTTTTTGGACTTCGATTTGTCTTGCAATCTCATCCTGCCGGGTATGCCTGATGCAATTCGTGTTCCTCGGTACGGGACTTTGCCTCCTGCTTCCTTCAGATTCCGCTTCACAACGGACACCCTTGCTCCTGGCTAATGGTTGGTAACTACCGACCTCCATAAAGGACTTGCACCTTCAAGGTTATAAGTGTGCACGGCACACAACAAAAAACCACCTACAGTTTGACGTGTAAGTGGTTGATTTTGAAGTGGGCCCACTAGGACTTGAACCTAGGACCAATAGATTATGAGTCTACTGCTCTAACCATCTGAGCTATGGGCCCGAAACGAATATCGAATTTCGAATATTGAATATTGAATTTCGAACTCGTTTGAGGGGCGCAAAGATAGAAATTTATTACGATTTTTGCAACCGGATATTTAATACTATTCCTTTGAAACTCAAACCGGCAAAGATTGAACAAGGTGACGCGTCACGAGTCACGAGTCACGAGTCACCTATCACGAGTCACGAAATCAAAAACATCATCTTCGACTTTGGCGGTGTCATCTGCAACATCGATGTAACACTTACCGAAAAAGCGTTCATGGATCTCGGGTTGACAAATTATGACACCGGCCGGTCCATCGCCGATTCCGCCGGCCTCTTCGAGGGTATCGAAACGGGGACCATCAGTTCCCGGCAATTCCGGGACGGGCTTAAACCACTGTTCAGCAACCCCGTTACGGATGAACAGATCGATACCGCCTGGAATGCATTGCTCCTCGACATCCCCGGACCTCATATCAGAATGCTCGAAGCATTGCGGAAAAATTACCGCATTTTTCTGCTGAGTAATACCACCGAAATCCATTACCTGAAATATCTTGACGATTTCAGAAACAAATTCGGTTACGCAGGCTTTGATGCACTTTTTGAAAAAGCATATTTTTCATTTCAGCTTGGATTGAAGAAACCTTCTCAGGAAATATTCAGGCATGTTCTACAGCAAAGCAGGCTGAACCCCGCAGAAACACTCTTTATCGACGATACCCTGAGACACGTGGAAGGCGCCAGAAAAGCGGGAATAAATGGGTATCACCTCGCGATCGGCAAGGGGGAACATATCCTTGATCTCTTTGATTAAAAAAGACTTGACACGCATCCAAAAAAACATTACCTTTGCCACCCCTTTTTAAACGGCAGAAAACCATGAAATTATCTCAGTTTCGCTACCATCTCCCTCCAGATCTTATCGCCAATCAGCCTTCGAAACATCGCGACGAAGTGCCCATGATCGTGCTTGACCGGAAGACACAGACCATTGAACATGCCCAGTTCAAGGACATTCTCAACTATTTCGGAGACGGGGATGCGTTCATCATAAACAATACGAAAGTTTTTCCCGCCAGGCTATATGGGGAAAAAGAAAAAACAGGGGCCAAGATAGAAGTCTTCCTGCTCCGGGAACTGAACCGTGAATCACGGTTGTGGGATGTACTGGTTGACCCTGCCCGCAAAATAAGGATCGGCAACAAATTATATTTCGGCGACGATGATGCGCTTGTTGCTGAAGTAATCGACAACACAACTTCGCGTGGCCGCACCATTCGATTCCTTTTCGACGGACCTTACGACGAGTTCAAAAAGACCATTCAGCGCCTTGGGGAAACCCCGTTGCCAAAAATCCACAACCGCCAGGCCACTGTTGAAGATGAAGAACGTTATCAGACAATCTTCGCCAAACATGAAGGCGCTGTTGCCGCTCCTACGGCAGGATTGCATTTCAGCCGCGAGATCATCAAACGCCTTGAATTACAGGGAGTTTCATTTGCGGAAATCACCCTCCACCTCGGGCTCGGCAACTTCCGCACGATTGATGTGGAAGATCTGACCAAGCACAAAATGGATTCTGAGGAGATGATCATTGAACCGGAAGCCGCAGAGATCGTGAACCGAGCCATGGCACGTAAAGGCCGTATTGTTGCGGTCGGCACAACTACGATGAAGGCCATCGAATCTTCCGTGACTGTTTCAGGAAACCTCAAACCCTACCGGGGATGGACCAACAAGTTCATCTTTCCTCCCTATGAATTCAGCATCGCCAATGCCATGATCACCAACCTGCACATGTCACAGTCGCCGATGATGATGATGGTGGCCGCATTTGCCGGTTACGACCTGCTGATGAAGGCGTATGACGTTGCCATCGACAAGAAGTATAAATTCTTTACCTACGGAAACCCGATGCTGATCCTCTGATCAGATGGTGAATTTGAAAAAATTCGCAATCATCGTTGCAGGCGGCGTGGGAACACGGATGAACGCCGGTATCCCGAAACAATTCCTTCTCCTGGGAGGAAAACCAGTCCTGATGCACAGCATGGAAGCTTTTGCCTTGGCTTACCCCGATATTTCAATTATTCTTGTATTGCCGGCCAGTCAGTTTTCGTCATGGCAGTCGCTTTGTGAACAACATCTGTTTACCCTTCCCCACCAGGTTGTCGCAGGCGGAGAAACCCGGTTCCATTCAGTTAAAAATGCACTTTCAGCAATCGGCAGCGATGGAGTGGTTGCCATTCACGACGGGGTAAGACCACTTATATCTGTTTCACTTATCCGGGAGGGCTTTCTCTCTGCCGGGCAGCTTGGGAACTGTATCCCGGTCGTCCCTGTTAACGAATCATTGAGAATGCTTGAAAACGGTGGATCCCATGCGGTTGGACGCAGTGAATTCTGCATGGTCCAGACACCCCAGGTTTTTCGCTGCAACATCATAAAAAAGGCCTATGAACAGGCGTACCGTGAAAGCTTTACCGACGATGCAACGGTGGCAGAAAGCATTGGGGAGGTCATTCACCTGATCGACGGAGACCCGGTAAATTTAAAAATCACCCACCCTTCCGACCTTGCTGCAGCCGAAGCGATATTCAGGTCAGTTTAACTCCTTTACAAGCCCCGTCTGCCTTTCCAGCGATATGGAATAAACAGCCCCATCAAACCTGCCAGGGGAACATAGATGAGCTGAAAAACCTGTGCGATAACATAGTAACAGGAAAGTCCTTCCTTTTTGAAAAACCGGCCCATGATCCAAACGAGGGGGTATTCCAGAACTATTTTCACCAGCCAGAGGAGCAGTGAAATTGAAAGAACTTCCGGAATACATATCCCTGAAATCAACCCGGCAAGCAACAGCAGATGAGTTAACCCGGTTATCAAACCCACGATAATCACAACCGGATCACGATTGCCACGGCTCTTGGAGACCCACCTCATTCGCTGATGAATGAACCCTGTCAGGGTCGGTTCAGCCTCCGTACTTACAGCCGCCAATATATCCGAATTAAAAAAAAGCGCCTCTTTCCCGTGTTGTTTCCGCACTGCGCTCATCATAAACTGGTCATCACCGGAGGCATATCTGAGATTTCTGCCAAACCCTCCGGCCTGAAGAAATGCACTTTTCCGGTATGCAAGGTTAGCCCCGTTACACATCACCGGAAACCCAAGCGCTGCACTGCCTGCAGTAACGCCCATCAATCCCAGGAATTCAAGTGACTGAATTTTTTGAAACAGGCTTTTCTCATTGCAGAAATAAACAGTGCCCAGAACCATCTGAACTTTTGAAGAAGCAAATCCTGCAACCATGGAGGTAATCCAACTGCTGCTTCGGCCTGTATCCGCATCCGTAAAGAGCAGGATATCTCCCCTTGCCCTGGCGATCGCTCTTGTAATGGCACTCTTTTTACCTGTTTCACTATTTTCCTTTAGTACGGAAGACAACAATACCAATGAAAATCCTCTGTTTCCGGATGCAAAACCGTGAGCAATTGCCATGGTATCATCTTCAGAAAAATCATCTGTGATGATCACCTCCAGGCGATCGCAGGGAAAATCCTGGTTACGCAGCTCTTCCAGTATCCGGAGGAGGTTTTTCGACTCATTGCGCACTGCTACAATGACCGAGACAAACCCGGTATGCTGAGGTGTTTGCACCTGCCTGGCCCTCCGGATTCTGATCACCCCGATGGTAAACGCAAGGATGAGAATCCCATATAATGTGACAAATACAGGAAGGAGGAGCATAAATATCTCAGGAATTACCATCAGGGCTTATTTTTCGGAAAAACCGGAGGCGGAAGACAAATAAAGTTCCGATCAGTGTCGGGATACCAAGATTGATCATCCATAATAGTGTTGAAGCGGCAAACACCCCAAGGCTGTTTTTCCCGGTCATGGGCACATGCTGCCCGAAATAGAGTCCGAAAATGTACAGCGCCACCGAACCCCTGATGCCCAGTTCGGTGAGTGCGATGGTGGGAATGATCGCCATGACAAGGTAGATGATCGCAATCAGAACCAACGCATTAAAGTAAGGGATCCTGACATCAAACAACAGCAGGAGGAGGTAAAACTGGGTGGAGAAAACAAGGTACCGCGTAAAACTCAACAGCAGCACCATGCCCATCTCGCGGTTATGATAGAAGGCAAAGACCCTGAAGAATTTCCGTAAGCGCCTGAGTCCGTTCTGCAGGATACGCTCCTTCAGGGTTGTCAGAAAGGAGAGTTTGAAAAACAGGCCCACCAGCAGAAAATCAAGGGAAAGCACAAGGACGATCAGGCTGTGGTAAAGATATCCATGAGCAAACCCGGAGGTTGAGAGGTATTGCGGTATGAAGACCAGCAGTGCAACACTGCCCATGATGACGGTTATCAGAAGCTGGCTGATGCTTCCAACCACGGTGATGAGTATCCCTTCAATTCGGCTGGCAGTTTTCAGGATAAAGATCCTCCCGAAGAATTCCCCCACCCTGTTCGGAATAAACGAGCTGACGCTGATCCCTGTCAGGACTGCCTGAAATGCATTAATAAAACTCACCTCCTCGACTTTCCCGATCAGGTATTTCCATTTAACAGCCTCGACGCTCCAGTTGACAAGCATCAGGGTGGCCACAAGCAAAAGTCCAGTCTGAAACTCGGGTTTTAGGAGGTCTGTTTTGAGTGCCACCTGCAGGCTTGAAAGATCAGCTTTTTGAAGCACCTGATGATAGATATACAAATAGGTCATTACAAAAATCACCAGCTGGATCAGGAGGTTCAATAATTTCTGTAATTTTGACAGGTTTTTCATCTCTCTTATGGCAATCGAACGCATTATTCTTGGTATAGACCCGGGCACCACCATCATGGGTTATGGCGTTATCAGCATAACCGGCACCAAAATGAGCGTACTTGCTTTGGGCGTGCTAAAATTAAGCAAATACGATGACCATGCGGTGCGGCTCAAAATTATTTTTGAACGGATGATCTCCCTGATTGAACAGTACCATCCGGATGAACTTTCCATCGAGGCGCCATTTTTCGGGAAGAATGTTCAGTCGATGCTGAAACTCGGTCGGGCGCAGGGTGTTGCCATCGCGGCAGCACTGTCGCGTTCACTTCCCATTTTTGAATACTCCCCGCGAAAAATCAAGCAGTCGATCACCGGAAAAGGCGCTGCCTCGAAGGAGCAGGTTGCCGCCATGCTGATGCACCTGCTGCAAATCACCGAAAATCCTGAAACCCTGGATGCCACCGACGGACTGGCTGCCGCCGTGTGCCACTACTTTCAAAACGGCAAACCTGAAGCGGACAAGAAGTTTACAGGATGGAAAAGCTTTCTGGCGGCCAATCCGGAGAGGCGGGGATGACGCCACCCTACATCAACTTCTGATAGACCATCCACCACCTGTCGGGGATGTCGTTTTCACAGGCAATCTGGTAATCTTTGTAGGAACACGGTACGAGATAGTGCCGTTCATACCTGATGCGCTGTTCGGCAGGTAATGGGATCTCCATCCACCAGCGGTCGGTCTTTTTGCTTTTATAAAACACGATCTCCTCTTTGTGGTCGCGGATGCTGACCCTGTATTTCATGTAATCCTCCTCGTTTTTAAACGGGAAATCGTGCGCCCGGTTATAATAGCCATCGATAAAATACCAGATCATCTGAGCCACAAGGTGCGCAGTCTGACCGGTTTTATCATGCCTCGGATTCACCTCGTAGAACCCTATGGAGGTAAGCTTGTCACTCAATCCGGCATACCGTACGATCTGGCAGGCCTCCTCCCCGTAAAAGCCGTTGGGGGTCGCATTTGCATTCCCGGGAGCGTCTGAGTTTCGGATCGAAGAGACATCGAAGGTAAGCATGTCGGCATTCCGGACAATTGGCTCCACATCCTCAATCGTTTCGCGTACAATACCAAGACGATACGTATCGAAGAAGAGGTTTTTCATCAGTTTGAGCGCATCCTGATCTATGAAATAGGTCTGGTAACCAATGTTTGCATAGTTGAACAGGAAATTCGGCTGGTGCAGGATGATGCTGCTCAGGTATGACTGTGCATTGATCTCCTCATCGGGTTTTCCGAGATCAAACATCGGGTCAACCGCCACAATGTTGATGATCTGGCCCAGGCTCTGATATGCCTGGTAATTGGCAAAGGTCAGATCCTGGCTTCCGCCCAGTATTACCGGTACAACATTGTTTTCAACCATTTCAGCAATGACTGAACTTAAGGCAAAATAGGTATCCGAAACTGCAAAGCCCTTTTTAATATTTCCAAGATCCACCATTTTAACCGGATAGGGACCGATGTTGAGCCGGAAGAGGAATTTCCTGATCGAATCAGGGGCCAATCCGCAACCTTCATTGCCAATGGCACCCCGGTCATCTGTCACACCGATAAGTGCCAGGTTGCAATTTGAATAGTCAGGAAAACCACCGTCATCTGTATGGATATCGATGATATTGCCAAGCCGGAGTTGCCCGGTGGCTTCTCCGCTGTAGGGAAATTCATCCCTGCTGAGGGGCTCGAAAAAAGCTGAAATATCCATGGGACATTACTTTTTTTTCTTGGATTTTGATTTAGAGGGCTGTGTTTCTGCGATGATGGCCTTGCAGTCATCCAGTGTAAGGGTTTTTGGATCTTTCCCTTTCGGGATCTTGTAGTTCTCCTTATTGCAGGCAATGTAGGCTCCGTAGCGACCATTCAAAACCTGGATAAGCGTCTTGTTGTCATTGAATTCGGCTACAACCTTCTGACTGTCCGATTCACGTTTTGCCAGGATGATCTCGCCTGCCCTCTCAAGTTCAATGGTAAGCGGATCCACATCCTTTGGAAGTGAAAAGAAGAGTGAGTTATGGCGGATATACGGGCCAAACCTTCCTGTTGAAACAACCACTTCCTTTGATTCAAACTCACCAATGGTTCGTGGGAGTTTAAACAACTCGAGGGCCTCCTCCAGTGTAATGGTGTCGATGCTCTGCCCCTTTTTCAGGGAGGCAAATTTCGGTTTGACCTCGGCATCTGCATCACCCATTTGCACCATTGCCCCATACCGGCCAATTTTCACGAATATATTTTCGCCGTTTTTGGGATCCTTTCCAAGGAGTTTCTCTCCGCTGACCTTACCGGTGTTTTCCAGGGTTCCTTCTATCTGCTTGTGAAACGGGAAATAGAACTCCTTGATCATCTGGTTCCATACCATCCTGCCTTCTGCAATTTCATCAAACTCCTCTTCAACATTTGCAGTAAAGTTGTAGTCGAGGATGTTGTTAAAATGCTGAACCAGGAAACTGTTCACCAGGGTTCCGATGTCAGTGGGAAAGAGTTTTGACTTCTCTGTCCCGACATTTTCAAACTTAACCTCTTCGGTAATCTTCGATTTTTTCAGGGTCACCAGGGTAAAGGCACGCTGGACACCTATCCGGTCTTCCTTGACCACATACTCCCGTTTCTGGATTGTGGAAATGGTCGGTGCGTAGGTTGAAGGACGACCGATTCCCAGCTCTTCAAGTTTCTTCACAAGCATGGCTTCAGTGTATCGGAAGGGCTGCTGGGTGAACTTTTCCTGGGCATTCATTTCAAACAGGTCGAGCTTTTCTCCGGCGCTCATGGGTGGCAACATCCCTTCCTCACCGGCTTGCTCTTCATCGTCGGTCGATTCCATGTATACTTTCAGAAAACCGTCGAATTTGATGACCTCACCCCTGGCAATAAACTTTTCCGTTGCCTTTGAAACACCAATGGTTACATTCGTTTTTTCAAGCTCCGCATCAGCCATTTGCGAGGCGATGGTGCGTTTCCAGATTAACTCATACAATCGTTTGTGCGATTTGTCACCCTCGATGGTCCTGTTGGTCATGTATGTCGGGCGGATGGCTTCATGGGCCTCCTGTGCCCCTTTCGTTTTGGTCGCGAACTTGCGCATTTTTACATATTCGGGACCAAAGGATGCGGTAATCTCGGTACTGGACATCGCCAGGGCCATATCGGAAAGGTTGACCGAGTCGGTACGCATGTAGGTGATCATCCCCGATTCGTAAAGCTCCTGCGCCACACGCATGGTATTTGCAACCGAGAATCCAAGTTTCCGTGATGCCTCCTGCTGAAGGGTGGATGTGGTAAACGGCGGTGCGGGAGATTTTTTCGATGGCCTGGTATCAACCTCCTCTATTGTATATTGTGCGTCGATGCATTTCTGCAGAAATGCCACGGCCTCTTCTTTGGTGACAAAGCGCTTGTTCAATTCGGCTTTGACCGTATTGACCTTATTCCCGGTCTTTAGGATAAAGTCGCCGGTGATCCTGAACGCAGAAGATGTCTGGAAATTTTTTATCTCCTCCTCCCGCTCCACGATCAACCGCACCGCAACAGACTGAACCCGGCCGGCAGATAAAGAAGGCTTGATCTTTTTCCACAGCAGCGGAGAGAGTTCAAATCCGACGAGACGGTCAAGCACACGGCGCGCCTGTTGTGCATCAACCAGGTTTTTATCAATGCTTCTGGGATGCTCTATCGCTTCCTGAATGGCTGATTTGGTTATTTCATGGAAGGCGATGCGTTTTGTTTTACTTTCATCCAGGCCCAGGGCCTCGATGAGGTGCCATGAGATGGCCTCCCCTTCACGGTCCTCGTCAGATGCAAGCCATACCCACTCAGAATCTTTGGCAAGTTTCGTGAGTTCGGCAACTACCTTTTTCTTCTCAGGAGAGATGATGTATTTTGGAATAAATCCATTTTCAATATCAACACCCAGGTCTTTTTTCGACAGATCAACGACATGCCCCATGCACGACCGCACGATATAATCCTTCCCCAGAAACCCGCCAATGGTTTTGGCCTTGGCCGGAGACTCAACAATCACTAAGTTCTTTGTCATTCGGATACCTTGTTTGGTTCTCTAAATCCGGTGCAAAAGTAAGACAATTAATTAAACCTTACCTTTGCACTTCGTTTAATGCTTAATCGGTTATCATGCCAAAAGGTAATTCATGATTGTGAAAAATATAAAAAAAATCCATATTGAAACGTACGGCTGCCAGATGAACATATCTGACAGTGAGATTGTTGCATCGATTCTGACAAGTAACGGATATACCTACACCGAAGATGTGTTGTCGGCAGATATTATTTTTGTAAATACCTGTTCCATCCGCGAAAATGCGGAGGACAGGGTCAGAAAAAGACTGCAATACTTCAAATCTCTGCGAAAAAAAAGGCCGGAATTGCTGATCGGCCTGCTGGGATGTATGGCCGACCGGACAAAGACAGCCCTGATGGAAGAGGAGCAGCTTCTTGACCTGGTGGCGGGGCCCGATTCATACCGGCATCTCCCACAGTTACTCGAACAGGTAGGCACTGGCAGGAAAGCGATTGACACCATTCTGTCTGTTGATGAGACGTATGCCGACATCACACCCGTCAGGCTCGATTCAAACGGTGTTTCTGCCTTCATCTCCATCATGCGTGGTTGCGAAAACTATTGCTCCTACTGCGTTGTTCCGTCCACCCGCGGACAGGAACGCAGCAGGGGTGCCGCTTCCATTGTGCGTGAAACCCGCGACCTTTTTGACAAAGGGTACAGGGAAGTAACCCTGCTTGGACAGAACGTAAACTCCTACAGCTGGAAAACAGGTGACGAGGTAATAACCTTTGCAACACTGCTCGGGCGGGTTGCCGCAGTAAACCCATTGATGCGCATCCGGTTTGCGACATCCCATCCAAAAGACATATCCGACGAACTCCTTCATACCATTTCAGGTACGCCGAATTTATGCAAGGCCATTCACCTACCGGTCCAGTCGGGAAGCAATCACATGCTCGACCTGATGAACCGGAAATACACCCGGGAGGATTACATGGAACGGATCAGTGCCATCAGGAAAATCATCCCGGGTTGTGCAATAACAACGGATATAATTGCAGGGTTCTGCGACGAAACTGAGGCAGATCACCAGGATACACTCTCGCTGATGCAGTGGGTTGGCTACGACAGCGCCTTCATGTTCAAATATTCTGAACGACCTCAGACACTGGCGGCAGATACCATGACCGACAATGTTCCGGAAGAGATTAAAGATCGCAGGCTCAGGGAAATCATTGACCTTCAGCAGCAACTTTCGCTGGCAAATAACAAAACTGAGGTCGGGAGGATTTATGAAATATTGGTTGAAGGAAAATCCAAACGATCAGACAACCAGTATTTTGGACGAAATTCCCAAAATAAGGTCGCAGTTTTCACAAAAACGGAAACCGGGCCGGGGGAATATGTCACAGTAAAAATAACGGGCGCCACTTCTGCGACATTACTGGGGGAAGTTGTTTGAAAAATTAGTACTTTTGCCCTTTCAACTCCATGCCACTATGAAACAAACATTTACGCTGGTCTCAAAATTTGCGCTTGTCTTTCTTCTATTTGCAATTTTGCTGGCTTCCTGCGTACCTCAGAAAAAGATAAAATATCTTCAAAAACAACAGGAAAAGGATACAACTAGTTTTGTCGCCAACACCCGCAGTGCCGACTACAAATTGCAGGTCAAAGACAACCTCTATGTCAGGGTGTTCGCTTTCGATGAAAAGGCATACCTGTTCTTCAACAAGCAATCCGGTTCAAGTTCATACAACGATTTTGCCAACGACGCTTCCATCTATCTCAACAGCTACAGTGTCAATTCCGATGGCAACATCGATTTTCCGATCATCGGGAAAGTTTATGTGCAGGGTTTAACTGTAGGCCAGGTCAAGACGCTGCTTCAGCAGATGATCGGTGAATACCTTAAAGAGACCACAGTGGTTGTAAAAACCGTCAACTTCAGGATCACGATGGTTGGTGAAGTGATGCGCCCCGGCGAATTTACCGTTTATAAAGATGACCTTAATCTTTTTGAAGCGATCGCCACTGCAGGAGATCTGACAGAATTTGCAAACCGTAACCGGGTGGCCCTGATCCGCCAGGTAAATGGCGGATCACAGGTACATTACCTTGATCTCACGAGCCAGGATCTTCTGAGTTCGCCATATTACTACCTGCAGCCGAACGACATCATCTATGTTTCACCCCTTGGTTACAAGCGATGGGGTTTGGGATCTACCTTCCCATGGGCAATCGTGCTTGCCTCGCTTACCACAACCCTTTTGTTGATCAATTACGTTAAAACATTTTAATTCCCGTGAACGAGAATATACAGGATTTAACACAGCAGCAACAGCAACAATCTGTTGACTACAAAATCATCCTTTTCAAATTTTATCGCTTCTGGTATTTCTTTGCCATCACTATCTTTCTTGCACTCATCATCGCATTTATCTTCAACAAATACACCAAAGAGGTTTTTGAAGTAACCACAACTGTGCTCGTTAAGGATAAATCAGAAAACAAAATAAATCCCCAGGATCTGCTCGGCATGGGACTCTTCAATAACATGCAGAACCTGCAGAATGAGATCGGGATATTGTCCTCCTACACGCTTACCTATCGTGCAGTGACCAAAATCGGGTTCGAGGTTTCGTACTTTACGGAAGAGAATTTTGTTACAAAAGAGCTTTATCTCGACAGTCCTTTCAAAGTAATCATGGATACAACGGTTCCCCAACCGGTAAACATGTTCTTTAAACTCAAGATTCTTTCGAAGGAGAAATTCAAACTGGAAACAAATGACGAGGCGATCAAATTCTTTGACTTTTCATCCCGGAAAATGGTTGAGGATCGTAAAGACAACATCGTGGTTGATCAGACCTTTTCATTCGGACAGCCGATTCAGTCAAAGCACTTCAAATTCAGGGTCATCCTTAAAGAAAAATTTGACGTGACACAGGATATCAGCAAATCCTTTTCATTTATTTTCAAGAATTATGACGCCCTCGTAACAGAGTTCAAGACATTCAACATCGAACCGATCAACAAGGAGGCATCTATCGTTGAGATAAAACTCAAAGGCGGCAATGTTGATAAACTGGTCGTATTTTTAAACACCCTCACCAAGGAGTACCTTGCCAAAGGGCTGGAAAAGAAAAACATTGTCGCATCACGCACCATCACATTTATCGACAACGAGTTAAGAGGAATAACTGATTCCCTGAATGCCTCTGAAAAAGCCCTCATGCTTTTCAGGACCAACAAGGAGATCATGAACCTCAACGATGAAGCCAAGCAGGTTTTCGAAAAAATGATGCAGCTTCAGGATGAGAAAGCAATTCTGATGGTTAAATCGAAATACCTTCAGAACATGAAGGAGTATATCGAAAAAAATCAGAAATTCGATGAGCTGATTGTTCCTGCATCGATGGGGATTGAAAACACGGTGCTGAACGATCTGACCATGCAGCTGACCAACCTCTACATGAAGCGGACGGAGACCTCCCAATATTCCAAGTCGAAGAATCCCAGTCTCATGGCCATTGATTTACAGATTGCAACAACTAAAAACGCGTTGTATGAAAATGTAAAAAGTGCCATCAATTCCAATGACATTGCCCTGAAAGAGGTCAACGACAGGGTCTCCGTGATCAACTCACGCATCAGCAATCTGCCTGAAACACAGCGTGTTCTGTTTGGCATAGAACGCAAATTCAAGCTTACCGATGCCATCTACACCTACCTTTTGCAAAAACGTTCGGAGGCACAAATATCACAGGCTTCGAACCTTTCCGACAACGAGGTATTGGATGAAGCATCCTCCATCGGGCTGAAACCGGTTTTTCCGAAGAAAACGCTGAATTATGTGATCGCACTGATACTCGGGGTCCTGATTCCGATCCTGTATATCTTTGGAAGAGATTATTTCAATGACAAGGTGATGGAGCGGGAAGACGTTGAAAAACTGACAAAACTTCCGATCGTCGGGCACATCATTCACAGTGATAAACCAAGTACGGTGGTGGTTCTTGACTCGCCGAAATCGTCCATCGCCGAGTCGTTCAGATCGGTAAGAACCAACATTAACTACCTGCTCCAGGGAAAGGAGAAGCAAACAGTGCTGATTACAGCCGACATGGTCAATGCCGGTAAAACGTATGTTTCGATCAACCTTGCCCTCATTTTCGCCATGTATGGCAAAAAGACACTGCTCATGGGTTTTGACCTGCGGAAACCCAAAATCTTTGAAGATTTCGGATTGACAAATAAAGAGGGTATCAGCTCCTATATCATCGGCAAAAGCAAGCTGGAAGACATCATTCAATTTTCGACCATCGAAAATCTTGACATCATCATGTCGGGCCCTGTCCCGCCAAATCCTGCAGAATTAATTGCCTCGGCAAAGTGTTCTGAGATGTTTGCCCTTTTGAAAGAAAAATATGATTACATCATTATTGACACACCCCCTGTTGGTCTGGTGACAGATGCGTTTCTTCTTATGAAACATGCGGATGCCAACCTATTCCTGGTGCGTCAGGGCTACACCCACAAAAAAATATTCGGATCAATTATCCACGACATGGCGCAACGCAACATCTCCAATCTGGCCATTCTGATCAACGACGTTAAACTTAACCGCAGCTCTTACGGATACGGATATGGCTATGGATATGGATACGGGTATGGCTACGGATACGGGTCGGGTTATGGTTATGGTTATGGTTATGGTTATTATTCAGATGATAAAGAGGCGTCTAATAAAAGCAAATCATTTCTTCAGCGTGTTTTTGGAAAATCTTAGGAGGTAAAAGGGCAATGGGTAACTATCATTTGACTCACCTGAAAGAGCTGGAGTCGGAAGCAATTTATGTATTGAGAGAGGTGGCTGCTCAATTCGAACGCCCGGTTTTACTCTTCTCCGGCGGTAAAGACTCCATCGTGCTTGTTCACCTCTCCCGCAAGGCCTTTTTCCCGGCAAAGATCCCATTTCCTTTACTGCACATTGATACCGGTCACAATTTCATTGAAACCCTGGAATTCAGGGATCGGATGGCTAATTCGGTAAATGCAAGGCTGCTGGTGGGTTCTGTACAGGAATCGATTGACAAAGGAAGGGCTGTAGAAGAAACAGGTGTCAATGCCAGCCGGAATGTGCTGCAAACCGTTACCCTGCTTGATGCCATCGAAGCACACAAATTCGATGCGGCCATCGGGGGTGCGCGCCGCGATGAAGAGAAGGCCCGGGCCAAAGAGCGGTTCTTTTCCCATCGTGATGAATTCGGACAATGGGACCCAAAGAACCAGCGGCCGGAACTCTGGTACATGTTCAACGGAAAAAAAAGGATGGGGGAACATTTCAGGGTTTTCCCGATCAGCAACTGGACAGAGATGGATGTGTGGCAATATATCCTGGCAGAAAATATCGACCTGCCCAGCATCTATTTCACCCATGAACGCGACGTTTTTTACCGCGATGGCGTTTGGCTCGCAGCAGCTCCGTTCATGGAGATGAAACCAAATGAAAAGATTGAGTACCGCAGGGTTCGCTGCCGCACTGTAGGAGATATCTCGTGCACAGGGCTGACTTTGTCATCCGCTGATACTGTTGAAGATATTATTCAGGAGATCGCAGCCACCCGTGTTACCGAACGAGGTGGCCGTTACGACGATAAACGGTCTGAAGCCGCAATGGAAGACCGAAAAAAAGAGGGCTATTTTTAATGGAACGAACATTTTCTTCTAAAGCATATCTCGACATGGAACTGCTGCGTTTTACCACCGCAGGAAGTGTTGATGATGGAAAGAGCACCCTGATAGGAAGGCTGTTATACGACAGCAAATCGATTTTCGAGGACCAGCTCGATGCAGTCAGACGGGCAAGTGTTCAAAAAGGCAGCGAGCATATCAACCTTGCCCTGTTTACCGACGGGCTCAGGGCTGAACGGGAACAAGGCATCACCATTGATGTTGCTTACCGCTATTTTGCCACCCCGAATCGCAAGTTTATCATTGCCGATACCCCCGGACACATTCAGTATACCCGGAACATGGTTACCGGCGCATCCACTGCCAACGCAGCCATTGTACTCATCGATGCGAGAAACGGCGTGATCGAACAAACCCACCGCCATACGTTTATTGCCGCACTTCTTGGCATTCCCCATATCATCGTTTGTATCAACAAAATGGACCTGATGGATTACCGGGAAGAGGTTTACACCGCCATCAGGAATGAATACCAGGCTTTTGCCAGCCAGGTTTTTCCCGGCCAGGATATCCGTTTTATTCCGATCAGCGCCCTGAAAGGTGACAATGTGGTAAAACCATCTGAAAACATGCCATGGTATGATGATGGCACCCTTCTGTACCACCTTGAAACCATCCCCATCAGCCAGGACCATGACCTGAAAAATCAGCGGTTTCCTGTACAATACGTCATCAGGCCTGAATCAGAAGAGTTCCACGACTACCGCGGTTACGCCGGAAGGGTTGCCGGGGGCTTTTTTCATCCGGGAGATAAAATTGTGGTTCTCCCTTCCGGAATTGAAAGTGAAATTACTGCCATCGATACCCTGTCGGGTCCCCTTGCTGAAGCTCACCCGCCAATGTCGGTAACGATTACCCTGAAGGACGACGTTGACTTAAGCCGGGGCGGAATGATCGCCGGGGTCGGAAATATCCCGCAGGAGAGTTGTGACATAACCACTATGATTTGCTGGATGAACCCGAAACCCCTGCAAATCCAGGGGAAATATGCCCTCAAACATACGACCAAAGATGTTCGCTGCATTATCCAGGATGTCGATTATGTATTAAATATCAGCACGTTGGAAAAAGTGCTTGAAAACAAAACAATCCGTATGAATGACATTGCCCTCATCCGGTTGCGCACCACCAAACCTTTGTTTTTTGATCCTTACACCACAAACCGCATCACCGGAAGTTTAATCCTTATCGATGAAACGACCAACGAAACCGTTGCTGCCGGCATGATCGTATGAAAACCACATGGTTTTCTACAATAAATCCTGAAAAAAACAGTTATCTTTCTTCAAGATAAATCCCATGAAATTTATTCGTTACATCCTTTCCTGCCTGTTTATCTTCTCAGGTTTAATACAGGCATTTTCACAACAGGTTCCCATTGGCCAGTGGCGTGATGAACTTCCCTACACCCTCGTCAACTCCCTCACGGATGCGGGCAACAGGATCTATGCATCCACACCTTATGCCATTTTTTATTATGACAAGGATGATAACAGCGTGGTACGTATCACCAAAATCACAGGACTGTCAGACATCGGGATCAGCTGCATCAATTACAACAAAGAATACAAGACGCTTGTCATTGCCTATTCCAATGCCAACATCGATCTGATCAAGGACAATGTCATCATTAATATCTCAGATATCAAACGCAAGCAAATCCTTGGAAATAAAACCATCAACAGCATTTACTTCATCGGAAAAGACGCATATCTGTCATGCGGATTTGGCATCGTCGTACTCGATATCAACAAGGAGGAGATCCGCGATACCTATTATATAGGCAAAGGTGGCAGCCAGGTGAATGTACTTGCCCTGACCAAAGACCCCCAGGATACGCTGTTTGCCGCAACCGAAAAAGGAATCTATAAAGGCTGGGCAAATGATCCCAACCTCGCAAATTTCTCCTCCTGGAAAAAAGATTCACGCATTGATACCACCGCAACATATAATTCGATTACAAGTTTTACCGGGAAAATTTTTGTCAATAAAAAGAAAAGTTCAGCAACCACTGATACAATATGTGTCTATTCCAATGGCGCATGGAGCCGCCTGGTCCAGGAACCCTATTATCCGATCATGCACATTGAAGCAAATGACCAATACCTGGTTATTGCATATAATTATTTCGTTAAAGCCATTAACACCGGCCTTGATGTGACTACCAATGTTCCCGGGTCCGATTATCCGCTTTACGCAATTGCCGACCAGGACGGGCAGATGTGGGTGGGTGATAACTATAACGGACTTGTTAATTACATTCCCTCAACAAATGCCATCAACCACATAAAACTCAGCGGCCCGTCAACCGCGCTGGCTTTCAGCATGACCAGCAGGGGCAATGAACTCTTTGTTGCACCCGGAGGAAGAAACGGCTCCTACGGCCCCATCTACAGCCGGCCCCAGGTTTACCACTTCAACAATACCGACTGGTATAACCTCGAAGGCTACAACAATCCCATCCTCGATATGACGCATGATGTGGTCACCATTGCCATTGATCCGAACGACAGCAAACATGTCTTTGCAGGAACCTACGGAAAAGGGCTCGTTGAAATTTACAACGATTCAGCTGTCAGGCGGTTTACTTATGGCAACAGTACACTTCGCAACTACTCCGGCTCAGACACCTCTGATGTGCGGGTTGGGGGTGTCGCTTATGATAACGACGGCAACCTGTGGGTGGTCAACTCCTTCAACAACAGGTGCCTCTCCATGAGAAAAGGGAATACCTGGACAGGTTTTAACATCCCTGTTGAGAGCGACCTGGGTCAGCTCCTCATCGACAGGCACAATCAGAAATGGATCCAGATGCGCTACGGCACCATGAATGCGAATGCGCTGTTGGTCTTTACCGATAACAACACCCCTGAAAATCCAGGAGATGATGACTACAAGCTCCTGAATTCAATGGTGGGCAGTGGTAATATCCCCGGAACAACAGTCCTGGCCATGGCCGAAGATAAGAAAGGGGAGATCTGGGTCGGTACAGAAAAAGGGATTGCTGTCTTTTATTCTCCCGAGAATGTGTTTGGCGGAGGCAACTTCGACGCCCAACGAATCCTGGTCACCCAGGGAAGCAATGTTCAATACCTGCTTGAAAATGAATCGGTCACAGCCATCGCCGTGGATGGAGCCAACCAGAAATGGGTCGGCACCGATCGTGGCGGAGTGTTCCTTTTTTCAGAAGACGGCACCAGGGAGATCTTTCATTTTACTGCTGAAAACAGTCCGTTGCTGTCGAACAGGATTATATGCATAGCAGTGAATGCAGATGGAAATGTGTTTTTCGGCACCGACAATGGCATAATCTCATACAGGGGTTCAGCAACACCGGGTGGTGAAACAAACGGGGAGGTATATGCCTTTCCCAATCCGGTCAGGGAAGATTACGACGGCGTGATCGCTGTTAAAGGCCTTGTCAGCAATGCAGAAGTAAGAATCACGGATGTGAATGGCACACTGGTTTTTTCAGGTCATGCAGGCAGCGTGAATTCGGGCGGAAGCACGACAGGAGCGAACGGCCAGACAGGCGTGTATGGCGGCCAGGTTGTATGGGATGGTAAAAATTTCGACGGGAAAAAAGCCCATACCGGGGTTTACCTGGTGTTTGCGGCCGACGAAACCGGCGCCGAACGGGTGGTAACCAAAATCCTCATCGTGAACTGATGCTTCATTCAACAAAAGGCATTGTTTTTCATTCCCTTAAATACTCAGAAACCAGTATCATCGTTAAAATTTACACCGATCTTTTCGGGATTCAATCTTACCTGATCAAAGGAATCCGGAATGCAAAGTCAAAAGTAAAACCCGGACTCTTCCAATCGATGACGCTGCTCGATCTCGTCGTTTACCACAAAGAAAAACAGTCGCTGCAATCAATAAAAGAGGTCCAGCTCTCCTGCCCTTTTAAAACTATTCCATTCGATATCCGTAAAAGTTCAGTGGTTATGTTTATCAACGAACTGGTTTATAAATCGATTCGTGAAGAGGAGGCAAATCCTGAACTTTTCGGTTTTCTCTGGCAATCCTGCCGTGATCTTGATGAAACTGAAGAGAGCGTATCCGGCTTTCATCTCCGTTTTTCCCTTCAGCTGATGCAATACCTTGGGATCTTTCCTCAGAACAACAGGGCTGACAGTTTTCCAATATTTAACCTGCGTGAAGGATGTTTTCAGGCGAGGGTTCCAAATCATCCCCATTACCTTGACCCGGAGCAGAGCAGGGTGTTTTCTGAGATACTGGATATGAATATCGAATATCGAATATTGAATATCGAATATCGAAGGAAGATTCTTGAAACCATCCTTCTTTATTACCAGTTGCACCTGCCCGGGTTCAAAGGAGTTCAATCGCATCACATCCTCCATGATGTGTTGGCCTAAATCCGTATCTTTGCCAAAAATCTGGCATTATGATAACAGGATTAACCGAACAGGAAACAATACGCAGGAATTCTTTAAATGAACTGACCAGGCTTGGCATCAATGCCTACCCTCCTGAAACATTTGAGGTCAATGTAAAAGCCGCTGAAATAAAGCAAAATTTTCCCAACGATAACACCCTGTACCAGCAGGCGAGTATTGCCGGACGCATCATGAGCAGGCGAATCATGGGCGCTGCCTCTTTTGTGGAACTGCAGGACGAAAGCGGCCGGATTCAACTTTACGTCAAACGGGATGACATCTGCCCCTCGGAGGATAAAACCCTCTACAATACGGTCTTCAAGAAGCTGCTCGACATCGGCGACATCATCGGCATCACGGGGTTTGTATTCATCACCCAGATGGGCGAGATCACCATCCATGTTCAATCACTGAAGCTGCTGAGCAAATCGTTACGGCCCCTGCCTATCGTGAAAGAGAAGGAAGATGAAGTATTCGACGCCTACACCGACCCCGAACAGCGGTATCGCCAGCGCTATGTCGATATGATCGTGAACCCTGAAGTCCGTGATGTGTTTGTTAAACGGAACATCCTGCAGAACTCCATGCGCAATTACCTGAACGCCAAATCATACCTGGAGGTGGAAACCCCGATTCTCCAGCCGCTTTACGGCGGTGCTGCAGCAAGGCCCTTTAAAACCTTTCACAACACCCTCGACATGACCCTCTATCTCAGGATTGCAAATGAGTTATACCTGAAAAGGCTGATTGTTGGTGGTTATGACGGCGTATATGAGTTCTCCAAAGATTTCCGCAACGAAGGAATGGACCGCTTCCACAACCCCGAATTCACCCAGATGGAACTCTATGTCGCCTACAAAGATTATGAATGGATGATGGACCTCGTGGAGGAGATGGTGGAAAAAATCGCCATGGACCTGCACGGAACCACACAGGTCCGGGTGGGTGAAAACCTCATCGATTTCAAACGGCCGTGGACAAGGTTCACGATGTTTGAAGCCATTCAGCATTTTACCGGGGTTGACATCAGCGACAAATCGGAAGAAGAGCTGGGCAGCATCGCCAAAGAACTTGACGTGCCCATCGACCGCACCATGGCAAAAGGGAAGATCATTGACCAGATCTTCGGGGAGAAATGCGAACCATTCCTTATCCAGCCAACTTTCATCACCGATTACCCGGTTGAGATGTCGCCACTCGCGAAGAAACACCGCAGCAAAGAGGGACTCGTTGAGCGTTTTGAGGCGATCTGCAACGGAAAAGAGTTGTGCAACTCCTTTTCGGAATTAAACGATCCCATCGACCAGCGTGAACGGTTTGAGTCACAGCTTGAACTTGGCAAGCGCGGCGATGATGAGTCGATGGTGCTGGATGAGGATTTCCTGCGCGCACTCGAATTCGGAATGCCTCCGACCGCCGGGCTTGGAATCGGAATCGACCGGCTGACCATGATCATGACCAACTCTCAGTCCATCCAGGATGTACTCTTCTTCCCCCAGATGAGGCCGGAGAAACGGAACAGCTAGCTGAACTGAAAATCCCTCAGCGCCTGTTCATCCATCCTTTGCGGAACCGCTCCTGCGTGGGATCATGCCTGATCAGATCGTCAATAAATGTTGCTCTGGCATCAGCGATTTTACCATGAATCTCTTGCTGATTTGCTGAATTCAGCGCGGTGACGGTTTTCGGTCCTACCGACCCGTCGTCGGCAACACCCAGCAATCGCTGCGGAATGACAATTCCCCATTTGCCCGAAGCCCATACCCAGTCAACCAGGATATCTGCCACTGACTGATTCACAATTTGGTCTGCCTTCCAGCGGTCCCAGTAGAATTTCTTCAGCACCACCGTGGCATCTGCCCGGGTGAGGAGCCGCATATCGGCGGCATCTATGTCTCCATCGCCATCCTTGTCATACCCGACCTGCCTCCAGGTTGCGAGGGTAACACCCATGTTTGTTGCACCGCCCCGGTCGAGCGGGTCATTCACAAAACCCCCTTCCCATTTGAATATTTTGGGGGCTAAAATATTTACATCGGCCATCGTTTTTCGTTTTTAACTTGTTTGACAAATAGAAACAAAGATAAATGAATAAAATTTCAGGTTGGACAATTTACGATTGACGAATAAATTTCATTTTCTTTCGTATCAGACCGGTCAAATTTAGGATATTAAGTTCACATTTGTTGTTTATGGATAAGAGCAATGTGAGGTACAACAATCGCAGATGAGAACAGAACAATCTTTTCGTGTTCGACGCGACCGGAATACTTGTCCGGAAATTCTCCATTCCAAAAAACTCACAAGGGCTTGTTACCTGGGATGGCAGGATCTCATGCAACTAAATCACACCATATTGTGATTTAGTTGGTTTTGCTGTTAACGCGTTGCATTATATCCGGAAAAAACACAAAATAGTGTGATATTTATGGTTATTTGAAAAACAATCTTTACATTTGTCAATATAATCACTTTAAAATGTTAGCCGGGCAACTTGGAAAAACCATAAAACTCAGACGAAAAGAGTTGAGTTTAACTCAGCCGCACCTGGCTGAATTGGCAAATATCAGCACCAATACTTTGTATAAACTGGAGCGTGGGCAGGGAAATCCATCATTGGCGGTGCTGAACAAATTAGCCGAAGTATTGGGTATGGAACTATCCCTTCGCGTTAAACGAATTATTGAATAAATGAGAAAAGCGGAGGTCTATAACAATGGGGTACTCGCGGGCTTTCTCATCGAAGAAGGCCGGAATCATTATATATTCCGGTATGAGGATGCTTATTTTAACGACCCGGGTAAACCGGCAATAAGTTTAACACTTCCAAAATTTCAACAGGAATACGACAGTGAGTTTTTGTTTCCATACTTCAGCAACATGGTAGCAGAAGGAATCAATTTAGCAATACAAAGCAGGTACCTGAAAATAGATGAGAGAGATTTGTTAAGCTTACTGGGAGCAACAGCAACAAGCGACACTATCGGTGCAGTAACGGTAAAATTGATTGTAAGGAAATGAACCTGGACGACATTAAATATTGCCCGTGTACATTGGCTGAAGGTTTTAAAACATACAGCCCTGCTGGATTACGCATCATGTTTGGCCGGAAAAAAGTAAGTCATGTTTTAGACTTTAATGCTCCTGAAGCAGATGAAGAAGTAGCTGAACGACTCAGATTGAACAGCAGCACAATTTCCATAAGCGGAGCACAGTTTAAACAATCGCTGGTGGTTGAAAACAACAAACTCCGCCTGACAAAACAGGGAGAACCAGGGCAATATATCCTTAAGCCAATCCCCTTCAGTCCACCTTTTGGGAAAAAAGAAGAGCTACCGGCAAATGAGCACCTGACCATGCAAATAGCCAAACAAGCTTTCAGCATGCTTGTTGCGGAATGTGCTCTGATATTCTTTAAAAATGGCGAGCCGGCATATATTACGAAGCGATTTGACTACGCAAAAGACGGAAGAAAAATAGCACAGGAGGATTTTGCCTCAATTTCCGGCATGTCAAAAGAAAAAGACGGAGAAAGTTACAGAAACAGCGGAAGCTATGAAGATATCGCCATTCATATGAAAAAGTACGTTATGGCGCATGCTGTGGAATTAGAAAAATATTTTGAGCGTATTGTTTTCAACTATTTGTTTAGCAACGGAGATGCGCACCTTAAAAATTTCTCACTTCAACAGACCACAAGCGGTGATTACCTGTTAAGTCCGGCTTATGATTTGATTGATACCGCCATACATATTCCTGCAGATTCGTTTTTTGCACTGAGCGATGGACTATTTTCAAATGAATTTAATACAGAAAGCTTTAAAGTTTTAGGCTTTTACGCTTACGATGATTTTTTTGAATTTGGTATACAAATTGGCATGATGGAGAGCCGCATCAGGAAGATATTGGATAAATACCGAAATAAAAATCAAAAAGCGTTGATCCTTACCCAATCTTCTTTTTTAAGTGACTCAATAAAGCAATTGTATACAGATCATTACATTGACCGGCTTAAAATGCTTAACACCTCATTCTCGCATAAAATATAACTTGCGAATATCCAGGATTGCCTTCATTTTTTTACCTGATCAGCACCATCCTCCCCGTTTCTGTCCTGTTTCCGCTCGTGACGTTGAAAAAGTAAATTCCCCCCGGAAGTTTGTTTCCCCCGGCATCGGTTCCATCCCATTGAATTGTCGAGGCTCCCGGTTCGAAAATTTCCGACACCAGGGTTTTAACTTTTGATCCCATGATATCTGAAATGTCAAGAGTCACCAAGCCTCGTCGTGTTATTTCAAGCGGAATCGAGGTTGTTGAACTGAACGGGTTGGGGTAATTGGGGCGTATCATCCGATGAGTCGATTGCTTACTGATGGATTGCAGGAGATCATGGTTGACCATGATGATCACATGGAAACTACCGGCTACGGTCGTTACCCTCATGCTGTCAAGATCAAAGAGGATTGCTGGAATAAGATTCAGAGGAATATTGAATTTAACACGTACAGCAAAGCTGTCGGCAGGGTTCACCATGTGTGGTACAGTAGCCACCGACATGGAATCGACATACCACCAGCCCAAATCGCCCTGTTGCTGAACAGCGTCCAGCATTAGTCCGCCAGTGGTATAGTTGTGGAGCTGCGTGATTTTCCCGTTAAACATATCTGCAAATGTGAGAAACCATAACGTATCGGCAACCGGCGTCAGATTGGTATAAACCGTTTGAAAGGTAAACGGATCGGCTGCACCAATAAACGGGGCAGAAGCATGGCGACCCGACTGATCAGCGGCAGTAAGATAATACTTAATCACACTGCCTCCTGGCTGCTTCGGAATGGTGCCCGAATAACGTCCTGTTGAGATATTCGCCATCAGGGTAATATGATACGGTCCGCCGTTGACCTGGTAATGTATGAGT
The DNA here is from genome assembly GCA_903926565.1 of uncultured Bacteroidales bacterium. Classification (GTDB taxonomy): domain Bacteria; phylum Bacteroidota; class Bacteroidia; order Bacteroidales; family FEN-979; genus CAIVAT01. The sequence continues at coordinate 62,694 of CAIYJU010000052.1, forward strand.
ACCGAATCGGATTTTACCGGCTGATGGCTGCTGGCAATGATATCCGCATTGATCACATAATCATGTTCACAGGGCTGGTTGCCGGAGATGGGAATATGTTTGATGTGCAGCAGGCCGATATCTGCAATGCCCATCACACGGCAATGCAGCGCATCAGTTGAAACCCATGGTGTGGATGGGTTTCCGATGAAACCAATCACTTCGTATCCCGGCATGGCAGCTTCATACACTGCTTTCGCACTGTCGTCCCAGGGAGAATTCATGAACGGCACCAGTACCTTGTTGTTCAGGATCACCGAGTTCGAGTAGGGCTGATCCTGCGGGGTCATCACCCGGAAAATTTTATAATTGTAGCCATAGGAGCAGATTTGCGATGCCCAGTAAGTGGCGGCAGCCTCCAGGGGTGCATATTCGGGATCAGACGTAAGCACTTTTCTGATAAGCATTTTATCCGGGGCCAGAAATTTTCCCCAGCAATCGATGTGGTCGATGGAAGAAGATATGTTCGGATCGGGAACAACCTGGAAGTTCGTAATACCAACATAGTCATTCATTTTCTGTGCAATCTGGTCATGGGTCTGGGTTGGGTTTTCGACCCAGACGAGATCAGTCGAAGCACCTATTCCCAATCCGTCGGTCATATAATCCCCTCCTGTGGATATCACATTCATTCCGTACCATTGAATTCCAAGCATCTCTGCTACTTTTTTAGGAATCTCATCATCATTGGGGCGGGGACGGTTGTACGGGAAGTCAACAATCCCGATCTGGCTGGCGCTGTCCGATTCGAACCAGGGTCCGTAGTCGCGGGTCCAATAGCTGTCGGACAGGGCAATAATGAAATTACAGTGGCTTGTATCAACGCCGTTGCTGACATATTGACTTATCACGGTATTCTTCTGGGCGACAGAAGCCACTACGGTAGTAACAGTAACGTCTGTGGCCATCTCTTTGATCAATGATATCGGAATGCCAAAGGGATACCGCACCAGGGCCCCCTGCATCCGGTCAAATTCTTCCACATTGCGGACTGGTGCAACCGGGGGATTGGTTTCTACAAAACCTCTGCCGATTTCATTCCTGCGTAACAGCTCATCCGGCGTCATTTCATGCCGGAGAGCCGGCCTGGCATCCTGCGGACTATCCTGGGCAAAGGAAGCTGCTGTTGTAATAAAAACAAGTAAAAGCGTGCTTAAAATCTGTCTCATCTTGAAAAGAATAGGATTACAAATATACCAATTTCAATGTTCTCATAAAATCACTATTTTTGCTGAAATTAATGTGAATGAACAAAAAGATCAGGGTTGCCCGCCTCTCAATTTTTTCAAACAGCCTGCTGATCATCCTCAAGCTGGGCGTAGGTTTATTGTCAGGCTCTGTGAGCATCATCTCGGAGGCCATCCATTCATTCATGGACCTCCTGGCATCTTTTGTTGCGTTTTTCTCTGTAAAGATTTCCGACACACCTGCCGATGAAAGGCATCCCTACGGGCATGGAAAATTTGAGAACATCTCCGGCGTGGTCGAAGCGCTCCTTATTTTTGTTGCGGCATTCTGGATCATTTATGAAGCCATCAAGAAAATAATCAACCCGGGAGAAGTTGAAAAGATAGGCTTTGGTTTTGCTGTGATGCTTATTTCTGCCGCCGTCAACATTTTTGTTTCCAGGAAACTTTACCGGGTCGCAAAGGAGACCGATTCAGTTGCGCTGGAAGCCGATGCGCTGCATCTTAAAACCGATGTTTACACCTCCATTGGCGTGGCTGCTGGGTTATTGCTGATGTGGATCAGCGGCATTCACATGGTTGACCCGATTGCTGCCATCCTTGTAGCCCTGTTGATTTTAAAAGAGTCCTACGAACTGTTCTCAAAGGCTTATGCTCCGCTGCTTGACCTTGCATTGCCCGCAGCAGATGTAGAACAAATCTCGGGGATCATTCACCATCATTGCACCGCAGAAATGAGTTTCCATGAGCTGCGGACAAGAAAAGCCGGAAATTATAAATACATCGATTTTCACCTGAACCTGGACGCTGATAAAACGGTGAAGGAAGCCCATGAGATTTGCGACCGCATAGAAGAAGAGATCAAAAAAGCCTTTGATCATGCCGAAGTCACGATCCATGTAGAGAATTTTTAAAATAAAACCCTATTTTTGCAGTTATTATCATAAGTAGGTTCATTCATGAAATTTTTCCCAGTGGTATTGACAAAAATCCGGTTTACTCTCCTTTCCCTGTTATTTTTACCTTTTTTCCTTACAGCCCAGGTTCCCATACGACCTGATTCAGCAATTAAAAACAGTCGTTTTATCGAAGATGACCAGGTGGTGGTCATGCTCGACAGTCTGGCAAACCTTAAAATATTTGAAGATACCCGGTTCCCGAATGCCAACCAGTATCAGAACTGGAGCACCTATTCAGATACTGATATCCCTGCATTCCCCGACTCCGTTTATCGTGAAAGGATCGCACTGATGAACGACCAGTCGCCATTCGAGTTTGTTTATAACACAGAGGTCAAAAATTTCATCGACTTATACGGTGTCAGAAAACGAAAGCTGACAGCCCGCATCCTCGGACTGGCCCAGATTTATTTTCCGCTTTTTGAGGAGCAGCTTGATAAATTCAACATGCCATTGGAACTGAAATATCTGGCTGTGATTGAATCTGCGCTCAACCCCATCGCCAATTCACCGGCCGGCGCAAAAGGGCTCTGGCAGTTTATGTATGGTACCGGGAAAGTTTACGGGCTGAAAGTAAGTACCTATGTTGACGACCGGTTTGATCCGTACAAGTCAACAATTGCGGCTTGCGAGCATCTTACCGATCTGTACGACATCTATGGAAGCTGGTCACTGGCCCTTGCTGCCTACAATTCGGGTGCCGGCAATGTGAATAAGGCGATCCGCCGCTCAGGAGGCATCAAGAACTTCTGGGCCATCAAGAAATACCTCCCAAAGGAAACCGCTTCTTATGTTCCCGCTTTTATCGCCGCAAGCTATGTGATCACTTATGCAAATGAGCATAAGATTCATCCGGTTGACCCGGGGATTCTGTACTACGAGGTTGATACGGTAACAGTGAGAAATCCACTTTCTTTCGATCAGATCTCGGAAATGCTTAACATCCCGATGGAGGAGATCATGTTCTTAAATCCGGCGTATAAGCGTAAAATAATCCCGGCTACAGCCGAGAATCCCTATAAACTGCGTTTGCGGAAAAAATATATCGGTAATTTTATCAATAATGAAACCGCGCTTTATGCATACCGGACAAAAGAGGGTTTGGCCAGCGATGCCATGATGCAAATGGTTTACAGTACCTATCGTGAATCTGAGCTGTATACAGTAAAAAGTGGTGAAACAGTCGCCTCTGTTGCAAAGAAATTTCACATGACGCCCGCCGAGCTTAAATCACTCAACGGGTTAAAGAAAAACACCATCAAACCGAATAAAAAAATCCTGGTCTATACCAATTCCGGTAAGGGGAAACCGCAGGAAACAGGCGTTACATCAACCTACGTGCCACAGGAGGTCTCCAAAGACACCTCCATAAAGACATCTTCGTCAAATCCGGCTCCCGAGGCGGTAGTGCCTAAACCCACAATGCAGGAAAGCCAGTCTGACGAAACTCCAAAAACAGTCCATGTCGTTAAAAGCGGTGAAAACCTGGGCATCATCGCCAAAAAATATCATTGTACGACCGCAGATTTGATGAAGTGGAACAATCTTCCCAACCAGACACTGCTTGTTGGCCAGAAAATCAAAGTAGTGTCAAACGGAAATATTCCGGCATCGGGTTCCAAGGCAAAAACATCCTCCGGTTCTCAAAAATTTACCTGGTATACCATTGTTTCCGGGGATAACCTGTGGGAAATCGCAAATAAATTTGATGTTACCGTTGCCCAGCTAAAGGCTATCAATAATTTTAAAACCAACAGCAGGTTGTCGCCGGGGCAAAAGATCAAAATACCCAAATAATTTTTTTCGTTTGTTATCCGGATGTCTATCCAAACTATCTTTGGCATGCCAGATGAGATTAAATTAATCCCTTATTAATCCAAAAAAAATATGAAAAAAATCACATCAACCTTATTATTGGCAGTCGTCATCTCCCTTTGGTCAGGGATAACAGTTTCAGCCCAAACTCACAAAGCTGATGATCTTCTTGGCACATGGCTCAACCAGGAAGCAACAGGAAAGATTACCCTTTACAAAGAGGGCTCAAAGTATTTCGGAAAACTGGTATGGCTCAGGGAGCCGCTTGACAAAGTGACGGGCAAGCCACGTACAGACAAGGAAAATCCGGAAGAAAAGCTGAAAGCAACCCCATTGATTGGCATGGTCAACATGAAGAACTTTACCTTCGACGGCAAGGATGAGTGGTCGGGTGGCACCATCTACGATCCGAAAAACGGTAAAACCTATAAATGCTATATCGCCTTCGACGGACCCTCAAAATTGAAGGTGCGCGGTTACATTGGTGTCTCCCTGCTTGGAAGAAACACCTATTGGACCAAAACAACGCCTCCGCAGAATTAAAACAATGCCGGGCATAAAAGCTATGCCCAACGTAAAAAGGCCTTGCTCCCTTGCGGTAAAAAACAATTCGATGAATCTGCTCGAAAAGTATAAACCCTCCATCAGCAAACACAACCTCCTGCTCATTGCAGGCCTGGCATGGACTACCGCGGGAGGTATTCTTGCCGGCCGTGGGTTGAGTTACCTCCTTGAGCATCCCGATCATCCGGGCTGGCGACTGGCTGGGAGCGTAGTTTGCGGATTCATTTTTTATATCCTCCTCTTTGCAAAAATATCGCGCAAGCACATCCGGCGGATCCATGGCATCAACATCCCCTACCCCTGTGCCTTTTCGTTTTTCAACTTCCGTGGATATTTCATGATGGCGATCATGATCACCGGCGGAATCATGCTGCGCAAACTGGATGTGATCAACAAAGAGTGGCTCTATACGTTCTATGTCACGATGGGAATACCTTTGCTGATCTCAGCTTCGCGGTTTTTCTATTTCTGGGCCACCAATAATGAGATTACATAATGAGATACAAAATCTCTTAACCCTATATATTGAATAAGACATCCAGGAAATACATCATCCTCAGAGCCATTCTGCTGGGCCTGGCTATTGTTGCCATTGCATTTTTTGTAACAAGAAGCCTGTATCATCGTGAGGAGGCCAAAAAAGACGCACTCCGCCGTATCCGTGAACGGGGATACCTCATTGCCCTTACCGACCAAAACACACTTAACTACTTTATTTACAAAGGGCATCCAATGGGTTACCAGCTTGCCCTGCTGGAATCATTTGCCAAATACCTGGGTGTTCCGCTCCGGATAATTGCCAGCAATGATATCTCGAAGCTGGAATATTATATGTATTACAACGCCGCCGACCTCATTGCACTCAACATTCCCATAACCAGTGATGGAAAAAAGCTGGTCAGGTTTTCCGACCCCTTTGGCGAAACCCGGCTGGTGCTTGTACAACGAAAAAGTCAAAACCCTGCGAAAGATGGACCAGGGCTCATCACCAACCTGGCCGACTTCCCTCAGGATACGGTTTACGTTCGGAAAAGTCCGTTCCTGGCTTCCCAGTATCATTCATTTTACAAGAAAACCGGAAAAAATGCCATTCTGAAAGAGGAGTCTGACGTCAGCGAGGAGGAGCTTATCCGGCGTGTTTCTGCCGGAACCATCCGCTTTGCACTATGCCAGGAAAATGTGGCCATGGTCTACCACCGGTACTATCGCAACCTCGACATGTCTGTGCTGGCCTTCCCGCTTTTTTCATATGGATGGGGTGTCGGCCATTCTTCCGATTCGCTGCGCACAGAAGTCAACAACTGGCTGAAGGAGTTCAAATCATCGCGGGATCTGAAACAAACCTACCTCGAATATTTCGACAACCAGCGCATCGCCGGATTCCTTCAGAATGACTACTTCTCGGTGACCGGAAAGAATAAGATTTCACCATTTGATGACGTCATCAGGCAGCAGAGCAGGCTGGTGATGTGGGACTGGCGCCTGGTTGCCTCGCTGATCTACCAGGAATCGAATTTCAAACCAGGACTGACGTCGTCGCGGAGTGCCAGCGGTCTGATGCAGCTGATGCCCGAAACCGCTGCAAAATTCGGGATCGACAGTGCAGCCACACCGGCAAGGCAAATCACCGGAGGGATAAAATACCTTCGGTTTATCGACTCACAGCTCCCCGATGAAATTACCAGCCCGGTTGAACGAATCTATTTTGTGCTGGCCTGTTACAATGTCGGCATCGGTAAGGTACTGGCCGCCAGGGAAAAAGCGGAAAAATTCGGCAAGGATAAAAACAGGTGGAACGGCAACGTGGACTACTACCTGTTGCGCCGGTCAAAAAAAGACCCTGTCGCAAAAAATGACTCTGTCGACGATTACCCGATCGATTATAAAACCGAAGGGTTTGTCGATGACATTGTGAGCCGGTATTATCATTATAAGAACCTGATCAGATAAATCAGCAACCTTTAGCTCAATCTGAGGTTTTAAGCATTAACTTTGAGCTAAATTCAGATCACCATGGAAACAACATCAATTTTAATGATTGCAGCCATCAGCGTAGCTGCAATTTTTGTTTTTATCCTCCTCTACAGTTCAATTCTGATCGTTGGAGGCAAAGAGATCAACATCCTCGAACGGCGTTGGTTCGGCAAAGAGATGCCCAAAGACCGGATCTTTGCCCTGAGCAATGAAATCGGTGTTCAGGCCAGGGCCAAAGGGCCGGGTTTGTACCTCCTGATCCCGTTCATCTATAAAACCAAGAAGCAGGAATTCACGGTCATCGGCAACAATGAAATCGGTGTCGTCGTTTCTGTCGATGGCAACCCGGTTCCTTCCGGGAAGATCTTTGCGAAAACCGTTGAATGCAACCTTTTTCAGGATGGTGAGTTATTCCTGACCAATGGCGGTGAGAAAGGTGTTCAGATTCAACTGTTGCCCCCGGGAATCTACCGGATAAACCCGTTGCTTTTTAACCTGAAAATCGAGCCGGTCACCGTAATCGATGAAAACCAGGTTGGTATCGTGGAGTCCATCGACGGGGCTCCGATCCCTGCGGGACGTATCTTTGGAAAGGTCGTTGATTGTGATCTGTACCAGGACGGGGAAGCCTTTTTGAAAAACGGCGGAGAAAAAGGGCCGCAGATCAAAGCACTGCCTCCGGGCAATTACCGTATCAACCCGCTGCTGTTCAAAATAAAAAAAGTAAATGTTACCGTTATCGACAAAGGACAAATCGGGATCATCACCTCTCAGGATGGAAAGCAGATCAGTGGCGGACGGTTGCTGGCAAAAACCGTTGAAGGGCACAGCAATTATGAAGACGGGGAGACATTTTTGAATAATGGCGGTGAAAAAGGGCCACAGGTTTCCATTTTATTGCCGGGAAAATACCGAATCAACACCGATCTTTTCAGGGTGGAGATTAAGGAGACCATCATCATTCCGGATCAGAAAGTAGGAATTGTGGTTGCCCGCGACGGCCAGCCATTGCCGGAGTCGGAATTTGTTGCCAAACCTGTTACCGGGCACAACAACTTCCAGGATGTTACTAAATTCCTTGAAAACGGCGGACAGCGCGGCCCGCAGTTCGATGTGCTGAAACCGGGCACCTATTATATCAATTCACTGATGTTCAGCGTTGAACTGGACAGTGTTGCTGTTGTTGAACGTGGCCAGGTTGCTGTACTGGTTTCAAATGTTGGCAAGGAGCCGGTCCAGATCAAAGAGATTGCTGAAAAAATTGCTGAAGCCGAAATAAAAGATCAACGCATCGATGCCACTACAAAAGAGGTGATGAATGCAGAAACGCGAATCGATGTCGGTATTGAGCGATATGTGGTACCCAAAGGCTACCGCGGAATCCAGCAGGAGGTCGCCGGGCCGGGGATTTACTACCTGAACCGCAGGGCTTATATTGCTTATGTTGTAGATACCACGAACATTACCATCGATTGGGATGAAAACCAGAGCACCCCGTTTGATCCGCTGGTGGTGGTTTCCAATGATGGTTTCGAGATAAAAGTTGCCGTCAAGGTCGTCATCCGGGTACGCCCTGACCAGTCTCCTTACATGGTAGCGAAGATTGGTTCCATCCAGAACCTCATCGAACATGTGATTCATCCGATGATCGATTCCAGTTTCAGAAACCAGGCCTCCACAACCTCTGCCATGAGTTTCATGCAAAACAGGCATGAAGAGCAGCAGAAAGCCGAAGACCGTGCCCGCCATGAACTCGAAAAATATCATGTTGAGCTGGTTTCGGTGCTGATCTGCCAGATACAATTGCCAGAAAACCTGATGAAAACCCAAACCGACCGCATCATTGCCCAGCAGGAGCAGGCCATGTACGTGGAACAGCAAAAAGCGCAGCAAACCCGCATTGCCATGGCAAAAACAACGGCGGAGGCAGACAAGCAGGTTGACCTGGTCCAGAGCGAAATTGAAGTGAAAATTGCCGAAAACCGCAAACTCAAGGCAATCAAGGAAGCCGAAGGGAAAGGTGAATCCACGAGACTTGAGAAGGCCGGTGAGGCTTCCGGGATTGAATCCATCGGGAAAGCCAAAGGTGTGGCCATTCTCGCCGAAGGTACGGCAACCGCTGAGGCCTACGAAAAACAACGGCAGGCCATCGGACAGGAGGGTGTCATCGCAGTTCAGGTGGCTGAAAAACTGGCAACCGGCAATGTAAAAGTCGTCCCCGACACGCTGGTAACCAGCAATGATGGTGGCGGTGGCCTGGGCCAGTTGCTTGGCGCCTATTTAACTAAAAAGATTGTCGAGCCCAAAGGGAATCTGGTTAAACCGATGGAATCTTCAACTGAATGATAAAATATTTCGAATCTTAAAAAACCGTTTATGAAAAAGTTTTTTTGTGTTCTGGTTCTAGGGGTTATTTCCGGATTTTCGATGATGGCGCAAACCGTGTCGGACCAACAATCTTCATCAAAGGATGACGGTGAAATTAAAACACTCTTCCACAAATCCGGGCATCCGATGAAAATTGGATATTACATCAGTCCTGAAAGTGCTTATACTCAGTTCGACGGCAAAGATGTTTTCATGGCAGGCCTGAGTTTTGGCGCCATCATCGACCATTTCTTCTCTGTCGGCCTGGCCGCCAGCGGCATCGTGAATCCGGGAAACCTCTGGTATGACAATGTTAAAGATTCAGCAGGCGCTTACCTGTATGGTGCTTATGGCGGTTTGAAATTTGAGTTCAGGGTATTCCCGGCTTATCCCGTTCATGTCAATTTCCCCATCCTGATCGGAGGCGGAGGGATGGCATTTAACACTGATATGTATCACCATGATGGTCAAAACAACAATGACAATTATAACGGTACAACACTTGACTGGGATGCTTTTTTTGTGGTGGAACCCGGGGTGATGCTCGAACTTAACCTGGTAAAATTCATGCGGGTTGATGCAGGTGTCTCCTATCGCTACACTCCCGACCTGGATTTAATCAATACCAGCAGTGGACTGATCAACAACTTCAATGCGAACTTATCTTTGAAATTCGGTAAGTTTTAGTATAACGCAATTTCATTGGCACGATGAAGGAAGCTGCACCATTTGGGCTGATCATAATCTTTTCCATAACCGGTGTATTTCACCTGCTGGTGCTTGCAAAAGTGATTCCATACACCATCATCTGGGGCAGCCGGCTTAAGTCTGATGCTGCCATGTACCGGTTTGAAATCTTTTCAATCTTGGTGAATTTCCTGTTCCTGATGGTTGTCATGGTGAAAATTCAGTTAATCCCTCTCAACATCAATCATCGCTTTTTAAATGTGATCCTGTGGCTCATGCTGGGCATGTTCATTCTGAATACCATTGCAAATCTTACTTCCCGCAATTTTCTTGAAAAGGTCATTTTCACACCATTAACCATCCTGTTATCTGTTTTTATCCTTATTTTACTCCTTTGTTGATTTTCCTTTATTACAATTCAACCATCCAAATCAACAGCTCACAGGTTTTCTTCTTTCACAGGCATCCCCGCTTTCCGAATTTTGCCGGAAACAATTAATCAATAAAATCAGCCAAAAATGAAAAAAATACTGATCATCAACGGACACCCAAATAAGCTAAGTTTTAACTTCGCCCTTGCTAATGCTTATAAACAAGGAGCATCATCGGCCGGCCATGAAATTAAAGAGATCATGATCTGTGACTTACGGTTCAATCCAAATTTACAGTCAGGATATCAAAAACGGATGGACCTGGAACCGGATTTACTGGAGGCCTGGGAAAAAATAAAATGGGCAGATCACCTGGTGTGGGTTCATCCTGTCTGGTGGGGCGGACTTCCGGCAATCATGAAAGGTTTTATCGACAGGCTCTTTTTGCCCGGAATGGCCTTTCAATACCGCGAAAACTCTGTTTGGTGGGATAAATTGCTCAAAGGGAAAACAGCACATATTATCACAACACTTGACCAGCCAGGCTGGTATTACAGGTTCATGTTCCACCAGCCGAGCGTGAACCAGCTGAAGAGATCAACACTGGAGTTTTGCGGTGTAAAACCGGTGAAAGTCTCCTGCTTCGGGCCTGTTAAAAGTGCCACAGAGGTAACCCGGAAAACCTGGCTGGACAGGGTTGAAAAATCAGGAAAGGAAGTACGGTAAAATAAATTCGTGACTCACAGCGAGTCAACAAAATATGAGAGTTGTATTTATTGTCATCATTATTCCCCTTTTCTGGAAAATTTTATCGGCACAGGAGGTGGTGGTTCCCTACTCGCTGAAAAAAATGGTTGACCAATCGTTTCAGAACTATCCCCGGGTGGGGGAAATGAGCGACCTTGTCAGGATGAGTGAGGTAAAAGTCTCCTTCGGCAAAGCGGGTTACCTGCCGGTTGCCGGCGGAGATTTGTCGTATCGCCGGCAATACCCCACGCCTGCCATCCAGTTCCCGACAGGAGGAGGTCAATACCAGGAGGTCAAAATTCAGCCTGCCGACAACTACAACGCCTCTGTCAGCCTGGTACAGCCACTGGTCGACTTACGCACTTCTGCAACGATTAATAAGGCAAAAAGTGACCTGGAAACTTCAAGAGATAACTTCGAAAGTTTCAAAATTCAGCTGGCTTACCAGGTTGCACAGATTTACTATTCCATCATCTTTCTCAACAAAAGCCTGGTGGTGCAGCAGGACCAGATCGGTCTTCTGGGGACCACACTGAAACAGATCAGTGTCAAGGTGAAAAGCGGCGATGCCCTTACCTATGATCTTGTTTCAACCCAGGTAAAATATACGAACGCGGAAAATTTCTATACAGACCTTTCAACACAGCTCAGCAAACAATACAACATGCTCAACATGCTGACCGGGAATACCGGAACAGCTTATCAGAAGGATACGGTTGTCGATCAATCCACGTTTAGCGTCGCAACCGGCTCCATTATCAGCCTGGCTTTACAGAACAACCCTGAAATCATCATTGCCGGGGATAAAATAAAATCAGCCGGATGGGATATTGTCTCAGCCAATCGCGACTACCTGCCAACTCTGAACTTCCTGGCAGGTGTTGGCTATAAAAACGGCTTCATGCCTGAAATCGATGTACCGGAATTCAACTATTTTGTCGGCGCCGGCGTTTCCATCCCGATTCTGGCTGCATCCAGGCCCGGGTTGCAGAAGAAGATGGCGACCATCAACCTCAATGCATCTAAACTGGCGCTGGAATCGCAAAAGGTAACGTTAAACAAAGATCTCCTCAATGCCATGGATGACATACAGAAGAGCCGGAAAAAACTTTCAGGTGCAGATACACTGATCAGGCAGGCGCAGCTTGCGATGGATCTGGCTTCCGACCGGTATAAGTACGGCGTAATTACCAACCTCGACCTGCTCACATCCATCACCAATTACAAGGACGCCCAGCTAAGCCGGCTTCAGTTTGAATATTACCTGCTTATCTCCCGGATGGAGTTGTGCCGGCTCGCCGGGGTCAGATGGTGGTAGGCTGTTCCACTCAATTAACAACTTTTAACTTTATTCATTCTAAATAACAATATTTTTAGTGGTACTTTTGCCGTGGAAGTTCAAGATTAAACCCAAATCCACAGGCAGAGTATGAAATCAAAATATTTAGTAAGCTTGCATGTCATGATGATCACCATGGTTGCAATCAACTCATTTGCTCAATCCGGCAGTAAGACATTCACTATAAAGGAAGAAATTGTAAACTACCATTCATCCGATGGCCTCACACTTACCGGTTTCATCGCATATAACGGAAGCAGCGATGAAAAACTGCCGGTGGTAATTGTTGTGCCAGAGTGGTGGGGAGTGAATGATTACACCAGGATGAGAGCCCGGAAATTAGCAGAATTGGGCTATTTCGCAATGGTTGCCGACATGTACGGCAATGGGAAAACTGCGGCGGACCCGAAGGAAGCCCAGTCACTCACCATGCCTTTCTACCAGGATCCTCACCTGGCTAAAAGCAGGTTGGATGATGCAATCAACAAAATACACGAATATCCCCAGGCAGATCAGGGCGATATGGCGGCAATTGGTTATTGTTTCGGCGGTTTTGTGGTTTTAAACGCTGCAAAGCTGGGGACCGGATTGAAAGGTGTCGTCAGCTTTCATGGAAGCCTTGGGGGCGTTTCACCCGACAAAAAACTGTTAACAGCAAAGATCCTCATATGCCATGGAGGAAGCGACAAGTTTGTTTCTCAGCAGGACGTTGGTGCTTTTCAGCACAAAATGGATTCTATTGGCGCCACGTATTCGTTTAAAACCTATGCAGATGCGACCCATGCATTTACAAACCCTGATGCGACAGAGCTCGGCAAGAAATTCAGCATGCCCATTGAATATAATGCAAAGGCAGACCAGGATTCATGGAATGACATGAAGGTGTTTCTTGCCGCATTATTTAAGAAGTAATTCAGTAGCATCTTACGGAAACATTAAGTGCCGGATCCTTTTGGTCACCGATTGAATGATTCATCATCGGAGACCAGCGCCCCCCCCCATTGAGATATATCAACTTTTTTTACGTTTTTTTCCTTCCAAAAACCGTTTTAAATCCCCACGGAAGAGGCTTTATCACAGCCTGATTTAAGGCAATACGATACCGAAATGCTATAACTTTGTTCAGACAATCTGATTCTGTTTAGTTTTCATTTAACCTAAGTAAAACCAAATTTTATGAAAAACATTTACTCTCTTCAGGTTCAGTTAAGGGTATTAATATTCCTCTGTTTACAGGGATTTTTATTCTCGGCTGCACAATCCCAATCTGTTGGAAATGCTTCTGTTGAAGCGATTGAGCATTTTATTGACAACAATCTTCTTCCCCGCAAAATACCTCTACAACATGTTACGGCAGGAACTTTCAGTCAGAATGAAAAACACATTCTTAATACCTTAACACCAACAGAACGAAAAGGTATTGAAGATGCTGTTGACCCTCCTGCAATTGGAGTTGTACGTGACCTGAAGGATCCAATTCAGTTTACGCTGAATGTTACGGATATTCCGGAACCCGGATCACAGAAAACTGTTTCAGGCGGTATACTGGCCAGGTTCACTGAGGATTCCCTGGTCTGGTCAACCTACATCAGGTCTGAATCAGCTGAAGAACTGAGGATTTTCTTCTCAGGAGGGAATTTCCCGGCCGGCGTGCAGGTGAACCTGTTCAGCAAAGACGGGTATGCATTTAATCAAACCGAATTACAAGGAAAAGTAAATGAAAACGGTTTTTACACTACAACTACTTTTGCAGATTATGTTTACCTGGAGGTTGTAATCCCGGTGAATGTGTTAACTGAGAATGTGTATTTTACCATCCCCAGGGTTGTCCATGCAAACAACAGGCTGCTTCCCGATGCCCCTAATGTCGATTGCTATGAAGATGTCAACTGTGCTTATGCCAATGGTTTCGCCAGTATTGGCGCATTAAAGGCTGCCACCTCACAACTCCGGTTTGTTGATGGGGGATTTTATTACATCTGTTCAGGAACTTTGCTTAATGACATCAGGGCTGTTGACTATCAGCCGTTTTTATTGACTGCAAACCATTGTTTTTCAACACAGGCTTCAGCAGCTTCGCTCGAAGCAAAATTCGATCTCTATACCACCTCGTGTAATGGAGCTACCAATACCAGTGTTATCCTGATAAACGGCTCAAACCTGCTTGCGACCAACAGCCAGAGTGATTTCACCCTGGTGCTGTTAAACGATAATCCCGGCGGATACAGATATTACCTTGGGTGGACAGCCGGTGGAGTTGCGAATGATGCCACCGTACACTCGGTAAACCACCCGGCAGGCATGCCACAAAAATACCAGCGCGCCCTGAATAAAACATCGCCTACTTTCTCATGCGGAGGCCTGAGTACTTCAAATTTCCATTATACCAGGGCCCTTGGGGGTGAATCGGTAGGGGGCAGTTCCGGAGGAAACCTGGTTGATGCAGGAGGTGTAGTAATCGGACAACTTTATGGATGGTGCCACCTCACCGGTGTGACAGAATGTGATTATCCTAATTTTTATAATGTGTGGGGCAAGTTTGAAGTTTCCTACAACAATAATAATTTAGCATATTGGCTATATAACGGCGGGTCAAGTGTCAGCATGGCCACTTCTCCGGCAGCATCTCTTTCATACTCACAACTCAATGTGGGATCCTACCAGGACCTGGCAATAACCGTTTACAACAATGGCACTGCTCCTAATTATCTGAATCTTGAGGCTGGAAATGCATACATCACAGGTACCGATGCCAGTCAGTTCTCAATTGTCGGAACTCCCTATCTCTACCTGGAACCCAACACGTCCGGTACCATTTGGGTTCGGTTCACGCCATCCTCTTCAGGTTTGAAGACCGCTTCATTTAACCTCCCCCACAATGCCAACAATACAGTAACCCCGAGGGTCATTTCACTTTCGGGAACAGCAGAACCCTGTTCAAATGTTATTGCACTCAACAACGGAGGTGCAGCCAATGCGAAAACGTACTCCAAAAGCGGATCGGGAATCTGGTACACATCCTGGACTACTCCATGTGGCTATTCATGCCCCGGAAATGAACAAATCTACAGCTTTGTCGCACCCTATACCGGGTATTACAGCGTCAATGTTTCTGCAGCAAACGGTTACTTTATCGATTACATGTGGAGACCTGCCGACTGTAGTGGCGGAGTATGGAACTGCATCCAGGATATTGCCTCAGTCGGAACCTTTGGTTCAGTATACTGGACAGCAGGATCCACCTATTATATTCTCGCTGATGCGGAAAGTACAGTCCTTACTACCCAGACATTTGCTATCATCCTCAATCCCTGTCTGAATACCACACCAATCGCAGGGACAGGAGCCGCCAATTCCGCAACATACTCAAATACAGGAAACGGAGCGTGGAATACCTATTCCCCTGCTCCCTGTAACTACACGTGCCCGGGAATGGAACAGATCTATACTTTCGTGGCACCATATACCGGCTATTACAGCATCGAGGTTACCGATGCGTCAAGCTGGGTCGACTATATGTGGAGCACTTCCTGTGGCTCGACCGGATGGAATTGCATTCAGGATGTTTACTGGCCCGGTTCCTATGGTTCCATGTACTGGACTGCCGGTACAACATACTATATATTGTTGGATGGGGAGTTGACGGGTGCAGGTCCGCATACGTTTTATATAAATGACCCAAATCCGTGTATAGGAATCACCCCTCTGGCCTGTAACCAGGCTGTCGAATTCCCTGGTGGCGGACCAGGTGTATGGAACAATTATACTTGTTACTATAGTACACCAGGCGTCGAAAAAATTTACAGTTTTGTCGCACCAGCAACCGGTCAATACAGCATCCAGGTAAATGCAGCCGGTAACTGGGTTGATTACATGTGGTCGACTTCCTGTTCTCCTGCTTCCTGGACATGTATTCAGGACGTTTATAACCCCGGACAGTACGGTTCAATGTCGTGGACTGCTGGCACCACTTACTACATTTTGCTGGATGACGAAGACAACCTTCCCGGCATCCATAGTTTCAGCATCGTTTGTCCTGAACTGTGTCATGCTTGTCCTACCTATGATTTCAACATTTATCCGGAAATTTCCTGGCTTACATCTTCCTCCTCAATCGATGCTTCCGGATGTAAAAATTACAGATTCTATGCATACACCGGATACCATTACACTTTTAAAACCGGCTGCGGGGATGGAGCTGGTGCCGATTACGACACTTTCCTTCAGTTGTATGATGCAGCCTGCACACTGGTTACATACAACGATGATGGTTGCGGATATCCTCTTTCAAAAATCGAATGGACACCTGCCACATCAGGCTATTATACGCTGAAGGTAATGGGATACAGCAGCAATTTTGGAAACTACACCCTGGCGTACAACCTGTGTGCTGCAGCCCCTGAACAGCCCGGGTCAATCACCGGGCCGGCAACAGTTGTCAGCGGGGTACCGCAAACATATACCATTTCCGATGTGCCCGGTGCGACCTCCTATACCTGGACCTACAGCGGAACCGGAACTGTTACGGGAAGCGGAACAAGTGGCACCCTGACCGCAACCGGCAATGGCTTACTCAGCGTCATGGCCAATAACTTATGTGGCACCAGTATTGAAAGCGCCACGTACATCAATGTTGTTCCTCTTAATCTTAACATTCAGAATGTCCTGGCAATTCCCGGGTCACCCGTTTGCTATCCGGCCGGGCAGACCATTACACTCGCTGGTGGAGGCACTGTCTTTATCATGCCGTTGGGAAGCAGCGTTGAGCTGGTTGCGGGACAAAACATTTTGTTCTATCCTGGTGTTCAGGTTCAAAACGGGGCATACCTGCTCGGCCGGATTTCAACTGACGGGACCTATTGTCCCCCGCTTGCCAAGTTTGCAGAAATCACCGGGGATGGCAACAATGGAAATGCAATTCCTGCGATCACCAGCGGAGATGCTTTTTTCAAGGTATTCCCCAATCCCACAACCGGCAATTTCACCCTTGAATTATCTTCAGAACCTGAAGGAACTGTAGTAAAAGTGCTGTGTTATAATCTTTTGGGAGGATTGATCATGGAGAAGGAGTTCACCTCCGGTAAGCTGCATGAATTAACCCTGATCGATCAGAAACCAGGATTGTATATGTTGAAGGTTGTGCAGAATGAATCAACAGGGATGCAAAAGATTATACGGCAATAGCGACGTAACTGCATTTCTCTTATATTTCAATTGGTTATGTATGGCAGGAAGAGACTACATTAAAAAGTGTGGTCTCTTTCTGTTTTACATCCGGAGTGCGAGATCAGAAAACCCGGCAGGATTGCAGAGGTCCTGGCGGAAAAATGATTCAATCAGGAATATCAAAAAAAATCAGGCAAAATCGGACAGACTCACATATTACGTATATTTGTATGACTTCCATGGTCTACGTTCAGTTATTTACACACACTCAAAAACAAAAGATGAAAAAGCTACTCTGTTATCTGATCCCGGTGCTGATGATTTCAGCCATCTCGTGCAAAAAAAAATCTGACCCGGTTGAACCTGTGCCATACACCTCGTATAAGATTAATACTGTGTCGCAGACACTCAACTACGCCTCGAATTTTTCGAAGGATTTTTGTTCTACATCCACATTCTGCTGCAGGTTTACTGCAACCAGCACCAGCGATACTGTCAACATGGAAACGATGAAAATCGGGATTCCGGGAGATCCGATCGTGGGTTATGTCTATTATACCGGGCTCTATCGGTTTTCCTGCTTTTATGTAAACCCGGCAGGGGTCAGATACGATCTGACCTATAACAACTCTTCCCTTTTCTCCGTGGTTTTTACCCAATGGGACGGACAAGGCGGATGGGGCAAGGGATACTTTTCCGGCTGGCTGAGATCCGCCAACAACGACTCCATTCTGATACAAAACGGGTATTTCCAGAATAAGATCTGGACTATGGGGACAAATTAATCGAGCTTAAAATTGACATTTCTTAGAGACTGTTTAAAAATACTTGTTAATCCCTTTAGGGATTTTACATGGGTAGAAAATCATGCATAATTGCATTATTTCGTCCCGTACGGGACGAAATGGCTGTGTAAACATTCAACTTCTTCTACCCACATTTTGTGCCTACGGCACAGGTTTAAATTTAGAAAGACAGCCCATTAAAAAATTTAAACAGACTCTTAATTTATGAAATTCAATTTCAGTCAATGGTAAACTTTGCGGTAAACACACGCGAACTGTTCATGAGTTTGATCAGGTAAACACCTTTTGCAAATCTGCTGACATCAATTTGCCTGGTGCATTCGGCCGGTAAGTTATCAAGCTGTTGGTCATAGATTTGCCGGCCGCTCACATCTGTAATTTGAACCTGGAGTTTCCGCTCCATTCCTTTGATCGACAGGGTGAGAAGATCATGAACCGGGTTGGGATAGATCAGAACCTCGGAACGAAGCCTGTTCTCATTGATTCCGGCACAAACCTCCACCTGGATGTATGCTGTACTTTCCGTTCCAGTGCCACACATGTTGACTCCTGCCGCTTTGATATCGCCGGAAAGGGCCGACCCGCTGAAATCAACAGTGACGGCGTTTGTACCCTGGCCCTGTGAAATAACCGCGCCCTGTGGCAACGTCCAGTCGTATGTAGTGGCATTTGATATCGCCGGGATACTATACTGATAACCTCCATAACCCTGGCAAACAGTATCGGGCCCCGAAATAGCCTGGGCCATGCCGGGGAGTATTTCCACATTGACACCCATGATCGATGCAGAACTTATGCAGGTGCCAATTTGAGCAGTAACGCTGACAAAACCGGCGTTGACTCCCCACTGTACTGTGATGGCATTTGTTCCCTGTCCTGCTGTAATCATAGCATCGGGAGGAACCGTCCATACGTTGGTAACGCCGGCTACAGCCGGAATGCTGAAATTGGCAATGGCGCTGGTGCAAACGGTTGACGGTCCGGTTAGCGGGTCAGGCGTTGCAGGCGCAGGGTTAATGGTTACGGCAAGAAGGCTGGCGTTACTGCTTCCGCAGCTGTTGCCGGCTGTAACCGAAATACTTCCTGAAGTTGTTCCCCATTGAACATAAATTGCCGTGGTGTTCTGTCCTGAAAGAATAGAAGCCCCCGCCGGAACATTCCAGCTGTAGGACGTTGCACCAGGTACATATGCTATGTTGTAGTTTTCTGTAACGCCCGCGCAAGGAGCCTGGTTACCCGAAATGGTACCCGGGGTTGCAGGTGCATTCAATATTGTAACGTAGACGCTGTCTTTTTTCACATGGGCTGCATTATCATGCACAGTGCAGATGTACCAGGTGTTGACAGATGGCGAAGCAACAGGGTTTGGCAGAGTAGCGTTGAACCCGGCAGGATTGGAGGACCATGCATAGGTATAAGGCCCTGTTCCACCGCTGGCAAACGCCTGCAATTGCGTTGAACTCCCGGCACATACAGCAGCAGGGGTCGCAGTCACAACAACAGCCAGACCCAGTGATGCCAGGACAGTGATGTTGGCATTGCGCTGGTGTGCAGGTGTTCCGTTTGGCCCCTTTGCAAAGAACTGAGCCTGGTAGTTTGACAGCGGAACATTTCCGGTCAGTTTAATCCGAACTATTTTGGACCCGGGGAACGTGGTGATTGTGTTTCCCTGCGGATAGGTAAAGGTGATGCTGCCGGTTGCCGGAGCAGGAGTTATCTGGCCAGTCAGAATGACTGTATCTGTGTAAAGTTTAACCCCGGGGATGCTGACAATGAAATCGACGCTGTCGTTCGGAATATAAAGGTTGGCGGTGGTGTTATTAATCGCCATGGCAAAATCCGGGAAATACGAGGTTACGCTCATAA